>JAZQZS010000017.1:0-69885 GCA_045634145.1 Tidjanibacter sp. | reverse complement strand
CGATTTTGTGGCGGTTGGCATCTACCATTCTGGCCTTTTAATTGTTTGTACCTTTTGGTGGCAAAAGGTACCCAAAAGCCACTGCGATGCATTTCGGCGGGGTGTGGGGAGTTGGTGTCTAAAACAAACGCACCACAAAGGGCGGTGCCTACGGCACTTCTTTGTTTCTTCACGCCCCCGACACCCCACACCTTTTTCCGCCTGCAATGCGGTCGCAGGTATTATTTTTAATACCCGAGTAAATAGGGGGAGAAGGTTTGTCTAGTGTGGAATTACCTAAAACAAAAAAAAGCGACCAAGTTCCCAATTTGCGCCTCCCCTACGATAGGGGAGGTCGGGAGGGGTGGTCGAAATTGCGCTCGGCGTCCTCGCCGAGCAGGGATTTAGGGGGAATGTAAACGCTGTTCTCCACAAATGAAAATAGGCGACCCGAAAAGGTCGCCTATCTAATTTGTGGAGAATACGGGAGTCGAACCCGGGGTGCTGATGCACCCCAATGGGGCTATATTTACAATCCTCCCAAACCCTCCTTTGATAAGGAGGGCTTCAGAGGTCACGGGCCCGATACCCATATATTTACAAAAAAACGACGGATACCCTTTTGGGTGTCCGTCGTTTTGGTGGAGAATACGGGAGTCGAACCCGTGACCTCTTGCATGCCATGCAAGCGCTCTAGCCAACTGAGCTAATCCCCCATTTGCGTTGCAAAGATATTCATTATTTTGGAAATAATTACATAGTAAAACGATTTTATTTCAAAAAAACTTCATATATTTGTAGGTACAAATTGGGCCAAAAGGGCGTACTGTGGGTGCTTGTGGCCTGCAAGTAGTTGAATAACAATTAAATAAACTAAATACAATGGAAGTAAAAAAGAACCCAAAGGTTGATCTCCAGAACAAAAAAGGTATCTTCTTGGAGGTTGGTATTATTGTCGCACTTGCTCTTTGCATTGTTGCGTTTAGTGTTGGTCAGGAGAAAAAGACCATCGAAATTATGCAGGTTAGTGGTCCCGAGGTGGAGATTGACCTCGCAGATATCACCAAACCCGAAGAGCAGAAACCTCAGGCTCCCGTTAAACAGGCCGTACAGCTCATTAGTGACTTTATCAAGGTTGTAAAGAATGACACCAAGATCGATACCGAATTCGACTTTGCTGACTTTACTGAGGACGAGATTATCGTTGAGGAGATCGCAGTAGAGGAGGAGGTTCAGGAGGAGGCTCCCTTCTTGAAGGTAGAGGTTATGCCCTCGTTTATGGGTGGCGACCTTAACACTTTCCGTGCTTGGGTAGCTCAGGAGTTCGTTATTCCTGCTATCGCTGCCGAGAACGGCATCCAGGGTCGTGTGGTTGTTCAGTTCGTTATCGAGAAAGATGGCCGATTGACCAATATCGAGTTCTTGCAGTCGCCCGACCGTGTTTACGAGGACGAGGTGCGTCGCGTACTCAACAAATCGCCCAAGTGGACTCCCGGTCGTCAGCGTGATGCTGTGGTGCGTGTAAAATACATCCTGCCTATTAACTGTACCTTGCAGTAATAGTAGATATTCTCACGACAAGGGGGGAGTTACTTTTCTTTGGGAAGTAGCCCCCTTGTTTGTGTATTATAATATAAGGTGTATCCCGATGGGATAGAGCCTTTGTGTGAAATTGTTTTGCATTATATCTTCCGCCCTGATGGACGAAAATAAACAACAAAAGCAACAACAAGAAGAAGGCCTGCTGAGGGCTGTGCTTGTGGCCGTATGTCGCGACAGGCAGCCTATGGAGCAGGTGGTGGAGTATCTCGACGAGTTGGAATTTCTCGCCGAGACTGCTCATATTGTAACCGAGCACCGCTTTGTGCAGAAGCTCTCCTCGCCCGACAGCCGCTACTTTGTGGGTCCCGGTAAGTTGGAGGAGATTGGCGAGTGGTGCGAAGAGCACGAGATCGATATCATCATCTTCGACGACGAGTTGTCGCCCTCGCAGACCCGCAACATTGAGAAGGCGTTGGGTGGTCGCAGGATTTCGGACCGTACTCGTCTGATTTTGGACATCTTTGTGCAGAGGGCTCGCACCGCCTATGCAAAAACGCAGGTTAAGTTGGCTCAATATGAGTATATGCTGCCCCGACTGACCGGTATGTGGACACACTTGGAGCGTCAGCGTGGTGGTACGGGTACTCGTGGTGGTGCCGGTGAGAGGGAGATTGAGACCGACCGAAGAGTTGTGCGCAACAACATCTCGAAGCTCAAAGAGGAGCTCAAAAAGATCGACCGCCAGATGGCAGTGCAGAGGAGCAACCGTGGCTCGATGGTGAGGGTTGCGCTGGTGGGTTATACCAACGTGGGTAAATCGACCCTGATGAATCTGATTAGCAAGAGCGACGTCTTTGCCGAGAACAAGCTCTTTGCTACGCTCGACACCACTGTGCGTAAGGTTGTATTCGACAACCTGCCATTCTTGATGTCCGACACCGTAGGTTTCATCCGCAAGTTGCCCACCCAGCTGGTCGAGGCCTTCAAATCGACCCTCGACGAGGTGAGGGAGGCCGACTTGTTGATTCACGTTGTGGATATTTCGCACCCCGCGTTTGAGGATCAGCTGAATGTGGTTAAGCAGACTTTGGCCGACATTGGTGCAAGTGATAAGCCCGTATATCTGGTGTTCAACAAGATCGACGCCTACACCTACACCCCCAAGGAGGAGGATGACCTGACCCCCGCAACCCGCGAAAACATCTCGCTCGAAGAGTTGCAGCGCAGCTGGATTGCCAAGGCCAACACCCCATGCATCTTCATTTCGGCCATCAACAAGGATAATATCGACAAGTTCCGTAGCGACTTGTACGGTATGGTGCGTGAGATTCACGCGGGCCGTTACCCATTCAACAACTTCTTGTATTAGAGAGTGTTGGGCAAAATTAAGAACCAAAAACACACAAACAAATACTAATCTATGGTACACATTCTAAACAGCGAGAATTCGATTCTCAACACATTTTTGGCAGAGATTCGCGATGCAGTAATTCAGAAAGACAGTATGCGTTTCCGCCGCAACTTGGAGAGGATTGCCGAGATTTGCGCCTACGAAATCAGCAAGACTCTCAACTACACGCCCCACATTGTGGAGACTCCACTTGGCGAGGCCGAGGTGATGTTGTGTGACGACAAAATTGTGTTGGCCACCATTTTGCGTGCAGGTCTTCCCTTCCACCAGGGCTTTTTGAACTACTTCGACAGGGCTCAGAACGCATTTGTGTCGGCCTACCGCAAGCACCACAAAGACAACTCGTTTGAGGTGAAGGTGGAGTATATCTCGTGTGGAATGTTGGAGGGCAAAATCCTCATTTTGGTAGACCCCATGTTGGCCACCGGTACTTCGCTGGTTTACTCCTACGAGGCTCTGGCTGCCAAGGGTGGTACCCCAAGCGAGTTGCACGTTGCAGCCGTGATTGCCAGCGAGGAGGGTGTGGAATATGCCGCCAAACACTTGCCCCACTCGGCCCACATCTGGTGTGCTGCTGTTGATGCAGAGCTCACCGCTCAGAGCTACATCATCCCCGGCTTGGGCGATGCAGGCGACTTGGCCTACGGCTCGAAACTCGACTAACCAAGAGCAGAATTCACATAAATAATCATAAAAACACAAGACAAGAGATGAAGAAATTTTACATTGCACTGTGTGCGGCCATCGTGGCTTTGGGCCTCTGGTCGTGTAACAATGCGGCAAATGTTGTGGTAGTCAAATCGGCCCACACCATTGACGCCGAGATTGAGGCCCTCTGCGACGTTATCGAGGGCGAAGGTCGCGTGATCGAGGTCGTTGATATCGACCAGTTGGGCGGCAAGTTGGGTGCAGCCGATGTGGTTATCTACCACCGTTGCGACACCGCTGCTATCGACCAGACCGAGTTGGCTCTGAAAGAGGTTGTGTTGCCCTACGTTCAGAAGGGTGGCCAGCTGATGCTGACTATGGACGGTGTACGCCTGTTGAACGAGTGGGGTGTTGAGCCTCAGCAGTTGCAGGTTGAGTATCAGGACGCTACCGACTACGGTAGTGGCCGTGCTGTTGGTTTCCACGGCTACCGCGAGCACCCCATCTATGATGGTTTGCACGGTGGTGCTTACGTTTGGAAAGCAACCGTTGACAACTTCGCTCGCAACTGGGGCTTCTCGGGTGCAAACCTGCCTCAGGCCGAGGGCGCAAAGGTTGTGGGCGTAAACTGGGCCTACATCCGCTATCACGAGAATCGTAAGATCGTTTGGGAGACCCCCGTTGGCAAGGGTAACATCTTGGCCGTTGGTGGTTATCTCTATTACAGCGAGCCCAACGTAAACCGTTCGACCTTGGAGATCTTCACCAACAACTCGGTGGACTATCTGGCAGGTGTTGAGTCGCCTTCGGAGCCTCGCTACTGGCCCTTCGACAGCGTAAGGACCGAGCAGGTTGAGAACCTCCCCATCAAAGATGTTAAGGCCAAAGTGGAGAAAGCTTGGACCCCCGAGAGCTCGGAGATGGAGCACACCCGTAAGGCCGAGGATTACAGGTTCTGGAACGTGGCCGGCAAACAGGTGTTGGCTATGGCCTACGAGCGTGGTCGCATCGACGAGATCTGGATGCACCCCGTAATGGTTATGCGCGACCTGAACATCGGCGTTCAGTACAAAGGCAGCGACAAGGTGGAGTGGATGCACAATGTATATCCTACCGTAACCAAACGCCCCGAGTCGTTGGAGCGTCTGTATGAGCTGAAAGATGGTGCTACCCTTAGGGAGTTTGTTGTGGCTTCGCTCGACGATCCTATGATGGCTATCCGCTACGATTGGACCGGTGAGAATATCGAGAAAGTATTTGTTACCTACACCAGCAACCTCCGTCTGATGTGGCCCTACTCGCTCGATGCAACCGGTACTCTGTTCTACGGCTTGGGTAACGACAACCGTCAGGCTGTGGTTTACGACCGCGCTAAGGAGTTGAACCTCGTAACCCTGTTCGACAAAGCTCCCGCAGCTGCACAGTGTGGCGAGTATGAGTTCCGTCACCTCGACGTGGCTAAGTTCGACCAGACCGCAGCTAAATACAAACAGGTGGCTTTCCTCTACGAGTTTGAGGGTGCCGAGCAGTCGGTTAACCTCTACATCGCCGGCGGCGAGGAGGGCGTAAACAAATCGGCTAAACTCATCGGCCAGAATGTTGGCAAGGTTGAGCAACTGAACAAAGATGCCAAGGCCTACTTCGACTCGTTCGACGTAAATATGTTGGCTATCAACAGTAGCGACGAGGAGTTCAACAAAGCATACCGTTGGGCTCTCATCTCGACCGACAAGTTCTTCTGCCACACCCCCTCGTTGGGTAAATCGATGCAGTCGGGTTACTTCTCGACTTATAGGGGTTGGAACGGTGGCCACGCAGTGAGCGGCCGTCCCGGCTACGCTTGGTACTTTGGTCGTGACACCGAGTGCACCGGTATCGGTATGATCAACTACGGCGACTACGACAAGATTAAAGATATTCTGATCACCTTCGGTAAATATCAGGATCCCGACGGTAAAGTTTACCACGAGCTGACCACCAGTGGTTCGGCCCACTACGACGCTTCGGACGCAACTCCTCTTTACGTTGTTTTGGCCGGTCGCTACTTGCAAGCTTCGGGCGACTTGGAGTTCATCCGTCAGGAGTGGCACAACATCAAACAGTCGATGGACTTCTGCTACTCGACCGATACCGATGGCGACTTGCTCATCGAGAACACCAACGTGGGTCACGGCTGGCAGGAGTGCTACCAGCTCTATGGTGCTCACACCGAGGTTTATCTGGCAACCGCTTGGGCCGAGGCTCTGAGGTTGGGTGCCGAGATGGCCGACCTGATGGGCGAGCCCGAGTTGGCAGAGAAGTATCGCAAAGATTGCGAGACCGTTGTTTACAAGATCAACAACGAGTTCTGGAACGAGGAGTTGCAGTTCTACAACCACGGTCTGATGAAAGACGGCACCTACCAGGAGCAGAAGTGTGTTCTGGGTGGTACTCCCGTATGGTTCGAGGTATTTGACGAGGAGCGCAAAGCTATCCTCACCGCCGAGAACTTCGCTTCGAAGTACTACTCGACCAACTGGGGTGTGAAGATGGTAGGCTACGACAGCCCCTACTACGCAATCGGTGGCTACCAGTATGGTGGTGTATGGCCCTTCCACACCGGCCACGCAACCGTTGCAGAGTACAAAGCAGGTCTTTACTCGCAGGCATTCCGCCACGCATACTCGCAGTTGAGCATCTACGACGCTTGGGACTATGGTAACATTCCCGAGGTAATTCAGGGCGACAAGTTCCAGTTCACCGGTATCTGCTCGCACCAGCAGTGGTCGAGCTCGATGCCTATCTACGCTCTTATCGAGGGCTTGGCAGGTGTTGAGGCATTCGCTTTGGAGAATCGCTTGGCTCTCGCGCCCGCATTCCCCGTAGATTGGAAAGATGCCGAGGTTAAGAATATCCGTATGGCCGACAAGTATGTTAATATGGCATACGTTCGCGAGGCCGACTCGTACAACTACACCATTACCGGCCAGGGCGTGAATATCGATTTCACCGCCGTTCTGCCTCTGGCTACCAAAGTGCTGGGCGTAGAGGTTAATGGCGCAGCAGTTGAGTATGAGGTTGCCGAGAAGGTACAGAGCGTTCAGGTTGCCCTGAAAGAGCTTGTGGCACTCAACGGCGAGGCCAAAGTGGTTGTTAAGACCGAGGGTGGCGTGGGCGTACTGCTCAACTTCGAGCCCTTGGAGATCAACGAGCCCGATACTCACATCAAGATCGAGAAGGAGCGCTACTGCAAAGGTTGCAACGCTTATGTGCTGACCGTTGCAGGTATGCCCAAAGACGAGGTTGATGTAGAGATCTTCGTTCGCGGCCAGATTAAGGGTGTTGAGGGTGCAACCTTGAAGAGTGTTGATGGCGAGAAAGCCACCATCACCGTTCAGTTCCCCAAATCGAAGAAAGAGCCTTTCGTTTCGAAAGAGGTTAAGGTTAAGTTCTAATCCGCTGGGATATAAAAAACAGAGGGCTTGGTAGCGATACCGAGCCCTCTGTTTGTTTTGTCGACCGTCAACCGTCGACCGTCAACCGTCGACCGTCGACCGTCAACCGACAGAGGCCTAACGTCTAAAATTTATAGGATTTATAGGAGTAATAAGAGTAATAGAATTCCGATAACTCTTATATCTCCTATATCTCTTATTATCATTAAGGAGCTTAGGTGAGGAGTATAGAAAAGGTGCGCCCGCAGTCGGGCGCACCATAACTTTCAACTTTCAACTTTCAATTCTACGGCACGGGGTCGTAGCCACTTCCGCCCCAGGGGTGGCAGCGGGCTATGCGTCGGAGCGCCAGCCAGCCCCCTTTCAGTGGGCCATACTTGCGAAGGGCCTCCAAAGCATACTGCGAACAGGTGGGGGTAAACCTACACGAAGCCGTAGGTTTCAGGGGCGAGATGCAGATCTGGTAGAACCTGACAAGCGCCACAAGTGGTGCACTCAGCAACCACTTACAAGCCGCGACAAATTTTTGCCAAAATACTCTGCACTGCATTGCTCACGGTTGAATAATCGAGAATCTCTTTGGTCGAGTAGATGAGGGCCATATCGATGTGTACCCCCTTTTCGGTCGCCTTGCGGACAATGTCGAGCTTACCAAGGCGGTAGGCCTCTCTCGCACGACGTTTGAGCAGGTTGCGACCCACGGCACGTTTGATGTTGCGCTTGGGTACCGAGAAGAGTACCGACACCGCCGCCTTGTCCTCCGGGGTGGCCGTGCGCACCTTGTAGACAAACCTATACGGATACACAAAGCCACCCTTGCTCCCCTTGAAGAGCAAATCGGCAGCCTTGCCATTGAGCCTTTCGGCCTTTGAGAGTCCGTATGTAGGGAGTGTTGCCACTGCGGTTTGGGTTTTGTCGGTAGTCTGTGACCTATTCTAATAGTTTTGGGGCACCCACTCGGAGCGCCCCACTTTTGTATCTCTTCTGTCTGATTAAGCCTTGCGAGCCGCTACACCCTCGACGGGTTTGCGTTTGGCCCTCGACTTCTTGACGGGCTTAGCCTCCTGAGCCTTGATGAAGTCCTCGGCAACGTGGCTCTCGCCAACCTCAATGGGGGCGAGCTCTTTGCCGCTCTTGGCAGCCTCCACCAACAACTCGATGGCCTTGGCCATACTTGGAGTGCCGGGGGCGGGAGCCTTGGCATAGACTTTCAGGCCTGCATTGGCAGCTGCCACAGCGGTTTTGTCGCCAAAGACAGCAATCATAGGCATATCCTCCCTCTGTCCGAAGTGCGACACCAGGGCCGAAATCTCGTTGGGGCTGTAAAAGGCCAACACATCATACTTGCCCAGATCGACACCACTCAGGTCGGCACTCACGGTACGAGCAAAGATGATGCTTGCGTGGTTTACGCCCAGACGTTTGAGGGTCTCGGGGACCTCGGGGTTGTGGGGCTCTGCCAGTGCAAGGATAAACTTCTCGTCTTTGTGTTTGAGGATGCTCTCCATAAAGTGGTCGAACTGACCGTCGGCAAAGAAGATTTTGCGCTTGCGATAGACGATATACTTCTGCAAGTAGAGCGCGATAGCCTCGGTGATGCAGAAATACTTCATCGTTTCGGGCACGTTGATGCGCGCCTCCTCACAGATGCGGAAAAAGTTGTCTACGGTGGTACGACTGGTGAAAATCACTGCCGTGTAATCCAAGATTTCGGTTCTCTGCGAACGGAACTCTTTGAGCGAGATGCCCTCGATTTTGATAAACGGCTTGTAGGTGATGTTAATCTTGTTGCTCTGTGCGAGCTCGTAGAATGGTGATTTTTCAATAACCGCAGGTTGGGGCTGCGATACCAGTATCTCTTTAATTTCCAATGCTTTGTGTGTTTTTGGTTCTACTTTATGGGGTACTATTGTGCAATACTGTCGAAACAATAATGCCCAATGGAATCAAAACGGCGGCGCAAAGGTACAAAAGCCAAAGCAAAATTGAAATTTTTTGTTCAATAAAAAATACAAAACTCTTTACTGCATAGGTAAATAGTCCTACGGCGGCTACCACAAAAGCCATAATCAGCAGCGCTTGGCCAAACACCCCGCCACCAATCACAAAGAGCAGCGCAATGGGGGTGGCCACTACTGCCGACAGGGCCAAAGTTGCCTCGGCAAGTATCTCCAAACCCTCGCCAAGGTCGTTGCGCCTCACCAGCCAGCACAGCCCTCTGGTGAGTAGCCAGCCGAAGAGTACAAGCCCTACAATTATGGCCAGACAGAGCGGCAAAAACCAAGTTGTGGCGATTGGCCCATCCGGCCCCACTCCCCAAAATTGGGCAGCACCCACCGCAAGCAGTGCCCAGGTGAGTAGTCCCACCACTGCCGACGAGCGCATTGCCTTGACGAATAGATAACTCAACTCGTCTGCAACTTTTATGCCAATGTTGCGCCCAAGGATGATTTTGAGCATATCGCCAAACTGACCCCAATAGAGCGTTACGACCAACAGATAGGCTACAAAAAGTATCAGCAAGCCCAACTTTACGACCAGATTGTCGGTCAGCGATGCCACCTCGGCAGCCATCTCGCCACCCTCGGTCACAATACGGGCGCTCGAACCAAAGAGCACCGTGGCCAAAGAGTCGGCAGGGGTGATGTTGTGGGTTATGGTAGCTATGGGTGTCATTATCGTTGATATGCTTTTTTCGGTGGGTTATGCTTCGGCTTGGCGGATGGCTATGCGTATGGTGGTGCCTTTGCCAATCTCGCTCTCGGTCACAAAGATACGGCCGTTGTGGTACTCGTCGATGATGCGCTTGCTGAGCGACAGGCCAAGTCCCCAACCGCGGGTCTTGGTCGTAAATCCGGGCTCGAAGATTTTGCGCCAGTTGCTCCTCGGAATACCCTTGCCCGTATCTTTTACATCGACGTAGGCGTAGTTGTCGTCCTGACTCAACACCACCTCTATCGAGCCCACGCCTTGGAGTGCGTCGAGGGCATTTTTGAGCAGGTTTTCGACCACCCACTCAAACAGAGCGGCATTGAGTTTTGCCTCCACGGGAGCCATTGCAAGACCGTTGTAGGTGAGCGACACGTTGCGGGGTATGCGACGCTTGAAGTAGAGCACACATCCGCCCACAACCTCATTGAGGTTGGTCTTGCTGAGCTCGGTCTCGGAGCCGATTTTGCCAAAACGGTCGGCCACCTTCACAAGTCGGCTCAGGTCTTTGTTCATCTCATCTATGGCCGCAGGGTCGATGTTTTGGCTGCGCAGATATTCGAGCCAACCCATAAGCGACGAAATGGGGGTGCCGAGCTGGTGGGCGGTCTCCTTGGCCAAACCCACCCACACCCTGTTCTGCTCGTCTTGCTTGCTGGTGCGGAAGGTGAGGAAGGCAAAGAGCACAAACAGCGCCACCACCGCCAACTGCATATAGGGGAACAGCAACAGCCAATCGAGCAGGGCCGAGTTGCCATAGAAGAGCATATATCGTCGGCCGTGGGGGAGGTTTATCTCTATGGGCTGATTTTGGCGCGAAAAGCGCATAATCAACTTCATTCGTGCGTCGGGATTGGAGCTTATCTCCTCGGGCACAAGGTGGGATTTCTCCACGCGGCCATTCTCGTTGAGCAGAATGAAGGGTATCTTTTGGTTGTGGATAACCTGGAAGATTAGAGGGTCGGTCAGGTGTCCCTCGCCGGCGCGCTCCATTGCATACGACCACAGAGCCATCTCGTTCATCTCTTTGTGCTGCAACATCTTGGCAATGTTGGAAGTGAAGAGCAGCGACACGCCACCCAACACCACCGCCAACACAATCATCACCACCCTCTTCTGGAAGGGTACCTGACGAATACGGCGCCAGAGTCGCTCGGCTTTGTATGAACTTTCGAGATGTTTCATCACTGTGTGGTTATTTGCGCTCGGTGTCTTGTGCGGTTACGATGTGGTTGTAGAGCTGACCGTTCTGCAAAATCTCAACGGCTTTGGTAAGCTCGGTGTCGAGGGGTAGATTGTGGTGAATACGTCCCGACGAGTAGCAGTAGCGGCCCACGAGGTTCTCTTCGAGAATCTCGCTAATCTCCTGCTTGTAGAGTCGCAAGTTCTCCTCGGTGCTCTTCGAGAAGTTTTTGTCAATCTCGCTCATCTGGCTATCCATACTCTCCTTCCAGCGCTCCTTTTCGGCTGCCTTTTTGAACTCCTGCCACCTCAGCTCGGCCTCGCTCTGCCAGGGGACCTCTTTGTCTTTCATCCACTCCACAAACTCCTCGTAGGCCTCGTCGTCGAAGTGGTATTTGCGGGGCTCCACCACCAGCGAGTCGTAGTGCTTGCGGCAGTAGTCGCTCAGGAAGTCGTCGATGTAGCCCATACCATAGACCAGGTAGGCAAAGGTGCTGATATACTGAGGCTCCAACTTCACGTCGGGCATCACGCCGCCACCGTCGTAGACCTTGCGTCCGCCTGCGGTTTTGAACTCCTGAATGAGCGAGTCGGGCACCGAGGCCACACTGCCGTCGTCGTTGCGGTGGGCGTAGTCGAGGGCCTGCACACATCGACCGCTGGGCAGATAGTATTTGGCCGTGGTGATTTTGGCATAAGCGTTATATCCGAGCGGATAGGTGGTCTGCACCAGACCCTTGCCATAGGTGCGCTGACCAACCACTACGGCGCGGTCGGTATCTTGGAGTGCGCCCGACACAATCTCGGCAGCCGAGGCCGAGTTGCTGTTGGCCAACACCACAAGGGGCATTGTGAGCGACACGGGGGCCGCCTCGGTTTTGAAGGTGCGGTTCTCCTTAGCGCTCTTGGTCGAACGCATACTCACCACCTCTGTGCCTTTGGGCAGAAACATCGAGAGAATTTTGACAGCCTCTTGGAGCACACCGCCACCATTGCCGCGGTAGTCGAGCACCAGAGCCTTCATACCCTGAGCCTCCAAATCGCGGTAGGCTCGCAGCAGAGCAAGGCTGCAATCCTCCGTAAAGTCGCTGTGGATAATATAACCGATGCTATCGGCTACCATACCGTAGTAGGGGATGCTGGGGATGGTAATCCTCTCGCGCTGAATTTTCAGATCCACAACCTCCTCGCCGGGGAATTTCTTCACTTTGAGCTTGATGGTGCTACCCGGGTCGCCCCTCAGAAGGTCGCTCACCTGCTGTGAGGTCATTCCCTTGGCGTTTTTGCCGTCAATCTCCACAATGCGGTCGTCGGGGCGTATGCCTGCCTTGTCGGCGGGAGAGTCTTTGTAGGGCTCGATGAAGTCTACCCACTCGCCCCTTTGGCGAATGAGCGAGCCCACACCGCCATACTTGCCCGTAGTCATTGTCGAGAACTCCTCCATGCTGTCGGCCGAGAGGTAGGTGGTGTAGGGGTCGAGAATCTTGGTCATACCTCCGGCTGCCGCACCGACAAGTTTGTCGGCCTCCACCTCGTCTACATAAAAGAGGTTGATGTTGCGCAGGAGGTTTACGAGAATCTCTATATTTTTGCCCAGATTGTAGGTGCTGTCCTTGGCGGCGCTCCCCAACAGAAGGGCTCCCGCCACTACGGCTCCTACAACAAGGCTGTGTCGAATAATCTTCTTCATAGGCTTGGTCTTGTGTCTGTTTACTCCTGAGGTTGCTGAGTGGTGCCTGCAATGTGGTAGATTACCTGTACCACCTCTTTGCGAACTCCGCTAACCTCCACGGTGTTGCTGTCGATTGGGGTGACCACAATCTTGTCGTCGCCCATATTCCACAACCTCTTAAAGAGGCCCGAGGCGCGGAAAACCATTCTCTCCCCGTCCTCGCTGTGGAGCGCATAGCCGATGTGCATAAAGGCCCTGATGATGGCGGGGCGGTCGCTACCAAACGAGGCGCGCGCAGTGCGACTGATGTAGCCATACGAGGGGTAGGCGGCCGACAAGAGCAGCAACACTACTGCCAAAATCAGGCCACGGGTGCCCACGAGCTCGTTGTACTGTACGGCCAGCGTGTCGGTGGCGTCCATAGCCAGGTAGATAGCCACGATGAGCACAATCATTCGCAGCAGATAGATCATCGCACGCAGCAGGTATTGAATAGGGGTCTGTTTCATCTTTTTCTATAACGTGTTGGTCAGTTGTTTAATTGTCTTTTGCACCCTCTCCATCAGCCAATGGGGCGTGGAGGTGGCTCCGCAGATGCCGACGTGGTCTACACCCTCAAACATCTCGGCCCTCAGCTCGTCGGGCGACTCAATCTTTATACTTCGGGGGTTGGCCTCGTGGCAGGTCTGGAAGAGCACCTTACCATTGGAGCTCTTGTGTCCGCACACAAAGACCACCATATCGCACTCGGCAGCAAACGCCCTCAGGTGTCCCTCGCGACCCGCAACCTGACGACAGATGGTGTCGCGCACAATCACGCTCTTGGGGTTGGTCGAGCGCGACAACACCTCGGCCTTCACCTCGGCAAAGAGAGTCAGGCTCTGGGTGGTCTGCGACAGCAGAAATATGGGCCTCGTGAAATCTACGCCCTCCAAGTCGCCCACCTTCTCGACCACCACTGCACGATTGTTAATCTGGCCGTTGAGTCCCACCACCTCGGCGTGGCCTTTCTTGCCCAAAATCAGCACCGTACCTCCAATCTCACTCATCTGTCGGTCGGCCTCGATGGTGAGCTTTTGGAGCTTGGCCACCACGGGACAGGTGGCGTCTACAAAGTCGAGTCCTCGCTCGTTCAGTGTGGCGTAGGTGCTCTTGGGTTCGCCGTGAGCACGAATCAGCACGGTGGTATCGGCCGTGGGGGAGAGTTGTTGCAGGGCTGCGTGGTTGATGGTACTCACTCCGTTGGCGGCCAGACGTGCCACTTCGAGGTCGTTGTGAACAATGTCGCCCAACGAATAGACCCTCTTGCCCTCGGCAATGAGTTCATCGGCCTTGGAGATGGCACTCACCACCCCATAACAAAACCCCGACTTATCATCTATTTCTATCTTCATTTTGTGTGTTTTGTCGCTTTTTTGTAAAAAAGCTCCGCAAAAAACTTTTTCTTCTGCGACTTTTTATAAAAGTCGCCCAAAAATTTTTCTGAGATACTCTCGGAGCTCGTATCTCTTACATTCCTTTGCTCTACCCTAAGGCGGTTAGGCGTTAAACAACCGATTCAAACACCTTGTCGAACCAAGTCATCTCCTCTTCGAGGGTCATACCGCCATTGTCGAGCACAATAGCGTCATCGGCCTTGCGCAGGGGGCTGATGGCACGAGTCTGGTCAAGGTGGTCGCGCTGACGGATATTCTCCACAATCTCCTCCTTGCTCACCTGCTCGCCCTTGGCTTGGAGCTCGATGTAGCGACGCTCGGCCCTCACCTCGGGGTCGGCAGTCATAAAAATTTTGAGCTCGGCATTGGGGAAAACCACCGTACCAATATCGCGGCCGTCCATCACCACACCCTTGTCGCGTCCCATACGCTGTTGGAGGGCCACAAGCCTCTTGCGAACCTCGCCCACGGCGCTGACGGCACTCACAAGGTTGCTCACCTCGATAGTGCGGATTTTGCCCTCCACCCACACGTCATTGACGTAGATGTCGCTGGCTCCGCGCTCGGGGTTGAAACGGAACGAGATGTCGATATTGTCGAGCAGACCGATTAGCACATCTTCGTTGAGGATGCCGTTCTGGATAGCTCCGTTTTCGAGTGCATATAGTGTCACGGCACGATACATTGCGCCTGTGTCGATAAAGATGTAGCCCAGCCTTGCTGCTACGAGCTTGGCAAAGGTGCTCTTGCCGCACGACGAGAATCCGTCCACGGCGATTACTATTTTTTTGCTATTTGGGGAGTAGGTCATCGAGATGAATGTTTATGTTGAGGTCCGAAATCATCGAAACAATTAGTGCCAATCCTGTGAGGGTGATGATGGTGCCCGATATGCGGTTGATCCAGAGCATGTGTCGGGGTCGGAAGTTCTTGCGCACGAGTTTCATCAGCAGGGCGATGAGTGTCCACCACGCCATACAGCCGGCAAACACGCCTATAATCATTGGGGTGTTGGCGATGGTCGAGGCGTCGGGGTTGCTGAATCCCATAGCCTGAACGGTGGCTATGAGGGCTATGTGGGCGAGGATATAGGTGGGGTTGCTCAGGCCCAGAAGGAAGCCCGAGAGGTAGTCTTGCCACCCGCCCTTGCCGGCTTGGTTGCGGTTGCGTCGAATCTGCACTGCGGGGTTGGAGAGGAAGATGTTTACGCCAAAGAAGGTGATGCAGAAACCAGCAATACCCTTGATTAGCAACATATTGCTCTCGATAAACGACGTGATCATTGCCAACGAGAAGAAGGCAATCGACGAGTAGAGCGTGTCGCATGTTGCCACACCCATACCTGTGAAAACCCCCGAGCGCAGACCTTTGCTCAGGTTGCGTTGGAGGGTAAGTATGCAGGTGGGTCCCGGTGGTACCGAGGCCATCACTCCGACCATAAAGCCGCCAATCAGTAGATTAATCCACATAGTCCAAAAATAAAGGCATAGTTTACAACATACAAAGATAGCGATATTTTTTCCATTTTTCAGGCCTTCGAGCCCTACTATTGCAAAAAGTTCTCCCCAACAGCGCTCACCTTACGCAAAAAAGATTATTTTTGTAAAAATAATTCAACCAAAAGATGACTATGAAACTGAAATCATACCAGCGATTGCTGCTGGCACTCCTTAGCGTGTTGCTTTTGAGCCTTGGATGGCTCCGTACCACCGGACTTGTTCTCCTTGTAGCCCTTGTGCCGCTGCTCATCATCTCGGCCTCGTATGACTCGTCGCGTCGTTCGTGGTGGCGTATGGCGGGATGGGTGTCGCTTGTTATGGGCCTGTGGACCATTGTCACCTGCTGGTGGATCTACTTTGCGGCAGCTGCGGGCATCTTGGCAGCCACGGTTGTGCAGATTTTGCTCTTTGGCGGTGTCTTTATGATTTACCACTACGCCTCCAAGCGCACACGCCCCGTTCACGCCTACACACTCCTCGTTGCGGGTTGGTTGTGGGCCGAGCACTTCTATCTGAATGCCGAGATTTCGTTCCCTTGGTTGGTGCTTGGCAACGGCTTTGCGAACGACGTGTGGGCCGTTCAGTGGTATGAGTTTACGGGTGCTTTGGGTGGCTCGTTGTGGGTGCTGTTGGTTAATGTGCTCGCCTTCGAGTGGCTCAAAAATCGCACCACACGTAGTGCTGTTGTGGCGGCCTCTTTTGCCGTCGTTCCTCTGATTTGTTCGGTAATTGTGGGGGCCACCTGGAAGGCTCCCGAGGGTCCTAAGGCTACCGTCACGCTCGTGCAGCCCAACATCGACCCCTACACCGAGAAATATACCATAGCTCCTCAGTATCAAGTGCGTATCTTTACCGCGCTGTGTGGCGAGGCCCCCGAAGATGTGGACTACATCGTCTTGCCCGAGACTGTTCTGGGCGATGCGGGTGACGCCATTTGGGAGGAGAACATCTGGGCCAGCCGCTCGGTGGGTGTGTTGGACGAATTCCGCGAGAGGCGCTACCCCGCCTCGCAGATTATCACGGGTGCTATGACCTTCAAGCGCTACAACTCCGCAGAGGAGGCATCTCCCACGGCGCGACAGAGGGGCAACTTGTGGTTCGACCGCTTTAATGCCGCCTTGGCGCTCGACAGCGACTCGACCCTCAAAGTGAGCCACAAGAGCCGCTTGGTGGTGGGCGTGGAGAAGATGCCCTATATGAATCTGCTCAAACCGCTCGAAAAACTGATTGTCGACCTGGGCGGAACTACCGGCCAGCTCGGCGTGGACAAATATCGTCGCCACTTCTTGTTGCGCAACGAGCGCTTTCCCTATGGTGTTACTGCTGCGGCCCCCATCTGTTATGAGTCGGTCTATGGCGAACACTTTGCGGGCTTTGCGGCCGACGGAGCACAGCTGATGATGGTTATCACCAACGACGGATGGTGGCACGACACCGAGGGCTACCGTCAGCACTTCTCATACTCTCGTTTGCGCGCAATCGAAACCCGCCGATGGGTGTGTCGTGCGGCCAACACGGGCATTAGTGGCTTTATTACCCCCAAGGGTAAGGTTGTGGAGTCGCTCGGCTGGGACCAGCGAGGAACGCTCACTCAGCAGGTGCAGCCACTCAGGGAGGTGACATTCTACGCCCAATATGGCGACTACATCGGTCGCTTGGGCGGCTATCTGTTCCTGCTGGCTCTGCTCTACTATGTGAGCTACCGAGTACGCCTTCGCAATCACCTCGTAAAATAGTCGAAATCAAACCCATACACGATGAACTACGCACAAACCGTCGATTTTCTGTTCAACTCTTTTCCCACCTACCAGAACATAGGCGCAGGGGCCTACAAAGAGGGACTGCAAAATATCTCTCGCATGTGTGCCGAGCTGGGTAACCCCCAGAAGAACTACTTCGTAATCCACGTTGCAGGCACCAACGGCAAGGGCTCGGTGTCCCATATGCTCGCCTCGGTGCTCCAACAAGCGGGTTACTGCGTGGGACTCTACACCTCGCCCCACTTGGTCGATTTCCGCGAGCGCATCCGCGTAGACGGAGAGCCCATTAGCGAGCGTAGGGTGGTGGAGTTTGTAGACGAGTATCGTGACAGAATGGTGGAGCTGGGGCTCTCGTTCTTCGAGATGACCACCGCTATGGCCTTCCACCACTTCTCCGAGAGTAGCGTGGAGATTGCCGTAATCGAAACCGGCCTTGGCGGCAGGCTCGATGCAACCAATGTGGTTACACCTATCTTGTCGATTATAACCAACATAGGCCTCGAACACACAGCCCTGCTGGGCTCGACCATTGCCGAGATTGCCTTCGAGAAGGGCGGCATCATTAAGCCCGAAGTGCCTGTCATTGTGGGCGAGAGCCACCCCGAGAGCCGCGAGGTCTTTGAGCAGTTGGCCCAGAACAATAAGACTTCGATTGTCTATGCCGACCACACCTGGGAGGTGCTCGAAACCGAGCCATCGGGAGAACTTGTGCGCTACACCCTGCAACGAGCCGGAGATGGTCGTACCCAGATTCTCGACCTCGACCTTATGGGCTCCTATCAGCGCAAAAATATCGTCACCCTGCGTACAGCCGTGAGCCTGCTGCGCAACCATACCCACCTCAATATCTCCACCCGCGCTCTGGTGGAGGGTATTCGTAGCGTGGCACAATCCACGGGACTCCGCGGTCGTTGGCAACACCTCTGCCACGCACCCCTGGTGGTCTGCGACACGGGACACAACGCCCACGGACTCGCCGAAGTGGTCACACAAATCAGGGCCCAACACTACGAACACCTCTTTATGGTGATTGGTATGGTCGATGATAAGGACTTCGCCAGCGTGATACCCCTGATGCCCCGCGAAGCACACTACATCTTCACACAAGCCTCGGTGCGCCGAGCACTCCCCGCCGAAGAACTCGCCGACAAATTCCGCCACGAAGGCTTCGAGGGCGACGTGGTGGCCAACGTACACGAAGCCTACCGCCACGCCATATCCCTCGCATCGGCCGACGATATGATCTTCATCGGCGGTAGCACCTTCGTCGTCGCTGACTTGCTCGCTGCGGAGTAGAGGTTTTTGTTTGTCGCTTTTTTGTAAAAAAGCTCCGCAAAAAACTTTTAGTGTAGCCTTTGCGTAGGCTGCCGGATAGATTAGGGCTGCCTATTGGCAGCTGACATAAAAATAATAGGGAGAGCCCCGCATCAAATAGATTTGAGCGTTGCCCTCCCTATCATTTTTCTGCTATCCCCCTACGGGCGATAGCCCTTATCCATTCACCAGCCTACGAGAAAAAAGGCTGTGACTTTTAGTTCAAATAAGGTCTTACGGAAATTTTCAATTCTCAATTTTAATTCTCAATTCTCAATTCTCAATTCTCCCGACCTCATTATGGCGTCGGCAATGAGTCTGTGGCCCTCGGTGTTTGGGTGGATGCCGTCGGGGCAGAGTAGCGAGTCGAAGCCCTCGGTGTAGCCGTAGAAGGGTTTGGTGGCGTCGATTACGGGGGTGTGGGTCTGCTTGCCCACCTCGAAAACCACCTCGTTGTACGAGTCGTGCCAGCGGCCAATGGCCTCCACGTCGCCACCCATCCAGCGGAGTATGTTGGAGCGGTTGTCGTCGCTCAGTGCTCGGCAGAAGAACGAGAAGTAACTCTTTGAGCCAATGGGAGGTAGCGAGAGCAGTATGGGGCGAGAGCCGAGGCTGCGCACCTTCTCTATCAGTTCGATGTAGAGGGTGCGGAACTCTTCGAGAGTCGTTTTGGCGGTGTGTTCGCCCTCGGGGTTGTGGGCTATGCGTTTCCAGTGGAAGTCGCAGTCGTTGCCGCCATACTCCAAGAGGGTGTAGTCGGCAGCGGCAATCTCTTGGCTGTGCTGTTTGAGCAGGTGGTGGCCGAAGCTGATGGTCGAGCCGAATTTGCCGTAGTTATCTATTTGTGCACCCAGCTGCTGGCCCACAATCTCGGTAAAGCTGTGGTCGAGGGTGGTGTAGTTGTTGTCGGACGAGAGAACCACTCCTTTGGTGATAGAATCTCCGAGTGCTGCAATTTTCATAGTCTTTGTATCCATTGTATGTGTGTTGAATTTCCTTTTGCTGCCGCAAAAGTAGTGCCTGCCCCACAACCCGCCACAAAAAGGTTGTAGGGAGCAATGGATAGTTACAAAATGCAATATTTAGGGATAAAAGTGCTTGTTTAGGGAAGTTTGACAGAAAATGTGTATATTTGTCCCAACCAAATTCGGGATTAAAACAGTATGGGAAAGCGCAGAAAAATACTCCTCGGAGGTGTGGGCACCGTGGCTCACATACTCATCGTGCCACTCTTTGCCTTTGTGTTCACCATTCTCTACCGCCCCTTCGGTATTGCCGAGGCGTTGGAGATTGGGGGCGTGGACTACACCTTTAATATAACAATGCTCTACTGCATTTTGCTCTG
Organism: Tidjanibacter sp.; assembly: GCA_045634145.1. Classification (GTDB taxonomy): domain Bacteria; phylum Bacteroidota; class Bacteroidia; order Bacteroidales; family Rikenellaceae; genus Tidjanibacter. The sequence continues at coordinate 49,954 of JAZQZS010000017.1, read as the reverse complement.
CTCGGTGGCTATCACACGCCTGGTGCTCTATTTTATCCGCAACCACATTGCCCCCTCGGGTATGAACTATGCGGCTTGGTGCTTGGGCGAGGTTGTTGTGGCTGCGCTCTTTGGGTCGCTCTATGTGACTCTTATGGCGCAGGGGTCGATTGGCTATTTCGAGTGTGTCGGAGCGGTTGTAAGCCGCCTGTTTGGCATTGTGATTTTCCCCTATGTGTTGCTCTTTTTGTTGATGGAGCTCAGGGCGGCAACCTTGTCGGGCGACGAGGCGGTGGATAGCTCCTCGCTCATCAAATTCTATGATGAGTATCAGAAGCTTAGGTTTGTAATTGCTTCGGATGCGGTTATCTTCTTGCGCTCGGAGGAGAACTATGTAAACATTCACTATACCGATGGCGGCAAGACCAAGAAGTTTGTCTTGCGCTCTTCGATGAGGGCCTTGGAGGAGTTGATGGCTCGCCACGGATTGGTGCGTTGCCACCGCTCTTATTTCATAAATCCCGATCAGGTGAAGATGATTCGCAAGGAGTCTTCGGGCGTGGTCGTTGCCGAGTTGAATGTCGAGGGTTTGGAGCCCGTGCCCATCTCGCGCAAGTACCAAGACGAGGTTACCCGACTGCTGTAAAATTGCGCTGTGGTGCTAATCGCGCCAACAAACGCTTAGAACGAATAAAGGTGTCCAAATTTGGGCACCTTTTGTATATAGAAGTGTTGGTTGTTGTTTAGAAATAGAAGTTAAAGGCAAGGTCGTAAGAGATGCCTGTGTCTATTTGCAATGTTTTATTGTCTCTATTCGTTTTGTCTGTGCGCTTAATATCCCATAGTTCGTTTATTTGTCTGGCACTGATGTAGTAGATTCCGCTTATGGATATTTTGGGGGCGATAAAACATTCGGCTCTCAGAAATGCTCTTAATTCTAGCTGGTCTTGAATCTGGTCTGAAAATTGGTTTGTGTTGTTAGTGCTACTAGTTTTGTTAGAGATCTGATAGTTGTTGTAGTAACGATAAATTCCACAAATACCAATCGTAGGCTGTACTTGTTTTCCGGGCATCAATCGGTATGATACACCCAAACCAAAATTTGTACCGCGGCTATTAGTTGTTACGTTGTGGAATATGCTATCTTTTCCTTCTTCTCTGGTTGCTTCATCGTTAGACGATTCTTTATATGACAGATCGGTTGTTGCTTCGAGATTCCATCTCTCCGACAGAGCATATGTGAAAGAGAAATTGTAGTTGCGGTCGAACGATATGGATATATTGTTTTTGGTAGGGCCATAGTAGCATTGTTCTTGTGCAAGAGCAGTACCCGAAAAGGTTAACAACAAAGTTGTTAAAATGGTTGCGATTCTATTCATACTTGTGTTTTATTAGGTTGCTAGTACAAATATAGGCTTTTTTCGTATAAAACTAAAAAATCTCTCCCAAGATGCGGAGCGACTCGACGCGATGAATGGTGTCGAGGTGGTAACCGAAGTAGTTCAGCAGCGAGGTGATAAAGTCGGTACGCTGGCGGCGAGGCAGGCGCAGTGTGGCCAGCTCTGTGGCCTCCAACTCCATTAGTTGGTGGAGCAGTTGGGTGTTCTCGGCGTTGATGTAGAGTCCGCTGCGGGGTGCGGCCAAGCTGAACGAGCCGGCCTCGATGTCGAAGACAGCCCCCTCGCTCCAATCGCCCGCAGGGTAGAATCCCAAATACCTGCTCAGTCCCACCAAAAACCACAAGTGAAAGTTATAAACTCCCTCGTCGAGTGCGTCGAGAGCCTCGACCGAGTGCCAAACGTAGTCGAAAAGGGGCGAGTGAGGCTCTACCTCCTTGACAATTTTATAGAGCAGCTCGGCCATAAAAAGTGCCACGGTACTCTTGCGCACATCGAACGGAATGGTTTGGAGTGGGCGAGCCAGGGCCACCTCTTTTATGCGGTCGATTTCGGTCTTGGTGCTGTCGAGCGCCAAGATGTCCAACAGAAACATAGGCTGGAAAAGGGCCCCTTTGCCACCCTTTCGTGCTCCGGCCTTGCCAAGTCCCTGCACCATATAGTTCTGCCTGCCCTGAGTGTCGGTCAGCAGGTAGGCCACCATTGACGATTCGCCATATTTGAGCGTGTTGAGCACTATTGCGCGCGCTTTGTATTGGTGCATAACGGGGCGTGTGGTAGGGAGTTAAACTAAATCTTTGGGGGCAGATTGACACCAGGGTCGGATGCCGCACTCGTGACACTTGGGTTTACGGGCGGTGCACACATAGCGGCCGTGGAGTATGAGCCAGTGGTGGGCGATGGGTAGCAGACGGCTCTCGAAACCCTGTTCGAGTTGCAGCTCGGCTTGCAGAGGGTTTTTGGCTCCGCGGGTGAGTCCTATGCGTCGCGCCACACGAAAGACGTGGGTGTCGACGGGCATAACCTCGCGACCAAACATCACCGAGGCAACCACATTGGCGGTCTTGCGACCCACGCCAGGCAACTGTTCCAACTCGGCAACCGTGTCGGGCACCACGCCACCCCAGCGCTCGACCAACATACGGGCCATTGAGGCCAGATGCTTGGCTTTGTTGTTGGGGTACGAGATGCTCTTGATGTAGGGGTAGATCTCCTCGGCGGTTGCTGCGGCCATTATTTCGGCCGTGGGGTAGCGGTCGAAGAGTGCGGGGGTGGTGAGGTTTACCCTCTTGTCGGTGCATTGTGCCGAGAGCATTACGGCCACAACCAGCTCGAAGGGCGAACTGAAATTCAGCTCGCTCTCTGCCACGGGCATCTCCCGTTGGAAGTACTCCGTAATAGCTTTGTATCGTTCTTGCCTTTTCATTTTTAGCTAATCCCCTGGGGCTTAAATTAAGATGGGAGTTATAGGAGTAATAAGAGTTATAGGAGTTATAACTTTCGACTTTCAACTTTCAACTTGAAGTTTTGCATATTTGGCCAGCAGAGCCTTCTTGTCGGCTGCGGGGTTGTCGAACTGAACGGTAATCTTGGTGTCGTTCGAGAGCATTTCGAGGGCTACAATGGTGCCTCGGCCAAATTTGGCGTGCGACACCCTCTGGCCCACCATATAGACACATCCCTCGTTTGTGGGACCCTGCTCGGAGGGCATCACTCGTCGCTCGCCCACGCTCTTCATAGCACCAATGTTGGGCCTGAATTGTTGAACTCGCTCGGTGTGTTGCACACGCTCCATCTGCTGAGGGGTGGGGCGGCTCTGGTACTCTCTGCGCTCCACAATGGTGCGCCCACTCTGCTGGTCGAAGCGGCGGCGCACGCGCTCGATTTGTGAACGCCCCTCGTCGCGGTAGTCATCCTCCTCCTCTACGGCATAGCGGATGTCTACATACTTGGGGTTGATGTCGCTAATAAAGCGACTCGGCTTGAAGAACTCGGTGTTGCCCCACTTGTACCTGCTCAGGGCAAACGATATGGTGGCGCTCTTCTTGGCCCTCGTGATGGCAACGTAGAACAACCTGCGCTCCTCTTCGAGCTGCTCGGGGTTGGTGAGCGATATGACGTTGGGGAATAGGTTCTCCTCCATGCCCACGATGAAGATATGGTCGAACTCCAAACCTTTGGAGGCGTGAACGGTCATAAGCGTAACCCAATTCTTCTTTTCGGCCTCGCCTTCGTCCATATCGGTCAGCAGCGACACATTCTGCAACCACTCCTCCAACGAGGGCTCGCTGACCTCCTCCTGAGCCTCGATCTCGATCATTCGGTGGCGGAAGTCCTGCATAGAGTTGAGCAACTCCTCGATGTTTTGGAGGGCGCTTTCGCTCTCTGGCGAGGGGTTAAGGCGGTAGAGCGGCAAGATTCCGCTACGGCCCGCCACCTCCAAGCCAAACTCGTAGAGGGTCTTGTCGGCACGGGTGAGCGACAAATCTTCAATCAGCTTGCGGAACTCCACGACCCTCTTGCCCAAAACCTGCTCCTCCTCGGCGGTTGCAGTGTTGAGTGTTTCCCATATGCTCACACCCTTCTGCTTGGCCAATTCGCGCAGGCGGCCTATGGTAACATCGCCAATACCTCGCGCGGGGTAGTTGATAATGCGCAACAGCGACTCGTCATCTCGGGGGTTGGCAATGGTTTTCAGGTAGGCCATAATGTCCTTGACCTCTTTGCGGTCGTAGAACGAGTGGCCGCCAAATATGCGGTAGGGGATGTCGCGTTTGCGCAGAGCCTCCTCAATGGCCCTCGATTGGGCGTTGGTGCGGTAGAGCACGGCCATCTTGCCCCAATCGGTAGCACCCTCCTCGCGGTAGGCGGTGCGTATGCCGTCGGCCACCATCTGGGCCTCCTCACCGTCGGTGTAGGCTTTGAGAACCTTGATGGGCTCGCCGATGTTGTTCTCCGAGAACACCTGCTTTTTGATGCGGTGTTGGTTCTTTTCGATTACGCTGTTGGCGGCATCGACAATGGTCTGGGTCGAACGGTAGTTCTGTTCGAGCTTGTAGAGTGCGGCATTCGGAAAGTCTTTCTGGAATCGGAAGATGTTCTCGATGCGCGCTCCGCGGAACGAGTAGATACTCTGGGCATCGTCGCCCACAACGCAGAGCTTCGAGGTGCCCTCCGAGAGCTTGCGGATGATGAGATACTGGGCGTAGTTGGTGTCCTGATACTCATCCACCAAGATGTATTTGAACTTTTCGCGATACTTTTCGACCACGTCGGGATGGTCGCGGAAGAGAATGTTGGTATTGAGCAACAGGTCGTCGAAGTCCATCGAGTTGTTGGCCCTGCAACGCTGGCAATACTTCTGGTAGACCTGATAGAATTGGGGCTGTCGGCGACGCTTGTCCTCCTCCATAAGGGTGCGATTGGCCTCGTAGGCCTCGGCAGTTACGAGGTTGTTCTTGGCAAGCGATATGCGCGAGCGAACATCGCGAGGTTTGTAGTTCTCGTCGCTCAACTGCATCTCTTTGAGAATGCTTTTGATAAGGCTCTCGCTCTGCGAGGTGTCGTAGATTGTGAACGAGGGCTGATAGCCTATCTTGTCGGCCTCGGCCGAGAGGATTTTCAGAAAGATTGCGTGGAAAGTACCCATCCAGATGTAGCGACTCTTCTCGCCCACCATTGTGGTAATACGCTCCCTCATCTCGCGCGCGGCCTTGTTGGTAAAGGTGAGTGCCATAATCGACCAAGGGGCCACACCCTGAGCTATCATATAGGCTATACGGCAAGTCAGAACACGGGTTTTGCCCGAGCCTGCACCTGCCACAATCAACGAGGGCTTTTGGTAGTTCACCACTGCCGCCTCTTGTGCGGAGTTGAGCCCTTGTAGTATCTTAATCTCTTCGTCTGTCATAGGCCACAAAGGTACGACAACAATGCGAAAAAACTTGGCAGAGGCCAACTTTTTTCAACAAAAAAAGGCAGAAAAAAATCTCTGCCTTTGTCTTTCAGTTTGTTGTCGGTTTTTAGTCGAGGTAGGGGAGCATTTCGGGGGTGGTGAAGATGCGCATCTTGCCCCCGTCGTCGTAGATGAACAGGGCGGCAATATGGTTGTCGAGCGCAACCCTCTTGGCCCTGTCAAGACCGAGCGAGATGAACATCGTGCCATAGGCATCGGCCAGAGCACAACTCTCGGCCACCACGGTTGCCGAAAGGAGATTGCTGGCGGTGTTCTCGCCCGTTACGGGGTTGATTATGTGGGTAAATTTGTTGCCCAACGAGTCGGTACGGAAATTGCGGTAGTTGCCGCTGGTGGCCATACCCACCTCGCTAACTCTCAACACTTTGGTTATGTGTTCGCCCGTGAGCGAGTAGTTGCCCTCGAAGGGTGTTTCTACTCCCACGGCCCACCTCTGTCCGTGGGCATTTGTGCCGCAGCAACGAAGTTCGCCACCGATGTCCACAAGGTAGTCGGTGAAGCCTTCCGAGGCTACCAGGTCGGCCACCATATCGACCGTGGCACCCTTGGCAATCGAGTTGAGGTCGATGGTCAGTCGTGGGTCGGCCTTGATGACGCGAAGGCCGTCGAGCGAGAGTTTTTCGTAGCCCACAAACTCCAAGAGCGAGTCCACATTGGGCTTTCGGGCTGCCTCCTTGCCCGCAAAACCATAGGCCTCCACCAAGGGGCGGATGGTAATGTCGTAGGCTCCGTCGGAGAGCAGGCTCACACCCTCGGCAAGCGAGATGCAGTGGGCGATATAGGGGTCGGCCTGGTCGGTCTCGCCACGGTTGATGCGGCTCAGCAGCGACTCGGAGTCGAAGATGCTCATCGAACGGTTGGCCGCAGTGAAGAGCGAGTCGAGTCGAGCCTCAAACGAGGCCGAAGGAGTACCCTTGATGGTTATCTGATAGAAGGTGCCCAGCGCCTTTCCACGCAGGGTGGTTGTGTGGGCGGCAGGGGTGTTGGGGCGACGCTGGCAGTCGGTGGCAATGAGCGCCACCACCAAGGCCGCAAGTATGGCAAAAATGATGTAGTTACGTCTGTTCATAGAGCCTTCTGGCAGAGTGAAATGGTGGTTTTTATGTCGGTTTTGATGTGCAAAGGTAACAATTAAGGTCTAAAACACCCCGAAATGGGTAAAAATTTTGATACTTTGCTTGTTAGTCATAAAAAAAGGAGTACCTTTGCGCCACGCTTTGGCGATATCTGATAAGGCAGATTCGTCGTAAAGTGGAACAATAACAAAACACAAAAACAATGAGTTATTTGAATTCTGAGAAAAAGCAGGAGCTTTTTGGCCAGTACGGTGCATCGAAAGTAGATACTGGTTCGCCTGAGAGCCAGGTTGCACTTTTTACCTACCGTATCAACCACCTTACCGAGCACATGAAACAGAACCGCCACGACTACGGCACCCAGCGTGCGTTGCTTCGCCTGGTAGGTAAACGTCGTCAGTTGCTCGACTATCTCAAACGTGTAGACATCGAGCGTTACAGGGCTATCATCAAAGCTCTCGGCATTCGTAAATAATCTACGCTCGCGAGAGGATGCAACAGCAAAGGCAATGTTCCAATTATGGTACTTGCCTTTGCTTTGTGTTAAGAAGTTGCCGTTTTTTAGGCGCTTTTGGGGGCAAAAAAGTGTGAATAACCCCCTTTTAGTTGAAAACTAAACCAATTGGATGCAAAAATAAATTAGACGAAAAAAGATGTTGTACAACGAAGTTAAGAAGGTAATTAAGCTCGATGCAGAGCGCGAGATTACCATTTCGACTGGCAAGTATGCCAAACAGGCCGACGGTTCGGTTATCGTTCAGCAGGGCGACACCATGTTGCTCGCAACCGTAGTGGCCGCAAAAGATGCAAAAGATGATTGCGACTTTATGCCCCTCTCGGTTGAGTACCGCGAGAAGTATGCAGCAGCAGGTCGCTACCCCGGTGGCTTCCTCAAACGTGAGGCAAGGCCCACCGACAACGAGATTCTCGTTTCGAGGCTTATCGACCGCGCATTGCGCCCTCTGTTCCCCTCGAACTACCACGCTGAGGTGTTCGTAAACGTAACCCTCATCTCGGCTGCAAAAGATATTCAGCCCGACGCGCTGGCAGGTTTGGCCGCTTCGGCTGCTCTGGCAGTGTCGGACATCCCCTTCGAGTGCCCCATCTCGGAGGTTCGCGTAGCTCGTATCAACGGCGAGCTCGTAATCAACCCCACCTTTGAGCAGAACAAAGAGGCCGACATCGACCTGATGGTAGGTGCTACCTACGACAACATTCTGATGGTTGAGGGTGAGATGAAAGAGGTGAGCGAGGCCGATATGTTGGAGGCTATCAAATTTGCTCACGAGGCTATCAAACCCCACTGCTTGGCTCAGATCGAGCTCGCAAAAGAGCTTGGCAAAGATGTCAAGAGGGAGTACTGCCACGAGGTAAACGACGAGGAGTTGAAGGCAAAAGTTATTGCCGAGACCTACGATAAAGCATACGCAATCGCAACCGCAGGTAGCGCCAAACACGAGCGCAGCGACGCTTTCGAGGCTTTGGAGGCTGAGTTCTGCGAGCAGTTCACCGAGGAGGAGTTGGACGAGAAGAAGGGTATGATTCACCGCTACTTCCACGACGAGGTGATGAAGAAAGCTATGCGTAATATGATTCTCGACGAGGGCAAACCTCTGGATGGCCGTAAGACCGACGAGATTCGTCCTATCTGGTGCGAGGTTGGCGTACTTCCCTGCGCTCACGGCTCGGCAGTCTTCACCCGTGGTGAGACCCAGTCGATGACCACCGTAACCCTCGGTACCAAACTCGACGAGAAGATGATCGACGAGGTTTTGGCTCAGGGTAGCGAGCAGTTCGTTCTGCACTACAACTTCCCTCCCTTCTCGACCGGCGAGGCTCGTCCCGCACGCAGCCTTTCGCGTCGTGAGATCGGTCACGGCAACTTGGCTTGGAGGGCTCTGAAACCTATGGTTCCCGTAGGCGAGGAGAACCCCTATGCAGTTCGCGTAGTGAGCGACATCTTGGAGTCGAACGGTTCGTCGTCGATGGCAACCGTATGTGCCGGTACTCTGGCGCTGATGGACTCGGGCTTGAAGTTGAAGAAACCCGTTTCGGGTATCGCTATGGGTCTTATCTCGGAGGGCGACAGGTATGCAGTTCTGTCGGACATCCTGGGTGACGAGGACCACTTGGGCGATATGGACTTCAAAGTTACCGGTACCGCCGACGGTATCACCGCAACCCAGATGGATATCAAGGTTGACGGTCTGTCGTATGAGGTGTTGGCCAAAGCTTTGGAGCAGGCACGTCAGGGCCGTATGCACATCCTCGGCAAGCTGACCGAGTGCATCGCAGAGCCTCGTGAGGACTTCCGTCCCTTCGTACCCCGCCTTGTTCAGGTTATCATTCCCCAGGAGTTTATCGGTGCTGTTATCGGTAAGGGTGGCGAGACCATTCAGGGTATCCAGAAAGAGACAGGTACCACTATCACCATCACCGAGAAAGATGGCAAAGGTATCGTAGACATCTTCGGCGTAGACAAAGAGGCTATCGACGCAGCTCTGGCAACCATCAACGGCATTACCGCAGTTCCCGAGATTGGCGAGGTTTACAACGGTAAAGTTAAAACCATCGTAGACTTTGGTGCTTTTGTTGAGATTCTCCCCGGTAAAGACGCTCTGTTGCACATCTCGGAGATCGACTACAAACGTTTCGAGACTATGGCCGATACCGGCTTGAACGAGGGCGACCAGATTGAGGTTAAACTCATCGGTTCGGATCCCAAAACCGGCAAACTGAAACTTTCGCGTAAGGCTTTGTTGCCCAAACCCGAGGGTTATGTGGAGCCCGCAGAGCGCCCCGCACGTCCCCGTGGCGACAAACCCAATGGCGACCGTAAAGGCCACCACCGCCCCGATAGAAGGGACAAAAAATAGTCGAAAAGGCTCTTTTTTGTACGAAAATTGTGAGGAATAGAAAAATTATTCCTACTTTTGTTCCTTGTGGTAGAGCGCCCGCGCGTAACGAGGTCGCTACCACAGCATTGAGAAACGAAAAAAACAACAATTATAACTCTTAAAAACACGATTTGTATTATGAAAAAATTTGCAACTGTAGGTCTTACACTTTCGCTGATGGCCGCAATGTTGGTTAGCTGTGGCGAGTGCTACGAGAAGATGCAGAAGAATCAGGACCAGATTCAGGTAACTTGCACTCCTGAGGTTTTGGTTTTGAAAGGTTCGAATGTTTCGACCGACATCACCGTATCGTTCCCCGAGAACTACTTTAACAAAGAGACCATCTTGAAAATCACTCCCGTATTGGTTTACGAGGGTGGCGAGTTGGTTGGTACCACCAAGTATGTACAGGGTGAGGATGTTGTAGGCAACTACACTACCATCAGCCGTTTTGAGGGTGGTTCGTACACTCAGAACGTAGTATTCCCCTTCGTGAAAGAGGCTGCTATGGGTACCTTGGAGCTCCGCATCGAGGCTAAATGCTACGACGATTGCAAAGAGACCGCTGATTTCGTACCCGTTGCTACCTTGGCTGCTGCTAAGGGTATCAGCGCTATCCAGAACCTGGCTAACAACAGCATCGCTTGCTGCGACAACGCTTGCGCTGCTGGTGGTAACGGTTTGGCAGTTTTGGAGCACAACTTCCAGAGGGCTTCGACCACCTCGCAGGAGGCCGAGATTCTCTACAAGATTAACAGCTCGGTTGTAAACAAAAAACAGCTCACCGCTGAGCAGATCGCTCTGTTCAAAGATTTCGTTGCTGTTAACAGCACCGCAGAGCGCACCACTCTGAGCAACATCTACGCTTCGGGTTACGCTTCGCCCGACGGTCCCGAGAAATTCAACAACAAACTCTCGGAGCAGCGTAGCAAAACCGGTGCTAAAGCTATCCAGAAAGAGCTCAAAGCTGTTGAGGGTCTGAACTACGAGATCGCTTCGTACGGTGAGGACTGGGACGGTTTCAAAACTTTGGTTGAGAACTCGAACATCGAGGAGAAAGACCTTATCTTGAACGTTCTTCAGATGTACTCGTCGCCCGTTGAGCGTGACAAAGAGATCCAGAACATGAGCGCTGTATTCAAAGTATTGGCTGAGGAGATCCTGCCCCAGTTGCGTCGCACCCGCTTCGCTGTTGAGGCTACCTACGCTGGTTTGACCGACGAGGAGATCTTGGCTGCTGCTAAGGCTTGCGACAACAACCTCGACATCGAGCACTTGCTCTACGCTGCAACCCTCACCAACGACAACGCTGAGAAGGCTGCTATCTACGAGTTCGCTGCTGCTACCTACCACGATGCTCGCGCTTACAACAACCTCGCAGTTGCTAAAGCTAAATTGGGCGACTTGAACGGTGCTAAGACCGCTTTCGAGAAATCGGCTCAGTTGGAGGCTAACTCGGAGGTTGCCAACAACCTCGCAACCGTTGCAGTTGCAATGGGCGACATGGAGGCTGCTAAACAGTACCTCGCAGGTGTTGAGAGCGAGGCTGCTAAGGCTAACAAAGGCGCTATCGCTTTGGCTGAGGGTAACTACCAGGAGGCTAAAGCTAACCTGAAAGGTTACAACCTGGCTGTTGCAGAGCTCTGCGACAACAACATTGAGGCTGCTAAGGCTGCTATCGCTGAGGTTAAAGGTGCTGACGCTGACTACCTCCGCGCTATCATCGCTAACCGCGAGGGTGAGACCGAGAAAGCTGTTGCTTACTTGAAGAGCGCAGTTGCTGCTAAACCCGCTCTGAAAGCTCAGGCTGAGAACGACATCGAGTTCGCAGCTCTCTTGGCTGAGAACGCTCTCTAATCTTCGGAAGATTTAGTAGACGCTAAATAGAATAAGGGCCGACCCCAAACGGGGTTGGCCCTTGTTTTTTGGGGACGAGAGGTTTTTGGGCGTGTATTTTGTGATGATGTGAGAAAAAATTTGTATCTTGCGGATTGTTAGAGCAACACTGATAATGGTAATATATAATATATAGGTATATGGAATACACAAATTTACTTGCCGAGTATGGCCCCGCAATGACCGAAGAGCAGGTGGCACAAGTGGTGGCCGATTGTCGCGCCAAATCGGTACGCAATCAGAATAGCGACGTCTATAAACTTTGTTACAGCACTATCGACCTCACTACCCTTACCGAGTGCGACTCGACCGCATCGGTGAGCAAGTTTGTGAAGAAGGCTGTGGATTTCGGCAGCAAGTATCCCCACATCCCCAATGTGGCTTCGATTTGCGTCTTCCCTCTGTTTGTAGATGTTGTGGGTCTGGGCGTTGAGGGTACCGAGATTGGTGTTACCAGCGTGGCAGGTGGCTTCCCCGCATCGCAGACCTTTATGGAGGTTAAGATGTTGGAGGTGTCGATGGCAGTTGAGAATGGTGCCGACGAGATCGACGTGGTTATCAACGTGGGTCAGATGTTGGAGGGCGACTACGAGCCTATGACCAACGAGATTGCAATGTTGCGCGACGAGGCTGGCGACGATACCATCTTCAAGGTGATTATCGAGAGCGGTGCGCTGAAAACTCCCGAGTTGATTCGCAAAGCGTCGCTGTTGTCGATGTTTGCAGGTGCCGACTTCGTTAAGACCTCGACCGGCAAGATTCCCGTGGCAGCTACTCCCGAGGCCGCTGTGGTTATGTGTACCGCAATCAAGGACTACTACGAGAAGACCGGCCGCAAGGTGGGCTTCAAGGCTGCGGGCGGTATCCGTACTGCCGAGGATGCAGCTCTGTTCTACACCATCGTAGAGGAGATTTTGGGCAAAGAGTGGTGCACCCCCGCGCTGTGGCGTATTGGTGCAAGCTCGTTGGCCAACAACCTCATCTCGGCTATTGAGGGCGAGGAGGTTAAGTATTTTTAAGGAAGAGCCGCACAATAAACAAAAGGCTGACAACCCATCGGTTGTCAGCCTTTTGTGTGTTTGTTGGGTTCCTGTTACCAGCGACAGTTGGCAATGTCGGGGATGAGTTCGACGTGGTACTCTCCGCTGGGAGCGTCTACCTCGACGGTCACAAGGTCGATGAAAGCCTCGGTGTCGATGGCGTGGGCCTGAATGAAGTGGTTAGCCGCCGAGACCAGATTTCGCACCTTGCGCGGTGTGATGGCTTCGGTGGGGCCCACCACGGCTCCCATCTTGCGGGTCTTGACCTCCACAAAGTGGTAGTTGCCATCGGGTGTGGTGGCAACGATGTCGAGCTCGTGGTGGCCACTGCGCCAGTTGCGGTCTACAATCAGGTAGCCGCGCTTGCGCAAAAACTCCATTGCGGCCTTCTCGCCCTCGGCTCCGATGTTAAGGTGTGAGTTGTCGCCCATTGTCGCGGGGGTGTGGGGCTATTTGAGCAGGAACGAGAGGTCGTCGCCGGCCTTAACCTCATAGGGCTCGATGCCGTTGCGGAAGATACGCATTGGGCGAGGACCTACGAGTTCGAGGTTGCCGTCGATGTAGCGCAACATACAACCCTCCCTCAGGCCTACAACCCACATTGTGGGGTTGGCCACGATGTACTCGGCAATGCGCTGTTCGCGGGTCTCGCCGGCGTGTCCCTCGGGGTTTGCATCGAGGTAGTGGGGGTTGATCTGGAAGGGAATGGCACCAATAGCGCTGAACGAGGCGGGCTGAACGATGGGCATATCGTTGGTGGTGCAGAGGGTGGGGCAAGCCACGTTGCTACCTGCGCTCCAACCCACATAGGGGGTACCGGCCTCTACCTTTGCGAGGATGGCCTCCATAAGCCCCTGCTCGTGCATATTTTTCACCAGGTGGAAGGTGTTGCCACCGCCCACAACGATAGCCTCGGCAGCCTCGATGGCAGCTTTGGGCGAGTCGGCGTGGTGAACCGAGTTTACCTTAATGCCAATCTCGTTGAAGCGGGCCTGAACCTTGGTCTCGTACTCGTCGTAGGAGAAAGTTACGCCTGCATAGGGTACGAAAGCTACCTCTTTGACACCTTGGAGGTGCTGGGCAATCTGCTCGATGGGGTATTTCAGATACTCCTCACCTGCATTGGTCGAGTTGCTGATAAGCAAAAGTTTCATAGTTGTAATGGTTATGTGTTAATGATTAAGTTGCGTTCGACTATAAAGGTACGAATATTTGGTTGTTAAATTGTCAAGAGGGGCTCACTTTTTGTAAAAAAAGGCTAAAAAGGGCTTTTTTGTATTTCCAAGGCGACTTTGGGCGTCGGAACAAAAGGCGGTGTTGTGGGTTGGTAGCCAGGTGGTTAGCCGATTTGGGCACCGTTGCCGATGCAAAAAAATGGGTTTGTGTAGATTGGTTTTACAAAAAAGTGTTATCTTTGTACAGATTTTCGCTTTGCAGCGGAAAGTGTACAAGCCCACAATATGTTAAACTTAAACTTATAAATTATGTCAGAGATTTCATCGAAAGTTGTTGATATTATCAAAGACAGGCTTAATGTAGATGCCAAAGACATTACCCCCGAGGCTAGCTTCGCAAATGATCTTGGCGCAGATTCGCTTGACACCGTAGAGCTCATTATGGAGTTCGAGAAAGAGTTCGACATTCAGATTCCTGATGAGGACGCAGAGAAAATTTCGACCGTAGGCGACGCTATTAAGTACGTAGAGGAGCACTTGGCTTAATTTCTCTTAGAAACAAAGCAAAACTATCGGAGGTAAAATGGCCACTTGTGTTCATTTTACCTCTTTTTTATTCTTTGCGAACTATATCTTTCATACTAAATAAACCACAGAATTATGGAAAGACGTAGAGTAGTTATAACGGGATTGGGCACCATTAACCCATTGGGCAACAATGTGAAGGAGTACTTCGAGGCGCTTGAAGCCGGTGCCAATGGCGTAGACCTGATTAAGGGTTTCGATACTGAGGTGTGCAAAACCAAGGTGGGCGCCGAGGTGAAAAACTACAATCCCGAAGAGTATTTCGACCGTAAAGAGGTGCGCAAGCTCGACCTCTTTGAACAATATGCCGTCATTGCGGCCACCGAGGCTGTTGCCGACTCGGGCCTAGACCAATACGAAGCGCTCGACAAGAGTCGTGTGGGTGTAATCTGGGGCGCAGGCATTGGTGGAATCAACTCCACCTACGACGAGATAGAGTCGCACTTCACAACCAGCACTCCCACGGCTGCATACAGCCCCTTCTTGTTGTTGAAGATTCTGCCCAATATGGCTGCGGGCTACATCTCGCTCAAATATGGCTACAAAGGCCCCGCATTCAGCACCGTTTCGGCCTGTGCGTCGAGTACCCACTCAATCATCTCGGCCGTAGACCAGATTCGCCTTGGCAGGGCCGATGTGATGATTACGGGTGGCTCGGAGAGCGCCGTGTCGTTTATCGGCATCCAGGCCTTCAATGCCATGAGGGCACTCTCTACCCGCAACGACGATCCCAAGAGCGCATCGAGGCCCTATGACAAAGACCGCGACGGATTTGTGATGGGCGAGGGTGGTGGCGCACTCGTTGTCGAGGCCTATGAGCACGCCGTAGCCAGGGGCGCTAAAATCTATGCCGAGATTGTGGGATGTGGTGTGAGCGCAGATGCCTACCACGTTACCGCTCCCGAGCCCGAGGGCGAGGGTGCAAAGCAGTCGATGGAGATGGCTCTGGCCGATGCAGGCATTTCGCCCGAGGCTATCGACTACATCAACACCCACGGAACATCCACCCCTCTGGGCGACTTGGCCGAGCTGAGGGGTATCAAAAAGGTCTTTGGTGACCACGCCTACAAGCTCAACATTAGTGCTACGAAGTCGATGACGGGCCACCTGCTGGGTGGTGCGGGCGCTATCGAGCTGTTGGCATCGGTGTTGGCCGTAACCAAGGATGTGGTGCCTCCCACCATCAACGTTCAGGAGCTGGATCCCGAGATTGACCCCGCACTGAACCTCACGCTCGACAAGGCTCAGTACCGCACCGTGGATTATGCTATGAGCAACACCTTCGGCTTTGGTGGTCAGAACTCGACCGTGATTATCAAGAAGGTAAAATAGAAACTATTAACAATTTAGAGTAAGATATTGTAAAGTAAAGTTATGGGTATCAAGCGTTTGATTCATCGTATGTGTGGTGCAGACAGGCGTTATTATCGCGCCTTTTATGGGATTTTTGGCCACACGCCCGACAATATCGAACTCTACAAGCTGGCACTCGTACACCGCTCGGCCTCGGTGAAGGTCGAGGGTGGCGAGAGTGTCAATAACGAGAGGCTCGAATTTCTGGGCGATGCCGTGTTGGAGTCGATCGTTTCGGACTACCTCTTTATCGAGTACCCCCACGAGTCGGAGGGATTCTTGACCAAAACCCGCTCGAAGATTGTGAGCCGTCAGTCGCTCAATGCGTTGGCTCAGAAGTTGGGGCTCGACGAGTTGGTGGTTTTCAACCCCACGGGCAACCACGCACAGAAGCACCTCTTTGGCGACTGCTTTGAGGCGCTCATTGGTGCGCTCTATCTCGACAAGGGATACAACGTGGTAAACCGCATCATCATCAACGATGTGTTGCCCCACTATATGGACCTCGACGATGTGCCCGCCATCGAGAGCGACTTCAAGAGCCGACTGATTGAGTGGTGTCAGAAGAGCAAGCGCTCGATTGTGTTCCAGACCGAGGCCGACGGAAGTGAGGGTGTTCACCAGCCCGCCTTTGTGTCGCGCGTGTTGATCGACGACGTGAAGGTTGGTGGCGGTAAGGGCTCAACCAAGAAGGAGGCCGAGCAGCAGGCTGCCAAGGCTGCGCTGGTGCTTATGGCCGACGATTTTGGCGACTACCTGCTCGACCGTTTCGACCACCTAAACCAGAGCGGTAGCAAGCACTAATGTGCCCCGTCCCGAAGAAGTTTACCCCACCCTGTAAACTACAACCATTCCATACACCCAAACACTATGAGCAAAGACAAAGATGTACGCCAGAGGGCTATGGCTCGAGGTGTCGGAGAACTCTCCGATGCTGAACTGTTGAGCCTTGTGGTGTCGCCAGCCAAGCGCGGAGAAGTGGCCGCGGAGGTGGCCGAGCGTGTGGTGGCCGAGGTGGATGGGTCGCTTGTGGCCCTGGCCCACAGGAGTCCTGCCGAACTGCGAAAGGTGGGCGACCTGGGACTCGAAGGAGCTACCAAGGTGGCTGCGGCCTTTGAGCTGGGCAGGCGTGCCGTGGTGGCCGAGGGTCAGGAGAGTGTGGTGATCAAGGATGCTGCCGATGTGGTAAAGCTTCTTGCTCCCGTTGTGGGCGGTCTTGACCACGAGGAGTTGTGGGTGCTCTACCTCGCCTCGTCAAATAGGGTGGTGGAGCGTCGCCGAGTGGCCGTTGGTGGCAGCAGGGCGTTGGTGGCCGACCCCAAACTGATTCTTAAACGTGCGGTAGAGCTCGTTTCGGCCTCGATAATCTTGGTGCACAACCATCCCTCAGGGGTGGCCGAGCCGAGCGTCGAGGACTGCTCACTGACCGACCGTTTGCGTAGTGCAGCAGCTCTCTTCGACATTGCTCTGCTCGACCATATCATCATCTGCAAGGGTGGTTTTTACAGCTTCCGTGCCGGAGGCAAACTCTAACCCATCCCGCTATTTTCCGACATTGCGGCTTTGGTCCACAACAATAATGTCCGAGAGGTCGTAGCCTCGTCGGGTCAGACGTGTGTAGATGCCGTCGAGCACCTCTTGTGGCATTGTGGGTGTGCGCGAGAGAATCCACAAGTAGCCTCCGTTTGAGCCGCCAACCACCGAATACTCGTAGTTGGGTCCCAACTCCATAATGTTATACTCGCCGGGAAAGACAAAGAAGGTGACCATCAGCTGTCCGGGCTCTTTGCCTGCGCGGGCGCTACCTTTGGCCACTTTGTGGCGGCCGTTTTTGTAGCCCTCGTTGCGGACCTCGATTTTTCCCTCGGGGCGGATGGTGTAGGTGGCCTTCACGTCGGTCATATCTCGCTCGAAGGTGTGGGGTTTGCGAACAATCTCGTACCACGAGCCCTGATAGCGGTCGAGGTCTACACTGCCGATGGTCGAGTTGTCTACACGGCTGCTACCCTTCGAGGCCGAGCACATCGAGAGCATAAGCATCACCAGGGCACCTCCCACGACATAGAGAATTACTTTTGTGTTCATACTGTTGGATTGTTTTAGAGGTTTGTTGTGCCCCAAGGGTAACAAACAAAATGCCACCCTCATAATTCGGCATAAAATTTGGCCTACTCGCCAAAAAATCGTAACTTCGTGGAGTAAAACAAGAGTAAAAAGTATGACAATCCTCTATAATAACATAATTTTCGGACCGATACATTCGCGTCGTCTGGGTCTTTCGTTGGGTGTAAACCTGCTGCCTATCGACTGCAAGCTATGCTCGTTCAACTGCATCTACTGCGAGTGTGGCTGGACTCTGGGCGGCAAAAAGCCCCGCTTCAACTCCAAGGGCGATGTGTTGGCAATGTTGGAGCGTAAGTTGGGCGAAATGGTGGCCGACGACACCCCACCCGATGTGATTACCTTTGCCGGTAATGGCGAGCCCACAATGCACCCCGAGTTTGAGGCGATTGTCGATGGAGTTATCGCTCTGCGCGACAGGCTCTGTCCCGAGGCCAAGGTGTCGGTGCTCACCAATGCCACAATGTTGGGTCGTGAGAGCGTAAGGCGTGCTCTGCTGAGGGTAGACAACCCCATCTTGAAGCTCGACTCGGCCTTCGACACCACCGTTCAGCTGATAGACAAACCTCTGGGCAACTACTCCGTGGCCGAGGTGGTCGAGCAAATGAAACTCTTCGAGGGCAACTGTATTGTGCAGACAATGTTCCTCAGGGGCGAGTTCGAGGGTCAGCGTGTCGACAATGTCACCCCCGAGGAGGTGGAGGCGTGGCTCGCTCTGGTGGCACAAATCAAGCCCCGAAGTGTGATGGTCTACACCATCGACCGCGACACCCCCGCTCCCAACCTCGAAAAGGTTGCTGTGGAGGAGTTGCGCGCCATTGCCGAGCGTGTGCGTGACCTCGGAATTGAGTGTAGTGTGGCAGGCTAAAAACAGGGACTCTTTATTCAATGGTAACCATAGAACAAATAAAAGATTTGGTAGAGCGTCGCAATGCGCTCTATCGCTATTTGGCCATCGACCAAAAGCGCATCGACTTTGAGGAGGAACAGTTGAAAACCACTGCTCCCGACTTCTGGGACAAGCCCGACGAGGCCGAAAAACAGCTCAAAAAGGTCGCATCCATAAAGGCGTGGCTCGATGGTTATACTGCGCTCTCGACCCTCGTAGATGACCTCGAACTGATGCCCGAATTTGTGCGCGAAGGGGGTGCTACCGAGCAGGAACTCGACCAACTCTTCGCCCAGGCTACCTCCGCCACCGAAGAACTCGAACTGAAAAATATGCTCCAAGGCGAAGAGGACAAACTCGGAGCCGTGATGGACATCAACAGCGGTGCAGGCGGCACCGAGAGCCTCGATTGGGCCTCGATGCTGATGCGTATGTACACCCGTTGGGGCGAGCGCAACGGCTTCAAGGTTCGTGTGGCCGACTTCCAACCCGGCGACGAGGTGGGCGTCAAGAGCGCAACACTCCTCTTCGAGGGCGACTACGCCTACGGCTATCTCAAAAGCGAAAGCGGTGTGCACCGTATGGTGCGCCTGTCGCCCTTCAATGCCAACAACAAACGACAAACAACCTTCGCCTCGGTATTCATCTCGCCCGCCGTAGACGACACCATAGAGATTAACATCAACCCCGCCGATTACGAGTGGGACACCTATCGCAGTAGTGGCGCGGGTGGTCAGAATGTTAATAAGGTCGAGACGGGTGTGCGACTGCGCTACCACGGCAAAGACCCCGATACGGGCGAACCCATCGAATTCCTGATCGAAAATACCGAAACCCGCTCGCAGCTCGACAACCGCAACAACGCCCTGCGTATCCTGCGCTCGAAACTATACCAACGAGAACTCGATAAACGTATGGCCCTGCAAAACGAACTCGAAAAGAGCAAAAAACGTATCGAGTGGGGCTCGCAAATCCGCTCCTACGTCTTCGACGACCGACGTGTCAAAGACCACCGCACAGGACACCAAACCTCCGCAGTCGAAAACGTGATGGACGGCGACATCGATGCCTTCATCAAAGCCTACCTTATGGAGTTTGGCGGCTCGCAGTAAAAAACTCAAATAAAGAGCGACTGCTGCGTTACGCTTCAAAAAATTGCCCCTCATTTACGTCAAAGTAAACTGCGGGGCATTTTTTTTCGCAAGCCTTGCATTCATCTCTTTATTTGTGTTTTTTTGTCTAACGTCTAAGATTTATAGGATTTATAGGAGTAATAAGAGAAATGGAATACCTATAATTCCTATATCTCCTATGAAATCATTAACCTCCCAAACCTCCCTAACTTCCTTAACCTCCCTAATATTTACCGAAGCACAGCCCTCAATTTTGAATTTTGCATCTTGAATTTTGAATTACAAAAAAGAGGGCCCGGCAACATTGCCGAGCCCTCTTTTTTGTATAACGACGGACTAGTACTCCTGTTTCGACAAGCGAACGTAGCCGTTGTAGCGCCACTTGGCGTTCTCCTCAGCAGCAGCGAAGAGTTCGTCTGCCTCGGCGGGGAACATCTTCTTGAGCGACGAGTAACGTACCTCGGCAGCCAAGAATGCCTGGAACTTGCTCCAATCGGGCTCTTTCGAGTCGAGCTTGAAGGGGTTCTCGCCCTTCTCGGCCAACTCGGGGTTGAAGTGCCACAAGTGCCAGTAGCCACACTCGATAGCCTCTTTACCAACCGAAGGAGTGCGGGTCATACCGCCCTTGATACCGTGGTTGATACAGGGTGCGTAGGCGATAATCAGCGAAGGACCGTTGTAGGCCTCAGCCTCGCGCAATACGGTGAGCAGCTGGTTGGGGTTGGCAATCGAAACCTGAGCAACGTATACATAGCCATAGGTCATAGCGATAGCGCCGATATCTTTCTTGCGGATGCGTTTGCCGGCCGAAGCGAACTTGGCAACTGCGCCCACGGGGGTCGATTTCGACGACTGACCACCGGTGTTCGAGTAAACCTCGGTATCAACGATCAGGATGTTTACGTCCTCGCCCGAAGCCAAAACGTGGTCTACACCACCGAAGCCGATGTCGTAGCCCCAGCCGTCACCACCGATAATCCACTGCGATTTCTTAACCAGCAGGTCTTTCTGCTCAACGATAGCTTTGCAGATGTCGCAGTCGCAAGCCTCGGCCAAGGGCAGCAGTTTTGCAGCAACCTCAGCGCTGGTGGCGCTGATGTGACGACCGTCGATCCACTCCTGCATAGCGGCTTTCAGCTCATCCGAGCAGCACGAGCAGCCCTCGATAGCCTCGGCCATCTTGGCAGCCAGAGTGTCGCGACGTTTCTCGATAGCGACCTTCATACCCAAACCGAACTCGGCATTGTCCTCGAAGAGCGAGTTTGCCCACGCGGGACCGTGGCCTTTCGAGTTGGTGCAGTAGGGGGTCGAAGGAGCCGAACCCGAATAGATCGAGGTACAGCCGGTAGCGTTAGCAACCATCATACGGTCGCCGAAGAGCTGGGTGATGGTTTTGATGTATGCAGTCTCACCGCAACCTGCGCAGGCACCCGAGAACTCGAACAGAGGCTGTGCGAACTGGTTACCCTTGATGGTTTTGGTTTTGTCCATAACGTTCTCTTTGTAGCCCACCTTATCGTTGAGGTACTCCCAGTTTTTGGTTTCGCCCATCTGCTCTTCGAGGGGTTTCATTACGAGAGCCTTGGTCTTCGAGGGGCAAGCATCCACGCAGTTGCCGCAACCGGTACAATCCAGAGGCGAGAGCTGAATACGGAATTTGTACTCCTTGGTCTGAGCCAAGCCCTGACGGGTAGCCATACCCTCAGGTGCATTTGCAGCCTCCTCCTCGGTCAGCAGGAAGGGACGGATAGCAGCGTGGGGGCAGACAAACGAACACTGGTTACACTGGATACAGTTCTCCGAAATCCACTCGGGCACTTTCACAGCAATACCGCGTTTCTCGTAGGCAGCGGTACCATTGTCCCAAGTACCGTCCTCGCGGCCGTTGAAGGCGCTCACGGGGAGCAGGTCGCCTTTCAGTGCGTTGATAGGCTCGCAGATGTTCTTAACGAAGTCGGGTTTGTTGCACTCTGCCTCTTTGCACTCACTCTGCTCGATGGTCAGGTTGGCCCACTCGGCGGGAACAGCAACCTCGATAACCTCGCCACCTTTATCAACAGCGGCGTAGTTCATATTTACGATATCCTCGCCTTTCTTGCCATACGATTTGTAGATAGCCTTCTTCATCTCCTCTACGGCAACCTCGAAGGGAATCACGCCCGAAATCTTGAAGAATGCCGACTGCATAATGGTGTTGGTGCGGTTGCCCAGACCAATCTCGGCAGCAATCTTGGTTGCGTTGATGATGTAGAAGCGGATATTGTTCTTGGCCAGATAAACCTTCATGTGGGTAGGCAGGGTTGCCAGAGTCTGCTCGGCGTCGTGAACGCTGTTGAGCAGGAAGGAGCCACCTTTTTTGAGGCCTTTCAGTACGTCGTACTTGTCTACATACGAAGGAACGTGGCAAGCCACAAAGTCGGGAGTGGTCACCAGATAGGGCGAACGGATGGGGCTGTCACCAAAGCGCAAGTGCGACGAGGTGTAGCCGCCCGACTTCTTCGAGTCATACGAGAAGTATGCCTGGCAGTATTTGTCGGTGGTACCACCGATAATTTTGATCGAGTTTTTGTTGGCACCCACAGTACCATCGGCACCCAGACCGAAGAAGAGAGCCTCGAAGGTACCCTCTTTGGCCATCGAAATCTCCTCGCCCACGGGCAACGACAGGTTGGTTACGTCGTCGTTGATACCCACGGTGAACTGGTTTTTGGGGTTCTCGGCTTTGAGGTTCTCGATAACGGCCAACATCTGTGCGGGGGTGGTGTCTTTCGATGACAGACCGTAGCGGCCACCGATAATCAGAGGTTTCTTCTCTGCGGGGATATCTTTGCAGGTTGCGAATGCCTCAACAACATCGAGGTAGAGGGGGCAACCATTTGCGCCGGGCTCTTTGGTACGATCCAAAACGCAGATGCGCTTGGTGGTCTCGGGCAGAACTGCGCCAAGATATTTCACCGAGAAAGGACGGTAGAGGTGAACGGTTACAACACCCACCTTCTCGCCTTTGGCAGCCAGGTAGTCTACACACTCTTTCAGGGTCTCGGTAATCGAGCCCATAGCCACGATTACGTTCTCTGCATCGGGAGCACCGTAGTAGGTGAAGGGTGCGTAGTGGCGACCGGTGATGGCCGAAATTTTTTCCATGCACTCGGCAACCATATCGGGCACTGCATCGTAGAATTTGTTCGAAGCCTCACGAGTCTGGAAGTAGATATCGGGGTTCTGAGCGGTACCGCGGGTTACGGGGTGCTCGGGGTTGAGTGCGCGAGCGCGGAACTCTGCCAGAGCCTGAGCGTCGAAGAGGGGTTTGAGGTCCTCCATCTGCATCATCTCTACCTTCTGAATCTCGTGCGAGGTACGGAAACCATCGAAGAAGTGCATGAAGGGGATGCGCGATTTGAGCGATACGAGGTGGGCAACACCTGCGAGGTCCATAACCTCCTGAACCGAGCCGGTAGCCAACATTGCGAAACCGGTCTGGCGAGCTGCCATAACGTCTTGGTGGTCGCCGAAGATCGAGAGCGACTGAGCGGCCAAGGCACGAGCCGATACGTGGAATACGCCGGGCAACAACTCGCCGGCGATTTTGTACATATTGGGAATCATCAGCAGGAGGCCCTGCGATGCGGTGAAGGTTGAGGTGAGGGCACCAGCCTGCAACGAGCCGTGTACTGCACCCGCAGCACCAGCCTCGCTTTGCATCTCAACAACTTTTACGGTCTGGCCAAAGATGTTCTTCTGGCCACCTGCGGCCCACTCATCGACCAGCTCTGCCATTGTCGAAGAGGGGGTGATGGGGTAGATGGCTGCAACCTCGCTAAACATGTAGGCGATGTGGGCAGCTGCATAGTTACCATCACAGGTAATAAATTTCTTCTGTGCCATAAATCTATATTTTATCTCAAATTTTGTTTGTTTATTTTCTAACTAACCTTGTCTTGCTGGGCGTTTTGTTAATTTTTTAACAAAGGGTGTGCCCTAATAACAGAAATGGCGGAAACAAGTTCCGCGCATTTTTCGACGTGCAAAGATAATAAACCACAAACAAAAATCACTAAATTTGCACGATTTTTTGGGAGTTTTTAGCAATTTTGCCACTCCAAAAAGCCTTTTTCAAGAGTAATTTTATGATAGAATACAAAGAGCATACCCTTGCCAACGGCTTGAAGGTGCTCGTAAACCACGATCGTTGTAGCCAGATGGCGGCCGTAAACCTGCTCTATGTGGCAGGCTCGGTGGACGAGGAGCCCGAACGTAGTGGCTTTGCGCATCTGTTTGAACACCTGATGTTTAGGGGTACACGCAGGGTGCCGAGCTATGATGCTCACGTTCAGCAGATTTGTGGCGAGAGCAACGCCTTCACCTCGGCCGATTATACCGATTTTTACGTCACAATGCCCAAGGAGAACTTCGAGACCGCCTTTTGGCTCGAAGCCGACCGTATGCGCTCGCTCAACATCAGCCGACAGAGGCTCGAAACCGAGAAGTCGGTGGTCATCGAGGAGTTCAACCAGCGCTACCTCAATCGTCCCTATGCCGAGCAGTGGCACACGCTGCGCAGTATGGTCTACACCACCAGCCCCTATCGCTGGCCCGTAATTGGTCAGACCCCCGACCATATCCGCAACGCCTCGCTCGACGACGTGAGGGCTTTTTATGACAAATTCTACCTGCCCAGCAACGCCATTCTGAGCGTGTCGGGCGACTTGGAGGCCGAGCGCATCTTCGAGGCTGCCGAGCGACACTTTGGGGCCCTCCCCACGGTGGCGGCACCCGTGCGCACCATTGCCGAAGAGCCCGCCATTACCTCGGCTCGTCGTACCGAGCTCCACTCGGCCGTGCCTGCCGACCAGATTACCATCGCCTTCATTATGGAGCGACGCGACCAGAGGGGTTACTACCTGTGCGATATGCTCACCGACCTGTTGGCCGGAGGTGAGTCGGCAAGGCTCTATCAGAGGCTCATCAAGGAGCGCCAAATCTTCTCGGCCACAAATGCTTACATCACGGGCGAGTGTGGTCAGGGAATGTTGATTCTCACGGGCCAACTCTCCTCGGGAGTTACCATTGAGCAGGCCGAAGAGGCCCTCTGGGGCGAGATTGCAAGCCTTGCTAATGACCCCATCGGAGAGTACGAATTGCAGAAGGTGAAGAACAAGTTCGAGGCCAACATAACCTTCGGCGAGCTGAACGTGATGAATAAGGCGATGAACTTGGGCTACTACCGTATGTTGGGCGATATGAGTCTGCTCAATGGCGAGGTGGAGATCTATCGTTCCATCACTGCTGCCGAGTTGGCCGACTATGTGGCCCGTAACCTGCGTCACGAAAAGAGTGCAACCCTCATCTACCACCGCAACAATGATTAGTCAGAAACCCAAAATAAACACCACAGCCAAGCCACAAGTGCCCCACTACACTCGCCACGAGGCCCCCAATGGCGCACCTCTCTATGTTCTCCGCAACTCCGATCAGGGAGTTGTGCGTGTGAGCTTTGTTTTTCGTGCGGGAACGTCGTACCAGAGTGTTCCGTTTAGTGCTTCGGCCGTTGTGAATACCCTCACCGAGGGCACCGAGCGTTTTTCGGGTCGCGAGATTGCCGAGCGATTGGATTTTGTGGGCTCCTACTTCGATGCCAACATCGACCGCGATTGGGCCGTGATAACCTTCTGCTCGCTGGGCAAGTTTAGTGGCGAAACTATGGAGATTGCCGAGCAGGTGATACTCCACCCCACATTCCCAGAGCGAGAGATTTCCGTCTACTGCCACAAGCGTCGCGAGCAGCTCGATGTTCAGCGCAGTAAGCCCGACCACCTCTCGCGCGAGCTCTTTGGTCAGGCCATTTTTGGAGTAGACCACCCCTACGGAATTACCTCTCCCTCAGAGGAGTACGACAAACTTACACCCGCAATTTTGCGCCAATTTTATATCGACCACTACACGGCCAACAACTGCTTTGCGGTGTTGTGTGGCGACGTGAAGGGCGAGGATGTGGAGCGAGTGATGGCAATTTTGGGCGGCTTGCGAAAAGGAGTCGAACTTGTGCGTAACATTGCAGCTCCCGACCCCGTTGAGTATGCCAAGTGGCACTTTCCAGGGGCGGTGCAGTCGTCGCTCAAAGTGGGTATGCCACTCTTTTCGCGCAGCCACGAGGACTTCATCTCGATGCAGGTGGTGGCCACCGCAATGGGCGGCTACTTTGGCAGCCGACTGATGCAGAATCTTCGCGAGCGTAACGGACTCACCTACGGAGCCTATGCCGCAATGATTAACCTCGACCGTAGCGGTTACTTTGTGATGAGTGCCGAGGTGGCGGGCGAGGCTACCGACAGAGCCATTGCCGAGATTATGAACGAGGTGGAGCGCATAACTACCAAACCGCTGCACTACAAAGAGTTGGATGTGGTGAAGAAGATTATTTTCGGCGACGTGATGCGTATTTTCGACGGCCCCTTTGGTGTGGCCGATGTGAGCATCGAGAACATCCAAAACGGCACCGACAACGGCTATACGGAGCGATTTTTGAGAGAGGTGGAGGAGTTTAGTCCCAAAAAACTGCTCGCTGCCGCTGCCCGAAATCTCGACCGAAACAACCTAACCGTAACTATTGTTGGCGATTAGGGTGGAATATTTACCAATTTTATATATATTTGCGCCAAATTAACTATTTACAAATATCGCGATAACAATGAAAAAACTCTTTTTTGCACTGCTCGTAGCAGCAACCGCTCTGGTTGGTTGTGGCTCCGACAACAACGGTACCGGTAATGGCAACGGTAATGGCAATGGTGACGACAAGCCTTTCTATGGTATTCTTATCGACCAGGCTATGTTCACCAACCGTGGCGACTACTACAATCAGGATAACGGCACCTCGAACTACATTCTTCGCTTCTCGACTCTGGGCGAGGTGGATGGCGAGGAGATGGCTGTGGCCTATCTGACCCTCGAGTTGGATGTTACTCTCGACGAGAATGGTCGTATTCCCGAGGGTACCTACTCGGTGGCTAATGGCGACATCTACCCCGGTGAGGTTATGAACCTCTTGGCAGGTACTTTCTATGTAGACTTCACTCAGCAGTCGATCGAGAATGCCTATATGTTTGCAACCAGCGGCGAGTTGGAGGTTGAACACCTCAACGAGACCGAGTACCAGATTACCATCAACCTCAAAGGCAAAAACTACAACGGCGGTCAGGGTACTCCCTACGAGGGCCGCTACAAGGGTGAGCCCGCAGTGGTGGGCTTGGGCGCAACCAGCGACAGCTATGTTCGTGCCGACGACTTTGTTGGTGCCGAGGGTCTCTACCTGGGTGCTACCGAGGATGGCGCAACTGCTCTGTGGCAGATCTCGATGTACGACGAGGGTTACTACGAGCTGGTCACCAAAGGTGGTACCGAGAAGCTCCCCGCCAAGTATGTAGACTTCTTCCTCATCTGCGAGAACAAAGGTCCCGAGGCTCTGCCCAAAGGCACCTTCGCTATCGATATGCTCAGCACTTACAGCGACAACACCGTGTTGGAGGCCGCTTACACCGTAATCGAGAGCTACAAGTTCGATGCAGAGAACAATACCGTTATGGCCGACTTCTCGGTTAATGACATCCTTACCGACGGCTATGTGAAGATCAATCCCCAGGGTACTACCACTTTGGGCTCGACCGAGTGGCCTCTCTACAAGTTCGACATCGTTGGCTTCGGCGTTCAGGATGCCTACAAACTCTACTACAACGACATCGTTTACCTCTATGAGCCGGAGAATCCCGGTTATGAGGTAGAGCCCGTTCACTTCGACAAGTTCGGCAGCCTCTGCGAGATTGCCTACCTTGGTCCTCAGGCCGCTAACGAGTCGGGTACCGTTATGACCAAGCCTATGTGGATGATGCAGATGATGTTTGCCGACGAGCAGGGCAACGACGACAAGCTGCTTATTATGGAGTTCTTTACCAAAGATGGCAACACCTATGCAGAGGGTATTCCTTCGGGCACCTACTCTGTTCCAACTCTCGACGAGAACCTCGACATTACCTCTCCCAATATGATCTTCCCCGGTTACTACGAGGTAGACAACAGTGGCCAATTGTCAGGTATCTATGGTACATTCATCGTGGGCGACTTCGAGGAGTATCAGGGCCAGATGGTTTACACTATGCTCTACGACTGCGTTCAGGGCGGCGAGATGACCGTTGAGAATAAGGGCGACGGCAACTATAAGATCGATATGAACTTCACCGGTCTGGGTATGTCGTACAGCGATATTACCGTTGCATTCGACGGCAAGTTGGAAGGTTTCGATGCTACCGCTGCTACCGGTCAGTCAGCCAAGATGGCTGCCAAGTCGCAGAACAACAACAAAGTTGAGTTGGCTGGCGAGAAACGATTCAAGGTTGAGGCCAGGAGTATCAAAGACAACCGCAAGGTTAAAACTCAGAAATCGACTCTCTTCGAGCGCAACTTCCGATAGTGGTAGCTCGTTGAATACCAAAAAAGGCTCGGCATTTTTGCCGGGCCTTTTTTGTGTCGACTGTCGACCGTCAACCGTCTAACGTCCTTAACAAAAAAGGTGCGCTCCACACAGGGCGCACCTTTTCAACTTTCAACTTTGACCAAGCTGACGCTTGCTCTAAAATGCTTTCGCTCGGCATAGCTTGCAAGCAATCTCTGCTCTCGCTTACTCGCATTTGCCAACTTTCAACTACAACAAGTTCTCTTTCTCGATATCCTTGAAGTATTTGTAGGTGTTCACTTTCAACTCGCCTGCTGCGGGCTCGTCGCACACCAAGATACCGTGGCGGTGAGTCTGCAAGCCGGTGATGGTCCAGCTGTGCGAGTAGGCACCCTCGACACCCTGCTGTACGGCACGAGCCTTCTTGGGGCCAAAGGCCAGGATGATAACCTCGCTTGCCGACAAGATGGTTGCCACGCCTACGGTCAAAGCCAGCTTGGGAACAAGCGAGCAGTCGCCGCCAAAGAAGCGCGAGTTTACCAAAATGGTGTCCTCGGTGAGGGTTTTGATACGGGTGCGCGAGTTCATCGACGAGAAGGGCTCGTTGAATGCGATGTGGCCATCTTCGCCCACGCCACCCAAGAAGAGATCGATACCGCCTGCGCCCTCGATCTTCTTCTCATAGTCGGCGCACTCCTTTGCCAAGTCGGGAGCGTTGCCGTTGAGGATGTTTACATTCGAGGGGTTGATGTCGATGTGCGAGAAGAAGTTCTCCCACATAAAGCTGTGGGAGCTCTGGGGCTGATCCTCGGGCAGACCTACATACTCGTCCATATTGAAGGTGATGACGTTCTTGAAGCTCACCTTACCCTCTTTGTGGAGGCGGATAAGCTCTTGGTAGGTACCCAGAGGGGTCGAGCCGGTGGGCAGACCGAGCACAAAGGGAGTGTCGGTAACGGCAGCCTTGCGGTTGATAGCCTCGGCAATGTAGTTTGCGGCCCAAACCGAGCCGTTCTGCTGATTCTGTTCGATAATAACTCTCATAGTTGTATGGGTTTTGGGCCTTCGCAAAGGCAGTAGTATGTCCTTGCAAAGGCGGTCGGTTAATTTTGCGTTCTTACGACGGGCTCCTTAGAAGGAGATGAGCGAGTAGACAGGGGCGATCTCTTCGAGCACCTCGCGACCGGGCAGGAAGCTCAACTCGGCCAAGAAGATAAACTCTTTGACCTTCACGGGGTACTCCACACCATCTTTGGTTACGGTGAGGGCCTCCATGTGGCGAGCCATTTCGAGGGCGGTGCCACCGGTAGCCAAGATGTCGTCGAGAATCGAAATCTCAACCACGCCGTCGGTAATCTGTGCATTCTGAAGGTCGCTCTTGCGGAAGAAGAGGTTGTCCTCGCCATACTCCTTCACGATAGCAACCCTTTGGAGGTCGCCTTCGTTTGCGGGCAGTTTGCCGCTCTTGCGGAAGGTGATAAGACCTTTGGCCTTCGAGCCGGTCACCAGCAGGGGTGCGGCAAAGAGAAATCCGCGAGCCTCGGGTGCGGCAATGTTGGGGGTGGTGAGGTGGTTGCCCAGCTCCTCAATGATTACACTAAAAGTGTCGGCATCGCTGAGCAGTGGCAATAGGTCTACAAAGTTCACACCCTCTTTGGGCCAGTTGGGGTAGAATTGGATAAGTTTCTTCGCCTCTTCGAGCGATGGTTTGTTGTTATTCATAGCTAATTATGCGTGATGTTTCAAAAACCCCCAAAGATAATGAAAAAAGTTGAAACTCGAAAGTTGAGAGTTGAAAGTTGCAAAAAGACACCCGCAACAATTGTCACGGGTGGCTTTTTCTATGTCGGCCGATGGTCTACAAGTAGTCCTCGAAGTAGAGGGTAACTTTGTCCATCAGGTGTACGCGGTCTTTGCCCAGCACGTTGTGCTCGTGGCGGGGGTAGGGGAAGTAGTCCACCTGGATGTTGTTCACCACACACTCGCGGATGAAGCTCAGGCTGTGCTGCCACAACACCACGGGGTCGAGAGCACCCTGACAGATGAGCAGTTTGCCCTTCAAGTTTTTGGCCTGGTTGATGAGCGAGGTCTTGGCAAAGCCCTCGGGGTTGGTGGCCTCGGTCTCCATATAGCGCTCGCCATACATCACCTCATACCACTTCCAATCTATTACGGGACCACCCGCAACGGCCACCTTGAAGACCTCGGGGTAGTTGGTGATGAGCGAAATGGTCATAAAACCACCGTAGC
The DNA here is from genome assembly GCA_045634145.1 of Tidjanibacter sp. GTDB lineage: Bacteria > Bacteroidota > Bacteroidia > Bacteroidales > Rikenellaceae > Tidjanibacter. The sequence continues at coordinate 19,741 of JAZQZS010000017.1, read as the reverse complement.
TCCAACCGTGAACACCAATGCGGTCGGCATCGACCCAGGGGTGAGATCTGAGCCACTCGATACCCTTCATCTGGTCCTCCATCTCGGCCTGACCACACTGGCGGTGGATGGCCTTCTCATACTCGGCACCGTGGTACTGAGTACCTCGGTTGTCCATCACAAAGACCACATAGCCGCGCTGGGCCATATACATCTCCCAACGACGGAGGTTGGCGCAGAAGGTGTTGTTTACCATCTGGCTGTGGGGACCACCGTAGACGTAGAGAATGGTGGGGTACTTCTTGGCGGGGTCGAAGTCGATGGGGTAGATCAGGCGGTAGTAGTTGTCGTATTTGCCGTCGGCACTCTTGATCGAGCCGAGTTCGATGGGGGTGTAGTTGTACTCGGCAGTTGGGTCGGGAGCCTCAAAGAGGGTTCGGGTGATTTTGCCGTCGGTCGAGCCGAGGTTTACCACGCGGGGCACCTTCACCGACGAGTAGTTGTCGAAGAACCACTTGCCGTCGGGCGAAATGGTACAGTTGTGCCAGCCCTCGGCGTGGGTCAGACGCAGGGTCTTGCCACTCTTGATGTCCACCTTGCAGAGGTGCTGCTCCACGGGCGAGAACTCAAACGAGTTGTAGTAGACCGACTTGGTGTCCTGACCGAGGTAGAAGATGTCGGCATCCACATTGACCAATCGGCGGCAGTTCCACGCACCATCGGCGGGGTTGCGCTCGTAGAGGTAGAGATTCCAATAGCCGTCGCGCACGTTGGTCGAGTAGAGGAAGCGGTTGGGGTCGTTGCCAAGGAAGTAGAGAGGATAGGTGGGCTCGACATAACGGGGGTCGGTGTCGATACAGATCTGCTCTACAAAGTCGCCCGTGGCGGCACAGTAGCTGTTGAGGTGCATCTCTTTCTGGGCGCGGTTGAGCACCTGGATGTAGATGAGCTTGCCGTCGGGGCTCCAAGTGATGTTGGTCAGATAGCGCTCCTCGTCGAAGTCGGTCACGTTGCACCACACGGTCTGGCCGTTGGCGGTGTTGTAGACACCCAGCTTAACGTGCTCCGAGGGGAGCCCGTTCTGGGGGTATTTGATGTTTACGAGCGAACCTGTGCGGGTAGTGATGTCGAGCAGAGGGAAGTCGGCCACTCGGCTGACATCTTTCTGGTAGAAAGCCACACTCAGACCATCGGGCGAAGGGAAGATTCCTCCGCTAATGCCGAACTCGTTGCGACTCACCTCGCTACCGCTGATAATGTCGGGGTTACTCTCGGTGGTGATAGCCACCTTGTTACCCTCCACCTCGTAGTAGAGGTTGTTGCCCTCGGTGAAGTAGCGGGGCAGAGCCTTGGCGGCCTCCTGCTTGGGAGCCTCGGTTGCGGCCTTGGCGTTTTTGGGGTAGAACCACTCGATATTCTCGCGCGAGGTGCCTACCGCATAGATGGTTTTGCCTTTGGCATCGACGCCCCACCCTGTGTAGCACCATTGGGGTGTGAGTTGGCGGCTGAGGATTGCATCTTCCATAGTGAGCAATTTACGCTCCTGTGCCTCGGAGGTACCCAGCGAGGCCAGAGCCATCAAAATGATAAAAAGGTATCGTTTCATACTGTTTTTGTAAGGTTGTTTCGTGGTGTAAAGGTACGCATTTGATTTGAGATATCAAATTGTGGGGCGATGTCCTGCGGGTGCACCGATTTAAGCCCGCGGACTACTCCTGAAACTCGCCATCGGCCCAGCTGCCCGCCATCATCGCTCCATTGGCGTTGATGTAGAGCCCCTCGCCCGAACGAACTCCGCCCTCCCACTGGCCAAACCAAACCGAGCCGTCGGCCCAGCGGTAGATGCCAAAGCCCTCGCGAACTCCGTTGTTGCTCTCGCCCTCGTAGGTGTCGCCTCCGGGCAGGCTCTCGTGAGTCCAGCGGTAGCGGGAGTAGCTGTCGGTGGTGGGGTAGGTGGCCGAGGGTGAGCCCTTGGCAAAGTCGCCATAGTAGAGCAGTCGGCCCTCGCGGTCGTAGAGTGTGCCAAGCCCGTGGGGTGTGCCGTTCACAAAGTCGCCCACATAGATACAAGCCCCCTCGGCTCCCGCAATCTCGCGTTGTGGGGCGGTAATGATGGTGGCTCCGTAGCCGTTGGGCTCGTTGGTGTAGCTGCCGTAGTGGAGAGCGTCGCCATAGACCGAAAAGCCCATACCGTGGCGACGTCCGTCCTGCCACTCGCCAGAGTAGACCGTACCGCTATCCCAGGCGTAGGTGCCATAACCGTCGCGTCGGTAGCTCATAATCTCGCCATAGTAGCAGCCGTTATTATAGCTCTCGTAGTGGTTGCCGCGACTCTCTGTGCCCTGGTTGCGCCAATAGTCGGCCAGCAGAGGAGATGTAACGGCAAACTGCTCGGCCAACTCGGACATGGCGAGAGGTTGGCCGTTTTCGGCAGCCAGACGCAGGTAGTGAGCCGCTCTGGAAAGGTTTACCTCGGTGCCCCAACCATAGGCATAGCACTTCGATGTGTTGTATTGTGCAATGGGGTTGTTGGTAAGCGCAGAGGGTAAAAAGTCGCTGAGAGTCTGGGCGGTTGCTTCGTCGGGCGACCAAATCGTCAGCAATACCAATATATATAATAATAGGCGTTTCATAAGGGCGGTTTTGAACTCTAACTATCACAAAGGTAGTGAAAAATGCGTGTTTGGAGCGAAAAAATTGCCTCAATTATTTTTTTATACAGAAAAGAGTTGTATTTTTGCCCCCGATTTTGGACTCTTAGCACAAGATTTAGTGCGCAAGAGAGCTTGGAAGAAGTTCTTGGACATACGAAAAAAGAGGAAAAATAAATTTTTTGCCTTGAAGTTTTGCGGAAAAGATTTTTTCGCATATATTTGCAACCCCAAACAAGAGTTAGCGACTGCCGATGTAGCTCAGTTGGCCAGAGCAGCTGATTTGTAATCAGCTGGTCGGGGGTTCGAATCCCTCCATCGGCTCAGCAGTCCGAGAGGGCTGGTAAAAAATTTAAGACATATCTTGGGAGAGTTCCAGAGTGGCCAAATGGGGCAGACTGTAAATCTGTTGGCAACGCCTTCGGTGGTTCGAATCCATCCTCTCCCACTTCCTCAAAAGTTCAATTCGCACACAAGCGGATTGTTCTTTTGTGGTTCTCGGTGGTCAGCAAAACGGCTGCCGGCCGAGAAGCAAAACGACAGTCGGTGCACACAAGCAGTGGCTGTCTTGTTTGCGGAAGTAGCTCAGTTGATAGAGCATTAGCCTTCCAAGCTAAGGGTCGCGAGTTTGAGCCTCGTCTTCCGCTCCAAAACGAAACAACAATTAACACAATACTTATCTAATAACAACTACAAAGTTATGGCAAAAGAAAAATTTGACAGGTCTAAGCCACACGTAAACATTGGTACTATTGGCCACGTAGACCACGGTAAAACTACTCTTACCGCTGCTATTACCACCGTATTGGCAAAACATGGTCTTTCGGAGTTGCGTTCGTTCGACTCGATTGATAACGCTCCTGAGGAGAAAGAGCGTGGTATCACCATCAACACCGCTCACATCGAGTATCAGACTGCAAACCGTCACTACGCACACGTTGACTGCCCCGGTCACGCCGACTACGTTAAAAACATGGTAACTGGTGCTGCTCAGATGGACGGTGCTATCTTGGTAGTTGCTTCGACCGACGGTCCTATGCCTCAGACTCGTGAGCACGTACTGTTGGCTCGCCAGGTAAACGTTCCCCGTATCGTTGTTTTCATGAACAAATGCGATATGGTTGACGACGCTGAGATGCTCGACCTCGTTGAGATGGAGATCCGTGACGTACTGAGCGCAAACGGTTTCGACGGCGACAACGCTCCCGTTATCCGTGGTTCGGCTCTTGGTGCTTTGAACGGTGAGGCTAAATGGGAGGAGAAAGTTCTCGAGCTTATGGCTTCGGTAGACGAGTACATTCCTCTGCCTCCTCGCGAGAGCGACAAACCCTTCTTGATGCCCGTTGAGGACGTATTCTCGATCACCGGTCGTGGTACCGTACTTACCGGCCGTATCGAGACTGGTATCATCCACGTTGGTGATCCCGTTGAGATCATCGGTTTGGATGAGAAGATTCTGACTTCGGTATGTACCGGCGTCGAGATGTTCCGTAAGCTGCTCGATCAGGGCGAGGCTGGTGACAACGTAGGTCTGCTGATGCGTGGTATCAACAAGAAAGAGGTTAAACGTGGTATGGTTGTAGCTAAACCCAAATCGATCACCCCCCACACCAAATTCAAAGGTGAGGTTTATATCTTGAAGAAAGAAGAGGGTGGCCGTCACACTCCTTTCCGCAACCACTACCGTCCTCAGTTCTACCTCCGTACCATGGATATTACCGGTGAGGTTAAACTTCCCGAGGGTATCGAGATGGTAATGCCTGGTGACCACGTTGAGATCGAGGTTACTCTGATTTACCCCGTAGCTTTGAACGCTGGTTTGCGTTTCGCAATCCGTGAGGGTGGCCGCACCGTACGTTCGGGTCAGATCAAAGAGGTTATCGAGTAATAACTCCACAAGAGAGATTATTTGATTCTCAAAAATAGGGGCGGGCGCAGGAGTTGATGCGCAAGCAACGACAACGAAGTTCGCCCCACTTATACGAGAGTAGTTTAATGGTAGAATAGCGGTCTCCAAAACCGTTGGTGGGAGTTCGATTCTCTCCTCTCGTGCTACAAGAGTCCGGGTTCCGAAGTAGGAGTGCCGGACTCGAAAGTGTAGACCGAAAATAAAGCATAACATATAGAATTATATGAAACTCGTTAAGTACGTAAAAGCTTCTTATGAAGAGCTGGTTCACAAAGTGTCGTGGACTCCTATGAAGGAACTGCAGAGCTTAGCCGTGACCGTTATGGTTGCTTCCCTGGTGATTGCTGGTGTAGTCCTCGTTATGGACCTGACCTTTGAGTCCATTATGAAAGCCATCTACAGCGTTTTGGCACACTAGTACCGTAATTGATTTTTGGAATAGTTACTACAAAGAGAGATTATGAGCAGTAAAGTGGCTGAAAAGCAGTGGTATGTGATTCGCGCCATCGGCGGCAAGGAGAAAAAAGTCAAGGAGTATATTGATGCAGAGATCAAAAACCTTGGCTTGGAGCACCTTGTTGCCCAAGTGCTTGTTCCTACCGAGAAAGTGTACAGTGTGCGCAACGGTAAGAAAGTGAGCAAAGAGAGGGTGTCGTATCCCGGCTACGTATTGGTTGAAGCAGCTATGATTGACGAAGTTCCCTACGTTCTTCGCAACACACCCAATGTACTCGGCTTCCTCGGAGATTCGGTTGAGGAGAGCAAACGACTGATCGCTACACCTATTCGTGAGCAGGAGGTTGCACGCATTCTCGGCAGGGTTGACGAATTGAGTCAGGGTGAGGAAGAGGTCGAGATTCCTTTCTTCGTTGGAGAGACCGTAAAAGTTACAGACGGTCCCTTCGCGAGCTTCTCGGGTACTATCGAAGAGGTAGACGAAGAGAGAAAGAAATTGAAGGTCTCGGTGAAGATTTTCGGGCGCAAGACTCCTGTGGAGTTGAGCTTTATGCAAGTAGAAAAAGAATAATTAACCAAGGAAAACTATGGCAAAAGAGGTTGCTGCATTTATTAAGTTGCAGATTAAAGGTGGTGCCGCCAATCCTTCGCCACCAGTAGGTCCCGCACTGGGTTCTAAGGGAGTCAACATCATGGACTTCTGCAAACAGTTCAATGCGAGGACTCAAGAGAAGGCTGGCAAGGTATTGCCCGTAATTATCACCGTATATAACGACAAGTCGTTCGACTTCGTTGTTAAACAGCCCCCCGTAGCTGTTGCTCTCAAAGAGGCAGCAGGCGTTCAGAGCGGCTCGGCCCAGCCCAACCGTAACAAAGTTGGTAAGGTTACCTGGGAGCAGGTAGAGGCTATCGCTAAGGACAAAATGCCTGATATGAACTGCTTCACTTTGGAGTCGGCAATGAAAATGGTTGCCGGTACAGCTCGTAGCATGGGTATTACCGTAGAGGGTGAGTTTCCTGTAAAGTAATTAAACTAGTAAGAGATGAGTAAATTGACAAAAAATCAAAAAGCAATGCTCGCAAAAGTAGAGCCAGGTAAGCTCTACAAACTTAGCGAGGCCGCAGCTCTTCTGAAAGAGATTACTTTCACCAAATTCAACGCTTCGGTAGATGTAGACGTTCGTCTGGGTGTAGACCCCCGTAAGGCTAACCAGATGGTTCGTGGCGTAGTAACTCTTTCTCACGGTACCGGTAAGACCGTTCGCGTGTTGGTACTCTGTACTCCTGACAAGGAGAACGAGGCTCGTGAGGCTGGTGCAGACTACGTAGGTTTGGACGAGTACGTAGAGAAAATCAAAGGCGGTTGGACCGACGTTGATGTTATCATCTGTACTCCTAACGTAATGGCAAAAGTTGGTGCCCTGGGTCGTATCCTCGGTCCTCGTGGTTTGATGCCAAACCCCAAAACCGGCACCGTTACTATGGATGTAGCCAAAGCTGTTGCAGAGGTGAAAGCCGGTAAGATCGACTTCAAAGTTGACAAATACGGTATCGTTCACTCGGCAGTAGGTAAAATTTCGTTCAGCGCAGACCAGATCGTTGACAATGCTAACGCATTCATCGATATGATCCACAAGCTGAAACCCGCTGCAGCCAAAGGTACTTACATGCTTAGTATCTATCTCTCAACGACAATGAGTATCGGTCTCCAGATTGACCCCAAATCACTCGATTTCAAATAGTAAAAAATCCATTTGAGCTATGACAAGGGAAGAAAAGAAACTTGTAATTGAAGGCCTGACCGAGCAACTCAACCGTTATCCTAACTTCTATATCACCGATATCGAGGCTTTGAACGCTGAGCAGACCGCTGCATTGCGTCGCAAATGCTTCGAGAAAGATGTGAAGCTGGTTGTTGTTAAAAACACCCTCTTCATCAAAGCATTGGAGTCGGTAGAGAAGGCAGATGCGGCACTTGTCGAGGTTCTGAAAGGCACTTCGTCGATTATGTTCTCCGAGAGTAGCAAGAGTCCCGCAGTTGTTATTAAGGATTTCCGCAAAGGTTGCGAGAAACCTATCCTTAAAGCAGCTTACGTTCAGGACTGCGTTTACGTCGGCGACAATAACCTCGATATGCTTGTTAACATCAAGTCGCGCGAAGAGCTTATCGGCGATATCGTTGCGCTCTTGCAGTCGCCCATCAAGAATGTCGTTTCGGCATTGCAGGGTAATGCAGGTCAGAAGGTTGCAGGCATCGTAAAGGCACTTGAAGAAAGAAATTAATTTTTCCAAACAAAACACAAACAACGAAGTAAAACAATTTAATTTTATACAAAACTATGGCAGATATTAAAGCATTGGCAGAAGAGTTGGTAAACTTGACTGTTAAAGAGGTAAACGAGTTGGCAACCATCCTCAAAGAGGAGTACGGTATTGAGCCCGCAGCTGCAGCTGTTGCAGTAGCAGCTCCCGCCGCAGCAGAGGCTGCTGCACCCGCAGAGAAAACCGCTTTTGACGTTATTCTCGTAAGCGCTGGTCAGAGCAAAATTCCTGTTGTAAAAGCTGTTAAAGAGGCAACCGGTCTGGGTCTGAAAGAGGCTAAAGACTTGGTAGACGCTGCTCCCAAAGCTATCAAAGAGGGCGTTTCGAAAGAGGAGGCTGAGGCACTTAAAGCTGCTCTTGAGGAGGCAGGTGCTGAGGTTGAGGTTAAATAGTCAAACTATTACCTTATCCCATATCGGGTATAGAGCTTATGCAAATAAGCTCTATACCTTTTTCGCGTCTTAATAGGTTAGGTTGCGAAATACAAATTGGTTAGGTATTCCCACCTGGTTCGTTTGCAGGGCGCAAAGCGCAGATTTTGAGAGGGTTGAGTAGTCCTGAGAGGAGGACGAAAACATCCGACAGGGAGAAAATCGGCTTTGATAGTCAGGCGTTTGGCGAACCACACAGAGTGGGTGTGCCGCAAAGGGTCGGCCGGCCGACATTCTGGGCGACAGGGGCACAAATCCCACGACACACACAAAGCGAATAGCGACATTACCAAAAAAATCTTTCAAATTAATTTTGCACACAATGTCCTCGAAAGCAAACAAACGAATTAGCTTCTCCTCCATCAATCACAAGATGGCCTATCCAGACTTTTTGGAGGTGCAGCTCAAATCATTTCACGATTTTTTCCAGCTCGATTCGACCGCTGAGAACCGCAAAAATGAGGGTCTCTACAAGGTCTTCATGGAGAATTTCCCTATAACGGACACCCGCAACAACTTCGTGCTTGAATTCATCGACTACTATGTCGACCCACCACGTTACTCGATCGACGAGTGCTTGGAGATGGGACTCACTTACAGCGTGCCTTTGAAGGCCAAACTCAGGCTCTCGTGTACCGACCCTGAGCACGAAGATTTCGACACCGTTATCCAAGACGTATACTTCGGCACTATCCCCTATATGACTCCCCGTGGTACTTTCGTTATCAACGGCGCAGAGCGTGTAGTTGTGTCGCAGCTCCACCGTTCGCCTGGTATCTTCTTTGGCCAGAGCGTTCACACCAACGGTACCAAACTCTACTCGGCACGAATTATCCCCTTCAAGGGCTCGTGGATTGAGTTCGCTACCGACATCAAGAATGTGATGTATGCCTACATCGACCGTAAGAAAAAGTTGCCCGTAACCACTCTGTTGCGTGCAATCGGTTTCGAGGCAGACAAGGAGATTCTCGAAGTATTTGACCTCGCAGACGAGGTTAAAGTTAACCGTACCAACCTGAAAAAGAATATCGGTCGCAAACTTGCTGCCCGTATCCTTTCGACCTGGGTTGAGGACTTCGTGGATGAAGATACCGGTGAGGTTGTTTCGATCGAGCGTAACGACGTTATCCTCGACCGCGAGACCGAGCTCACCGAGGAGCACATCGATGACATCATCGAGAGTGGTGCCAAAACCATCCTGCTCCACAAAGACAACCAGAATGGTGTTGATTTCTCGATCATCTACAACACCCTTCAGAAAGATCCCACCAACTCCGAAAAGGAGGCTGTGGTATACATTTACAGGCAGTTGCGCAACTCGGAGCCACCAGATGAAGCAACTGCAAGGGACGTTATCGACAAGCTCTTCTTTAGCGACAAACGCTATGATTTGGGCGATGTAGGTCGTTTCCGTATCAACAAAAAGCTGACCCTCGACATCAACCCCGAGGTGCGAATCTTGACTCGCGAGGACATTATTGCCATTATTCGCCACCTGATTGAGTTGATCAACTCGAAGGCAGATGTTGATGATATTGACCACTTGTCGAACCGTCGTGTAAGGACCGTAGGTGAGCAGTTGAGCAACCAGTTTGCTGTTGGCTTCATCCGTATGGCCCGCACCATCCGCGAGAGGATGAACGTGAGGGACAACGAGGTCTTTACCCCCATCGACCTGATTAACGCTAAGACTTTGTCGAGCGTAATCAACAGCTTCTTCGGTACCAACCAGCTGTCGCAGTTTATGGATCAGACCAACCCTCTGGCCGAGATGACTCACAAACGTCGTCTGTCGGCTCTGGGTCCTGGCGGTCTTAGCCGTGATAGGGCAGGTTTTGAGGTTCGTGACGTACACTACACCCACTACGGTCGTCTGTGTCCTATCGAGACTCCCGAGGGTCCCAACATCGGTCTGATTTCGTCGCTCTGCGTTTACGCTAAGATTAGCTCGATGGGCTTCATCGAGACTCCCTACCGTAAGGTGAACGACGGCGTTGTAGACCTCAATGATGCAAACATCGAGTACCTCAGCGCTGAGGAGGAGGAGGGCAAGATCATTGCTCAGGCATCGGCACCCATTGACGAGGCCGGTAACTTCCTCAACCCCAACCGCATCAAAGCTCGTGAGGAGGCCGACTTCCCAATCGTAAGCAACAAGCAGGTTGACCTGGTAGACGTTGCCCCCAACCAGATTGCTTCGATTGCTGCAAGCTTGATTCCTTTCTTGGAGCACGACGATGCTAACCGTGCGCTGATGGGTTCGAACATGATGCGTCAGGCTGTACCTCTGATCAACCCCGAGGCACCTATCGTAGGTACCGGTTTGGAGGGCGAGATCATTGCCGACAGCCGTATCCAGTTCGTAGCCGAGGGCGATGGCGAGGTGGTATTTGCCGACGCAAGCCAGATTAAAGTTAAGTACGAGCGTACTGAGGACGAGATCTTGGCAAGCTTCGATCCCGAGATTACCACTTACACTCTGCCCCGCTACCGCAAGACCAACCAGAATATGTCGGTTACCCTCCGTCCTATCGTTAAGATTGGTCAGAAGGTGAAGAAAGGCGATATTATGACCGAGGGCTACTCGACCCAGAACGGCGAGTTGGCACTTGGTAAGAACCTGAAAGTGGCGTTCATGCCCTGGAAGGGTTACAACTTCGAGGATGCAATCGTTATCTCGGAGCGTCTGCTCAGGGATGACCTCTTTACCTCGGTACACGTTGACGAGTACATTATGGAGGTTCGCGAGACCAAACGTGGTGTCGAGGAGCTGACTGCCGATATTCCCAACGTGAGCGAGGATGCAACCAAAGACCTCGACGAGAGGGGTATCATCCGCATCGGTGCTAATGTTAAGCCCGGTGACATTATGATCGGTAAGATTACTCCTAAGGGCGAGAGCGATCCCAGCCCCGAGGAGAAACTGCTCCGTGCAATCTTTGGCGACAAAGCTGGCGATGTGAAAGACGCTTCGCTGAAAGCTCAGCCTTCGTTGTTCGGTACCGTTATCGACCGCAAGCTCTTCTCGCGTAACGTGAAAGACGGCAAACGCGGCAAAGCAGAGGAGAAGCACAAACTCGAAGAGGTTGAGGCTAAATTCAATGCAGAGGTTGCCGCTCTGAAAGGCCTCTTGGTGGAGAAACTCTACACCATCCTGAAAGATCAGGAGTCGCTGGGCGTGAAGGACTACTTCGGTGCCGAGATTGAGCCCGCAGGCGTGAAGTTCACCAAGAAGATGCTCGAAGAGATCGACTATCTGAACCTCGGTTCGGAGAAGTGGGTTGCCGACAGCCGTATCGCCGCACTGGTTGAGACCACCATTAACAACTATACCATTAAATATAAAGAGGCCGATGCCCGTCTGAAACGCCAGAAGTACAACATCACTAACGGTGATGAGCTGCCCAACGGTGTTATCCAGCTGGCCAAGGTGTACATTGCCAAGAAACGTAAACTCAAAGTGGGTGATAAGATGGCAGGTCGCCACGGTAACAAGGGTATCGTAGCTAAGGTGGTACGCGATGAGGATATGCCATTCTTGGAGGATGGTACCATCGTGGATATCGTACTGAACCCTCTGGGTGTACCTTCGCGTATGAACTTGGGTCAGATCTACGAGACCGTACTTGGTTGGGCCGGTAAAGAGCTCGGTTTGAAGTTCGCTACCCCCATCTTCGACGGTGCTAATCTGGACCAGATCAACGAGTACACCGCTCAGGCAGGCGTACCTGTGAATGGTTGCTGCCACCTGAGGGATGGTGGTACCGGTGAGCGTTTCGACCAGCCTGCAACTGTCGGCGTGATCTATATGCTGAAACTCGGCCACATGATCGACGACAAGATGCACGCTCGTTCAATCGGTCCCTACTCGCTCATTACCCAGCAGCCACTCGGTGGTAAAGCCCAGTTTGGTGGTCAGAGGTTCGGTGAGATGGAGGTTTGGGCACTCGAAGGCTTCGGTGCTGCAAATATCCTCCAGGAGATCCTTACAATCAAGTCTGACGACGTTATGGGCCGCGCTAAGACCTACGAGGCAATCGTCAAGGGTGATAATCTGCCAACCCCAGGTATTCCTGAGTCGCTCAATGTGCTCTTGCACGAGTTGCGCGGTTTGGCTCTTAGTGTAAAACTGTCTTAAACATTACAGAGAGTATATGGCATACGGTAAAGATAATAAAGTCAATACGACCAATTTTAGCAAGATTTCGATTGGTTTGGCCTCGCCCGAGGAGATTCTCGAGAATTCGAGCGGCGAGGTTCTCAAACCCGAAACAATCAACTATCGTACCTATAAGCCCGAGCGCGATGGTCTGTTCTGCGAGCGCATCTTCGGTCCTGTGAAGGACTACGAGTGCCACTGCGGTAAGTACAAACGCATCCGCTACAAGGGTATCGTCTGCGACCGATGCGGCGTGGAGGTAACCGAGAAGAAAGTACGTCGTGAGCGTATGGGTCACATCCAGCTGGTTGTACCCGTAGTTCACATCTGGTACATCCGCTCGCTGCCTTCGAAGATTGGCTACCTGCTGGGTATCCCAACCAAGAAACTCGACGCAGTGGTTTACTACGAGCGCTATATCGTAATTCAGGCAGGTGCTGCCGCCGATATGGGTGTAAGCAACCTCGACCTGTTGGCCGAGAAAGAGTATCTCGATGTGTTGGCTGCTCTGCCTAAGGGCAACCAGCAGCTCGACGACAGCGATCCCGACAAGTTCATCGCTCAGATGGGTGCCGAGGCTGTGCTGACTCTGTTGCAGAAGCTCGATCTCGACTCGCTCAGCTACGAGTTGCGCGACAAGGCAAACAAAGAGACCTCGCAGCAGCGTAAAACCGACGCTCTGAAAAGGCTTAACGTAATCGAGGCCTTCCGTGAGTCGAGGGAGATCAACAAGCCCGAGTGGATGGTTCTGAAAGTTGTTCCCGTGATTCCTCCCGAATTGCGTCCTCTGGTGCCCCTGGATGGCGGTAGGTTCGCAACTTCGGATTTGAACGACCTCTATCGTAGGGTTATCATCCGTAACAACCGTCTGAAACGACTCATCGAGATCAAGGCTCCCGAGGTGATTCTGCGTAACGAGAAGCGTATGTTGCAGGAGGCTGTGGACAGCTTGTTCGACAACTCGCGCAAAACCAGCGCCGTTAAGACCGAGAGCAACCGTCCTCTGAAATCGCTCAGCGACAGCTTGAAGGGTAAACAGGGTCGTTTCCGTCAGAACTTGCTCGGTAAACGTGTAGACTACTCGGCTCGTTCGGTAATCGTTGTAGGTCCCGAGTTGAAGATGCACGAGATGGGTATTCCTAAGGATATGGCGGCTGAGTTGTACAAGCCTTTCATCATCCGCAAACTCATCGAGCGCGGCATCGTTAAGACCGTTAAGTCGGCTAAGAAAATCATCGATAGGAAAGATCCTATCATCTGGGATATTTTGGAGAATGTTATCAAAGGCCACCCAGTGCTGATGAACCGTGCTCCTACCCTGCACCGTCTGGGTATCCAGGCATTCCAGCCCAAGCTGATCGAGGGTAAGGCAATGCAGTTGCACCCCCTGGCTTGTACCGCATTCAACGCGGACTTCGACGGTGACCAGATGGCAGTTCACTTGCCCCTCGGCAACGCTGCAATCTTGGAGGCACAGCTGCTGATGCTGGGTTCGCACAACATTCTTAACCCTGCCAACGGTGCGCCTATTACCGTACCTTCGCAGGACATGGTTCTTGGTCTGTACTACATTACCAAGATCCACGGCACCGAGGCTCGTCCCGATCGTGAGAAAGGTATCTACCGCAAAGAGCTCATCGAGAAAGGCGAGAAGATTAACCAGTGGGATGACCTCCAGAACGGCGAGATCCGTCCAAGGGAGGGCGTGAAACCCGCATTCACCTTCTATGGTCCCGAGGAGGCTATCATCGCCTACAACGAGGGTAAGGTGGATCTCCACACTCTGGTTAATGTGAAGATCAACACCGTAGACGAGGAGGGTAACGAGATTACCAAGATTTTGCCCACTTCGGTTGGTCGTGTGTTGTTCAACCAGGTAGTTCCCAAAGAGGTTGGCTACATCAACTTGCTGTTGAAGAAGAACACCCTGAGGGACATTATCGGTGTTGTTATGAAGAAGTCGGGTGCCGACAAGGCAGCCGCATTCCTCGATGACATCAAAGCATTGGGTTACAGGATGGCATTCCAGGGTGGTTTGTCGTTCAACCTTGGTGCAGTTATCATCCCCGAGGAGAAGAAGACTCTGGTAGAGCAGGGTAACCAGCAGGTTGCTCAGTTCTTGGAGCAGTATAATATGGGTCTTATTACCAACAACGAGCGTTACAACAAGGTTATCGACGTGTGGACCAACGTGAACAACAAGGTTACCGCAGCCGTTTATAACCACCTGAAATCTGACCAGGACGGTTTCAACCCCGTATTTATGATGTTGGATTCGGGAGCTCGTGGTAGTAGGGAGCAGATTCGTCAGTTGGGCGGTATGCGTGGTCTGATGGCTAAACCCCAGAAATCGGGTGCTGAGGGCGGTCAGACTATCGAGAACCCCATTTTGTCGAACTTTAAGGAGGGCCTTTCGGTGTTGGAGTACTTTATCTCTACCCACGGTGCTCGTAAAGGTTTGGCGGATACCGCACTTAAAACTGCAGACGCAGGTTATCTGACCCGTCGTCTGGTAGACGTTGCCAACGACGTTATCATCAACGAGGAGGATTGCGGCACTCTGCGTGGCTTGACTGCAACCGCTGTTAAGCGTAACGACGCAGTTATCCAGAGCCTCTATGAGAGGATCTTGGGCCGTACCGCTGTTCAGGATGTTATCCACCCCCTCACCGGCGAGATTTTGGTTCGCGGTGGCGAGGAGATCAACGAGGATGCAGCAGCAGCAATCCAGGCTTCGCCCATCGAGCAGGTAGAGATTCGTTCGGTACTCACTTGCGAGGCTCGTCACGGTGTTTGTGCTAAGTGCTACGGCCGTAACTTGGCAACAGGTCGCCCCGTTCAGAAGGGTGAGGTTGTGGGTGTTATCGCAGCACAGTCGATTGGTGAGCCCGGTACTCAGCTGACTCTGCGTACATTCCACGTCGGTGGTGTTGCAAGTGGCTCGTCGATCGACAACCGCTTGGTGGCTAAATACGACGGTATTATCGAGATCGAGGAGTTGCGCCTCATCAAGGCCAAAGATCGTGATGGCAATCCCAAAAACTTGGTTGTCAGCCGTCAGGCCGAGTTGCGCATCGTGAGCAAAGAGACCGGTAGCGTATTGTTTACCTACAACTTGGCTTACGGTTCGACCCTCTTCAAACTCGATGGCGAGAGCGTTCAGAAGGGCGACATCATCTGCGAGTGGGATCCCTTCAACGCAGTTATCATCTCGGAGTTCGACGGTAAGGTTGTGTTCGACAACGTTGTTGAGGGTGCTACCTACCGCGATGAGTACGACGAGCAGACCGGTCTGCGCGAGAAGGTGATTATCGAGTCGCGTGACAAGACCAAGAACCCTGTCATCAAGATCCTTGACAAAGACGGTATCGAGCAGAAACAGTACAACTTGCCTGTGGGCGCTCACATCGTTGTTAAAGAGAACGCCAAAATTAAGGCCGGCGAGATTCTGATCAAGATTCCTCGTTCGTTCGGTAAGGCTGGCGATATTACCGGTGGTCTTCCCCGTGTTACCGAGTTGTTCGAGGCTCGTAACCCATCGAACCCTGCAATCGTTGCTGAGATCGACGGTGAGGTGGCATTCGGCAAGATCAAACGTGGTAACCGCGAGATTATCATCACCTCGCGTGATGGTCAGGAGCGCAAGTACCTCGTACCTCTGAGCCGCCAGATTCTGGTACAGGAGAACGACTACATCAGGGCAGGTATGCCTCTGTCGGACGGTGCTATCACTCCCAACGACATCCTCTCGATTCTTGGTCCTACCAAGGTTCAGGAGTACATCGTAAACGAGGTACAGGAGGTTTACCGTGGTCAGGGTGTGAAGATCAACGACAAACACTTCGAGGTTATCGTTCGCCAGATGATGAACAAGGTACAGATCGACGATCCAGGTGACACTCGCTTCTTGCAGGAGCAGGTGGTAGACAAATGGGAGTTTATGGAGGTTAATGACGCCTTGTACGACAAGGTTGTTGTTACCAACGCAGGTGACTCGCAGAATGTCAAAGCCGGTCAGATCATCTCGGTACGTCAGTTGAGGGATGAGAACTCGTCGCTCAAACGCAAAGACTTGGCTCAGGTAGAGGTTCGCGAGATTGTTCCCGCAACTTCGCGTCAGGTACTCCAGGGTATCACCCGTGCAGCATTGCAGACCAGCTCGTTTATGTCGGCTGCATCGTTCCAGGAGACCACCAAGGTTCTGAACGAGGCTGCAATCTACGGCAAGGTAGATCCTCTGTTGAACTTGAAGGAGAACGTAATCTGTGGCCACTTGATTCCCGCAGGTACCGGTGTTCGCGATTGGCAGAAGGTTTCGGTTGGCTCGAAGGCTAACTACGAGAACATTGTTAAGAGCGAGTAATCGACCTTACGATACTAAAAGAGAGAGGGCAACCCAATGCGGGTTGCCCTCTCTCTTTTGTTGAATAAAAGGATGATGAATGTTCCTTCGTAAAATGTAAATTCGTTAGAAATAAATACCCATTGCGCAGAGCGTGGTGCGGTTGTAGGGCATCGAACTGTTGGCGAAGATGGGGGTGTTGTAGATGGGTGTGAGGGCGGTGCGGTTGGTGACTTCAATGTAGAACGACGAGATGCGAGCGCCCAAGCTCCACTGCCAGCCCCACTCGTGCTCCCTGATGTCGAGGGTGCTCATCTCCACAACCTCTCCGTCGAGTTGGCTCTCGAAATTCCACGAGTAGTAGCCGCCAAGGCCAATGTAGAGGTGGCTTTGTCCCTTGGTTTTGAGCCTCAGTTCGGCAGGAACGGTGACCGATTTAAGCCCCAGGGTGGCAGGAGCACCGTAGAGGTTGGCGAAGTCGAGGGGGCGGAGTGAATTGCGGTTTTCGTAGATGCACGAGGCGCGCAGAGCGAGGTAGCGCAGAGAGTATTGTGCGCTGACACCGATGTTCCAACTCTTGGCCTTGCGTCCCTCGATAGCTACATCGGGGTAGTGGTGCCAGGTGCGACCGGCTCCGTAGGTGAGTGCCACATCGAAGGCATTGACGCTACTGCGGTGTTTACGTGCCACCTTGCCCGACGAGGCAATCTGCTTGTTCGAGTCTATCTCCACCACCAGGTCACCCACAAAGCGGCTGATTTTGGCCATACCCTCGTAGTCGATCTTGTCGGCCGTATCTTCGGGCTTGTGGTAGGGCGATTTGGTGCCCGTATTGAGCGAAAGGGTGGGGATTCCGAGCAGAGCAAAGGCCTCGGTATCGGTGGCTGTCAGTCGCGATGTTTCGAAGTTCTTTTTGTTGAGGGTGATGTTGTGCTTCTGGGCCAAGCGGTCGAGAATGTCGTTACAACCCTCAATTGTTCCCGTACCCTCGACGTTGAGGGCCCCGTCTTTGAGCCATCCCACCATATCCATATTTATCATAGCCTTTACGCTTCCCTCGGGCAGCTGCTCGGCATACTTCTTCGAGCCGTAGAGTCCCAACTCCTCGGCATCGAAGGCCACGAAGATGATGGTGTGTTGGGGTTTGTAGTTGCGGGTGGTCATTTGACGAGCCACCTCCAACAGAGCAGCCGTACCCGAAGCGTTGTCGTCGGCTCCGTAGTAGATTTTGCCACGCTTGGTGCCGAGGTGGTCGTAGTGGGCTCCCACGACGATAAATTTGCGGCTGTCGATGCCCTGAATTTTGGCTATGACGTTGCGGAAGGTACCGTCGTAGAGTGTCTCGGAGAATACTTGGAACGAGGGGTAGAGGTGCATCTGGTCGAACTGTTGCCAGATGTAGTCGCCTGCCAAGTGTCCTTCGGGCGAGCCTGCCTTGCGACCTGCCAGAGCGTCGCTTGTGAGGTATTCGATGTGGCTTTTGAGTTGATCTTCGAGCTGCTGTGCGAGGGTGATTGTGAGCGATGCCACCAGGGCCACAGCCAATGTTAGTAGTCGTTTCATACGTTCGGGTATATAAGGAAGGGTGGGCCAACTATTATGTTTGGCGCCACCCTTGATTTATAGAGCAGAATAATTACTCTGCAATGATAATGTAGTTGTTCTTCTTGCCCTTCTGTACGAGCAGGTATTTGCCCGCAATGAGGTTGTCGGCATTAACCACCATATAGGGGTCGGCAACTTTCTCTTTGTTCATCGACACGCCACCACCCTGAATCAGCTTCCTAAGCTCGCCTTTCGAGGGGAAGATGTTGCACTTCTCGGCACAGAGGCTCAGGAAGTCTACACCTGCGGCCAACTCCTCGGCCGATACCTTGTACTGAGGAACACCCTCAAATACCTGCAAGAAGGTCTGCTCGTCGATGGTTTTGAGCGCCTCGGCAGCATTTGCGCCAAAGAGGATGCCGCTGGCTGCAACAGCCTTCTCGTACTCCTCGGCCGAGTGAATCATAGTGGTAATCTCCTGTGCCAGACGTTTTTGGAGTTTACGCTCGTGGGGAGCCTCCTCGTGCTCGGCAATCAGGGAGTCGATGGTCTGCTTGTCGAGCAGAGTGAAGATGCAGATGTAGCGTTTTGCATCCTCGTCGCTAACGTTGAGCCAGAACTGGTAGAACTTGTAGGGTGAGGTGTAACGTGCGTCGAGCCATACGTTACCGCTCTCGGTCTTACCAAATTTGGTGCCGTCGGCCTTCTTGATAAGGGGGCAGGTGAGTGCATAAGCATCATCTTTGCCCAACTTGCGACGGATAAGCTCGGTACCGGTGGTGATGTTGCCCCACTGGTCGCTACCGCCCACCTGCAGCTTGCAGCCGTGAGCCTCGTAGAGGTGGAAGAAGTCGTAGCCCTGTACCAGCTGGTAGGTAAACTCGGTGAACGACATACCCTCACCCTCGCCATTGAAACGCTTCTTAACCGAGTCTTTGGCCATCATATAGTTTACGGTGATGTGCTTGCCGATGTCGCGGATGAAATCGAGGAACGAGAAGTCCTTCATCCAGTCGTAGTTATTGACCATAAGTGCGGCATTGGGGGCGTCGCTGTCGAAGTCGATAAGCCTCGAAAGCTGGGCCTTGATGGCCTCCTGATTGTGGCGCAGAGTGGCCTCGTCGAGCAGGTTACGCTCCTGCGACTTGCCCGAGGGATCGCCAATCATACCGGTTGCACCACCCACAAGGGCGATGGGTTTGTGGCCGCAGCGTTGGAGGTGTTTCAGAATCATTACACCCACCAAGTGGCCAATATGCAGCGAGTCGGCCGTGGGGTCGATACCCAGGTAGGCCGTAGTCATCTCTTTGTTCAGTTGCTCTTCGGTGCCGGGCATCATATCGTGAATCATACCCCTCCACCTCATCTCTTCAACAAAATTCATCTCTTTCTTTCGGTTTGTTTATGTGTGTTTAACTATTTTTAACTATTTGTTATCTCTCTTGTGCGCCCATTATACAAGGTCCAGGTCGAGCGCCTGGATAAGGGTCGTAATCTCGGCATTCTGCTCGATCATGTGTCGGAGCTTGTCTTCGGCCTTGATGGGCTTGAGCACCACGTCGTTCTTGGCCACCTCGATGTCCAACACCACGCCACCCTCGATGTCACACACCTCGCGCAACAGAGTGTTCAACTCTTTGATGTTACGCATCAGCTCGTCGCGCACCATCTCGGTCATCACGGTGGCGCGGATGGTGTGTCCGCTGACGGTCATTGCCCCAAGGGCGTTGGCCAATCGTGGTTTCTGGGTGTGTAGTGCGGCCAAAAACTCGGCGCGTTTGGCCTCTATTTTTGCCTCACACTGGGGGTCAAATATCTCGCTACTATCCTCGCCCTCCTCGTTGTTGCTGTTGGGCTTCTGGCCCATCAGTACGGCGTTTATCGAGCCACCAAAGAGGGGCTTCGAGGCCGAGGGACGAGGGGTGGGGGGTGTGGCCCTTGTAGCAG
>JAZQZS010000016.1:0-1355 GCA_045634145.1 Tidjanibacter sp. | reverse complement strand
TTTCCCATTCTTCGAATTCCCAGTTTTCAAGCACTCTCACCGTATGCTCTTTTACATCTAACCAGGAGAAGTTCTTTACAAAGTTCAGTAAGTCCTCTGCAAGAGGAGTGCCCTTGTCAACTTTTTGAAGTTCAATTTCTCCCATTTTCCTACCTCTCGTGTTTATCAAATTCTTATTTATCGCTCTGTTTTATTGCCAGTTTCGCATTTGTTTAACAAATGCATCGGGCAAAGCCCATACCCCCTAAAGATGCACGTGTCCAAAGGCTCTCCCTGTGGGAGAGCTCCCGCGATAGCGGGTGAGAGGGTATTTACGGCAAGTTTTCGATTCTCTCATTGATTACTTTATCAATCATGCAGCAAACACCTTCAAATTTATCATCAATATCCTTTTTACCCTCTCCGTCGGCTTCGCCGCCACCTCTCCCAAAGGGCGAGGCTTTTCGTTAGTTCCATTATAACGCAAATCGGCAGAGAAAACAAGTTCTCTGCCGACATTTTGTGCTTACGAATTCTCCGTTAAGAGTATCACGCCAAGCGCGAGGCGTTTTTTTCTTTTGGGAAAAGGGATCAGCCCTCGAACACCACACCCGTCACGGCATGGTACAGGTTGACACCCTCGGTGAAGTCGAAGGTCAAAAACAGCGCGCCGCTGTAGTCTACGTTCGAGAGATCGATCTCCACCGTGGTGAGCTGCCAGGTGGTGGAGGGGATGTAGTAGACGGCGGAGGCGATGATGGAATCCTCGGCGGGAGACAACTCGCCCTTGGTGTCAGCCAGGGTCAGCATGGCTCGCTTTTGGGTGGTCTCGTAGTCAGCGATGGTGCCCGAGGCGGAGCTGGTGGCGTAGGTGACCGTGACCTTCTTGTACTTGGAGAGATCGATGTCCCCCAGGTAGAGGGCACCCTGGTAGATCAGGGGGATCTTGACACCGTCCTTGACGGCGGGCTCACCGAAAACGTCCACCAGATCGTCCACGCAGGTGTCCTTATCGGCGGTGGTGAAGTGGGACTCAAAGAGAGCCATGCTGCTGGAGATGGTGGCCTTCTCCAGATCCACTACCAGGGTCTCGGGCTCTGTGACTTCTTCGGTGGTAACTTCCTCGGTGGTGACTTCCTCGGTGGTGACTTCCTCGGTGGGAGCCTCGGAGGTCTCCTCAGTGGGAGCTTCGGTGGAGGGATCGGTCACAGGCTCGGTGGGAGCGTCGGTCTCGGGTTCGGTGGGAGCATCGGTGGTGACGGTGGTGTCGGGAGTCGTATCCTCGGGGGTCTTTGCGCTGTCGCAAGTTACAAAGGCCAGAGACACGGCCGCCAGCAGAGCAAAGGCGAGGATGAGTATAGTCTTTTTCATGGATG
>JAZQZS010000015.1:0-104139 GCA_045634145.1 Tidjanibacter sp. | reverse complement strand
GTTGAGTTTTAATTTATACCTTTACACGATGAAATGGCTTTTTTAGACCGAAACTACAATTCACTTAACTTATAATAAAACCTAATTTTCTTATTATGAACGACAAAAACGTTATCAAACAGAAATTTGAGGAACTCTATGGCGCAGAACCCGAAATGTTCGCATCGCCCGGACGTATCAACCTCATCGGTGAGCACACCGACTACAACGGCGGCTTCGTATTCCCCGGCGCAGTAGACAAAGGTATCACCGCAGCTATCAAACTCAACGGTACCGACAAAGTTCGCGCTTACGCAATGGACCTCGGTGAGAGCGTAGAGTTCGGTCTGAACGAAGAGGACAAACCCAGCCAGATGTGGGCTTGCTACGTATTCGGCGTGTGCCGCGAGATTCAGAAACGTGGTGGCAAAATCGGCGGTTTCGACACCGTATTCAGCGGTGACGTGCCCCTGGGTGCCGGTATGTCGTCGTCGGCAGCTTTGGAGTCGACCTTCGCATTCGCACTCAACGAGTTCTACAACCTCGGCTTCGAGAAATTTGAGCTCGCACGCATCGGCCAGTCTACCGAGCACAACTACTGCGGCGTAAACTGCGGTATCATGGACCAGTTCGCTTCGGTATGCGGTAAAGCAGGTCACCTGATGAGGCTCGACTGCCGCTCGATGGAGTTCGAGTACTTCCCCTTCGACCCCGCAAAACACGGCTACCGTCTGGTACTCGTTAACTCGTGCGTTAAACACGAGCTCGTAGGTTCGCCCTACAACGATCGTCGCGCTTCGTGCGAGAGGGTTGCCAAAGTTCTCGGTCAGGAGTTCCTGCGTGGTGCTTCGATGGAGCAGTTGGAGGCTATCAAAGACCAGATCTCGGAGGAGGACTACATGCGCGCTCGCTACGTTATCGGCGAGGAGCAGAGGGTGCTCGACGTTTGTGCCGCCTTGGAGAAAGGCGACCTCGAGACCGTTGGCGCTCGTATGTACGAGACCCACTGGGGTATGTCGAAAGACTACGAGGTATCGTGCGAGGAGCTCGACTTCTTGGCAGAGGTTGCTAAGGAGTGCGGCGTGAGCGGTTCGCGTATCATGGGTGGCGGCTTCGGCGGCTGCACCATCAACCTCGTTAAAGAGGAGCTCTACGAGAACTTTATCGCTACCGCAACCGAGAAGTTCGCTGCCAAATATGGCCACGAGCCCAAGGTTTATCCCGTTATTATTTCGGACGGCGCTCGTCGCATCTAATCCGCAATCGTAACCAATCAAAAAACCCGCAGACCACAATCTGCGGGTTTTTTATTACCCAATAATTAAGGCCCACGGAGTCTTCCGCAGGCCTTAATCTTAAAGGTTTAGCATCAAGCCTATCCCAGCTCGCTCTCTTTGAGGCGCTCGGCGTTCTCGGCCACAATCAGGTGGTCGATGCAGTCCTGAATATCGCCATCCATAAAAGCGGGCAGGTTGTAGATGGTGTAGTTGATACGGTGGTCGGTAATTCGGCCCTGAGGATAGTTGTAGGTACGAATCTTCGCACTCCTATCGCCGGTCGACACCATAGTCTTACGCTTCGAGGCAATCTCGTCCATATACTTGGCATACTCCAAGTTGAAGATACGGGTACGCAACTCCTCCAACGCCTTGTCGAAGTTTTTGAGCTGCGACTTCTGGTCCTGGCACTGCACCACGATACCTGTGGGAATGTGGGTCAGACGCACGGCCGAGTAGGTGGTGTTCACACACTGACCACCGGGGCCGCTCGCGCAGTAGGTATCTTTACGGATGTCGTTCATACTGATCTCAACATCGAACTCGTCGGCCTCGGGAAGTACGGCCACGGTTGCTGCCGAAGTGTGGATACGGCCCTGAGTCTCGGTCTGAGGCACACGCTGCACGCGGTGCACACCACTCTCGTACTTCATAGTACCATAGACGCCCTCGCCCGTAACCTTCATAACCACCTCTTTATAGCCGCCCGAGGTACCCTCCGAGAAGCTGTTAATCTCGTAGCGCCAGCCCTTGCTCTCGACATACTTCATATACATACGGAGCAGGTCGCCTGCAAAGATTGCAGCCTCGTCGCCACCGGTACCGCCACGAATCTCCACAATGGCGTTTTTGTCGTCCTGGGGATCCTTGGGGATAAGCAGCAGCTTAATCTCCTCTTCGAGCTGAATGCTGAGGGGTTCGAGTTCGGCCACCTCTTCGCGAGCCATTTCGCGCATATCCTCATCTTTCTCGTTGGCGAGGATATCTTTGGCATCGGCGAGGTTGCTGAGAGTCTTTTTGTATTTATCTGCCGCCTCAACGAGTGGTTTGAGCTCTTTGTACTCTTTGTTGAGCTGCACAAAGCGCTTCATATCGGCAATTACTTCGGGGTCGGTCATCTGCTGACCAATCTCTTCAAACTTGAGTTTAAGTCCGTCGAGTCGGTTAAGAATACTATTTTCGGCCATAATTATTTAACTTTGGGCGCAAAGGTAGAAAAAAATTCCGTACCTTTGTTCGTATGAGCAGCGAAAAGTACATAACTCTTTCACAATTATTGGCCGGCATACGCCAAACCTTGGTCCAAGCCTTTCCGCTGGGTGTGTGGATTAGTGCCGAGGTGGGGGCTCTGAACGTCAATCGATATTCGGGCCACTGCTACCTCGAACTTATCGAAAAGGGCGAGAGCAGCACCACCCCGCAAGCGAGGGTGCAGGCTGCCGTGTGGAGGTCGAAATGGGGCGTTCTGTCGTCCTACTTCGAGAGCTCTACGGGTATGCCACTGGCGGCGGGAATGAAGGTGTTACTGAAAGTGAGTGTCAATTTCCACGAGGCCTACGGACTTTCGCTGGTAGTGAGCGACATAGACCCCGCCTACACTCTGGGCGAACAAGCCGCCCTGCGTCAGCAGACCATTGCCCAGCTCACCGACGACGGAGTTATGGAGCTAAACAAATCGCTCCCCCTGCCCACCGTAGTTCAGCGCGTGGCAGTTATCTCGTCGGCCACAGCTGCGGGACTGCAAGATTTCCGCAACCACATAGAGGCCTCACCTTGGCGTTTCGACCTCACGCTCTTTGAGGCCACAATGCAGGGAGCAACAGCCGAGGGAGCCATTATCGAGGCGCTCGAACAGATTGCCGACCGACAGGATGATTTCGACGCCGTGGTTGTAATTCGTGGCGGTGGCTCACAAACCGACTTGGAGTGTTTCAACGCCTACGAACTCTGCTCCAACCTGGCTCAATTTCCGCTCCCAATCATCACGGGCATTGGTCACGACCGCGACACATCGGTGGCCGACCTTGTGGCCCACACGGCCCTGAAAACGCCCACTGCCGTGGCCGACTTTTTGGTCGAGCGAGTGGCAGGATTTATGGGCGAAGCCGAATATACCTACGAGGCGGTTTGCAAGAGTGCCGAGATGTTGTTAACAACTCACAACCAACGTCTTGACCGCAACGGAGCACACATCCAGAGTGGCACATCGGCTCTGTTGCGAAGGCTTGAAGTAAGGCTCGAAGGGGCCGCCCTGAGGTTGCAGAGCGGAGCCGCACGAATGGTGGAGAGTGAGCGCTCGCGCCTTGGTCGCATCGAGGCTCAGGTGGAGGGCAACAACCCCTCCCGAATACTCTCGCTCGGCTTTGCGATTGTGCGCTCGGCAGGCAAAGCCCTCACCCACACCGACCACTTGGAGGTGGGTCAAAATGTGGAGATAACCCTTGCCGACGGCACTGCCTCGGCAACCATTACCGAAGTGAAAAAATAGACAAAAATAAAGCTATGGAAAAAGAGATGACATACAGCGAGGCTCTGGCCGAATTGGAGGCCATACTCGCAGGATTTGAGAGCGGCAATGCCGACATCGACACCCTTGCCGCCCAGGTGGGCCGTGCCACCGAGCTCATTAAACTCTGCCGCACAAGGCTCACAAAAGTCGAGGCCGACGTTAAGGAGGCAATGAAAATTGAAAGTTGAAAGTTGAAAGTTATTTACGACTTTCGACGTTAGACGTTAGACACTCCTTCAAGAACTGTCCGGTGTAGCTTTCGGCCACCTCGGCAACCTCTTCGGGCGTACCCTCGGCCACTACCCTGCCACCCGCAGCACCGCCCTCGGGACCCATATCTACGACCCAATCGGCACACTTAATCACATCGAGGTTGTGCTCGATGATCACCACGCTATTGCCCCTATCTACCAACTTCTGGAACACACCCAACAGCTGGCTGATATCCTCGAAGTGAAGGCCCGTGGTGGGCTCGTCGAAGATATACATCGTGTGGCCCGTATCGCGCTTGGCAAGCTCCGCAGCGAGCTTTATGCGCTGACTCTCACCACCCGACAGAGTGGTACAACTCTGACCCAGCTTTAAGTAGCCAAGTCCCACATCCTGAATGGCTTTCAGCTTGATATAGATATTCGGAACGCTCTCAAAAAACTCCACCGCCTGATTTATGGTCATCGAGAGTACCTCGTCGATATTTTTGCGCTTATACTTAACCTCCAAAGTCTGTCGGTTGTAGCGGTGTCCGCCACAAGCCTTGCAGGTCACATAGACGTCGGGCAGGAAGTTCATCTCGATGGTCTGCACACCTGCTCCCTTACACTCCTCGCATCGACCACCCTTCACGTTGAACGAAAAGCGGCTCGCACCAAAGCCCCTCACTTGTGCATCGGGAGTCTTCTCGAAGAGCTTGCGGATGTCGCTAAACACGTTCGAATAGGTTGCGGGGTTACTGCGTGGCGAACGACCAATGGGGCTCTGGTCCACTACCACCACTTTGTCGATATTCTCCACCCCCTCGATGGCCTCGTGGGGCAACATTCTATCGAACGAGTTGTAGAACTTGCGCGACAAATAGGGCCTGAGAGTTTCGTTTATGAGCGACGACTTGCCACTACCACTCACACCTGTCACACACACCATCATTTCGAGTGGCAGGCTCACGGTTACATCTTTGAGGTTGTTGCCCTTGGCTCCACGAATGGTCAGGCACTTACCGCTACCCTTTCGCCTAACTGCGGGGGTCTCGATACGCTTGCGACCACTCAGGTAGTCGGCCGTGAGCGACCCTTCGGTTGCAGCCACGGTGTCGAAGTTGCCTTCGGCCACCACATAGCCGCCCTTGCGACCCGCCAGCGGGCCCATATCGATAATCCAGTCGGCCGCCCTCATCATCTCCTCGTCGTGCTCCACAACAATCACGCTGTTGCCCTCGTCGCGAAGGTTTTCGAGCGAGTGGATCAGCTTGCGGTTATCTCTCTGGTGCAGACCGATGCTCGGCTCGTCGAGGATGTAGAGCACATTTACAAGCTTCGAGCCCACCTGGGTCGCAAGCCTGATGCGCTGGCTCTCGCCACCCGAAAGGCTCCTCGATGCACGGCTCAGGGACAAGTATCCCAGCCCCACATCGCACAAAAAGCCCAATCGGTCGCTAATCTCTTTGATTATTTCGTGGGCAATAGCCCTCTCTTTGTTGTTCATCTGCTGCTCCACGGTGGCAACCCACTCGCGCAGTTGCTCGATGCTCATATCCGACACCTCGGCAATGTTTCGACCCGCCACACGGAAGTAGAGGGCCTCCTCTTTGAGCCTTGTGCCGCCACACACCTTGCAGGGTTTGTACTCGATAAACTGACCAATCCACTTAGCACCCGTACCTCGTGCGCCCTCCTCGCTGACGCTCTCGATATACTGCACCACACCCTGCCAAGCAATCATCTGTACACTACCGTGCCCGCCATAGAGAGCACCCGTATCGATTGCCATTGGCTCGGGGTCGCCATTTATGATGGCCGAGAGGGCCTCCTCCGAGAGTGAGCCCACGGGGTCGTCTATCGTGAAGTCATACCTGCGTCCGAGGGCCGACATAAGCGCCAAAAACCACTTAGAGCGGTACTTGGCAAGCGGAGCAATGGCACCATCTGCAATGCTCAAACTCTTGTCGGGCAACATCTTATCCACATCGAACACCGCCTCTTCGCCCAGACCTCCGCAGTGGGGACAAGCTCCCTGGGGGGAGTTGAACGAGAAGGTGTGGGGTGCGGGCTCGTCGAACGAGAGTCCCGTAGTGGGACACATCAGGTGACGGCTGAAATAGCGCGCCGCATCGCCCGAATAGTCGTAGACCAGAATGGTACCCTTACCCTGTTTCATTGCATCCCTCAGGCTCTTGGCAAGGCGTTCCTCTCCACTTTCGCCCACAATGAGCCTATCGACCACAAGTTCGATGGTGTGGTTTTTATAGCGGTCGAGCCTCATTCCCGAAGTCATCTCCACCACCTCGCCGTCTACCCTTGCATAGAGGAATCCTTTTTTCAGAAAACCCTCGAAGAGTTCGTGGTAGTGACCCTTACGGCCCTTAACCACGGGGGCCAGCAAAGCCACTTTGTGACCCGCATAGTGTTGATTTATGAGTGCAATGATTTGGTCGTCGGTATAGTGTACCATCTCCTCTCCCGTAGCGGGCGAAATGGCCCTCGAAGCACGAGCATAGAGCAGTCGCAAAAAGTCGTTAATCTCGGTTACGGTACCCACAGTCGAGCGTGGATTCTTGTTGGTGGTCTTCTGCTCGATAGCCACAACGGGGCTGAGTCCCTCGATTTTGTCCACATCGGGCCTCTCCATAGTGCCCATAAATTGGCGTGCATAGGCCGAGAGGGTCTCCATATAGCGACGCTGACCCTCGGCATAGATGGTGTCGAAGGCGAGCGACGACTTGCCACTACCCGACAGACCCGTAACAACCACAAGGCTGTCGCGGGGAATTTCGAGGTCGATGTTTTTCAGGTTATTGACCCTCGCTCCGATGATTGATATGGTATCTTTTGTATTCACTATTTAAGGCTAAATTTGTCGGCATCCCTCCACGCGGGAAATCTCTCTCG
Organism: Tidjanibacter sp.; assembly: GCA_045634145.1. GTDB lineage: Bacteria > Bacteroidota > Bacteroidia > Bacteroidales > Rikenellaceae > Tidjanibacter. The sequence continues at coordinate 97,273 of JAZQZS010000015.1, read as the reverse complement.
GTAGTTGTGCAGTCGCTCGATATTCAGCTCGGCAAAGACCACACCATCCTCCTCCTTGGCATCGGCCAAGCAGGCTCCGCGGTAGTCCCAAGCTGTCGAGTGACCGTTGAAAACGGTGCCGTCGGCATCCCTCCCCACTCTGTTTACGCCCACCGCATAGGCCGAATTTTCGATGGCTCGGGCGGGAAGAAGTGCATCCCAAGCCCTCACCCTACTTGCGGCCCACGAAGCGCAGTAGAGCAACACGTCCACCTCTCCGGGCAGATAGCTCCACAGCGGAAAGCGCAGGTCGTAGCAGACCAAAGGCATAATCTTGGCTCCGCGCCACTCGACCACAATACGCTCCACACCGGGCGAAAAGTGCTTATCTTCGCCTGCAAAGGTAAACAGATGGCGTTTGTCGTAGGCGAGCCTTTGTCCGTCGGGCAGGGCCACATACATACGGTTGTGGATTTTGCCCTTAGCAAGAGTAGCCACGCTACCCACCACCGCCATATCGTAGCGGGCGGCCATTCGGCTCATCCACTCGGCCACCTCGCCCCCCTCAGGCTCGGCCACACTGCCCGAATCGACCGCATAGCCCGTGGCAAACATCTCGGGCAACAGCGCAAGGTCCACCCCCTCGAACGAGTCGAACAACTCTTCGAGTCGGGCCAGATTCTCGGCGGGGCTCATCCAGCTGATATCGATTTGGCAGAGTGCGATTTTCATCCTGTGGCGCAAATTTGGGTAAAGAAAATATATTTCTGCAAAAATAGGATTTTATCGCGAGAAAATCGCTACTTTTGCCCAAAATTAAAGCGATAATTCAACACTATGCTTACAGCAGGCGAATACCACACCCTCAGGGTAAACCGAATATCCGACCACGGAATCTACCTCGTCGACGACGAGCAGAACGAAGTACTACTCCCCAACCGCTATGCATCTCTCTCGGACCGAGTGGGCAATTTGGTGGAGGTCTTTGTCTATCACGACTCCGAAAACCGACTCATCGCCACCCGAGAGAAGCCTCTGGCCACCATTGGCGAGGCCGCAGTGCTCAAAGTCGTAGACCGCAACGCTCACGGAGTATTCCTCGACTGGGGTATCACCGCCAAGGACCTCTTTATGCCCAACCGAAACGTTCCCTTTGAGGTGGTTGTGGGCAACCGTTATCCCGTGGTGCTCTACCGCGACACTATGACCGGCCGAGTAGTGGCTACCACCAAGCTGAATGCCTACATCTCCAACAGCGAGATTAGCGTGCGCCCCAAAGAGCAGGTCGATATTCTGGTCGTAAGGCGTATGGAGAAGGGCTACCGAGTGGTCATCAACAACCGCAACTGGGGTATGATCTACGACAACCAAATCTTTACCCGCGTGGCTGTGGGCGACAAGTTGGTGGGCTACATTCACCGCATCAGCGAAGATGGCCGCATTGACGTTATGCTCCAACAGGAGGGTCGCGACCAGCAGGACAGCTCGTCGGCCAAGTTGCTCGACCTGCTCCGTGCCAACAAAGGCACCCTGCCCATTGGCGACAAATCTTCGCCCGAGGAGATTGCAGCCCTGTGCGGACTGAGCAAAAAGAACTTCAAACGTGCCGTGGGCTCGCTCTATAGAGAGCGCAAAATCACCATCGGCGACAACAGCATAACCCTTATTTAACACTCCCCCGACACCGCACTATGAAGCCACAAACAGCCGAGAGAGTTTCGCAACGCGATGCGTCGGACAACTACGTCTTCCAGCGTTCGTTGTTGGCCTACCACTATGCCGCCTCGCAGGTGAGTGGCCGAGTGTTGGAGATTGGCACGGGTAGCGGCTACGGCATCGAGATTATCGCCCCCGCAGCAACCCACTTCCTCACCATCGACAAGCACACCCCCGAGGCTCAACTCTTTGAGGATGTGGAGGGTGTAGAGTTCCGCCAGATGACCGTTCCACCCCTCGCAGGCATTGCCGACGAGAGCCTCGACTACGTCATCTCGTTTCAGGTAATCGAGCACATCAAGCGCGACGCAGAGTTTGTGGCCGAGGTGAGCAGGGTGCTGCGCAAGGGTGGCAAATTCATCGTTTCCACCCCCAACGCACCTATGTCGCTCACCCGCAACCCCTGGCACGTCAGGGAGTACACCCCCGAGCAGTTTAGCTCGCTTTTGGCACCCCACTTTGCCCACATCGAGGCTCAGGGTGTGTCCGGCAACGAGAAGGTGTGGGAGTACTACCGGAAGAACAAGCAGGGCGTCGAGCACATTACCCGCTTTGACATCCTCGACCTGCAACACCGCCTACCCCGCTGGATGTTACAGATACCCTACGACCTGCTAAACCGCCTCAATCGCCGCAAGTTGCTGAGTCAGAACACCGCCCTCACCACAGGCATAACAATGGCCGACTACTCGGTCACCCCCGTCAGCGGCGAGTGTTTCGACCTGCTCTATGTAGCCACCAAATAAAAAATAGTGTGTCAGCGTGTGACACACTATTTTTTATGAAAGTCATCGCAGAACCTTTCCATTTTCAATCTTCGCTCCACTCTTCGACGATGGTCACGTCGATGTCCCAGTAGGGCGTCGCACAGCCGCGCAGCAGTCGCATAGTGACCACATCGTCGGCCACAGAGTTAATCACATCCCAAACAAAGGTCTGCACCGAGCCGTAGTGGGAGTTTATCTTCTGGGCAAAGCAGGCGTAGAACTCACGTTTCTGTTCCTCGCTGAGCCCCTTTGGCAGCACCTGTTTCTTCACAAGCTCGTGGTAGGGAAACAGGTGGCGCATATTCTTGGTATCGGCCTTGATATCGGCCACAATGGCTGCCACAACCACCACCTCCACGCTGTCGCCCACCATAGGCATCTCAATGAACTCCACATAGGAGGGGTATTGCTCTTCGAGGATGTCGGTTACCTCATCGGCAAAGGTAGCAAACTCCATCTCGTCCATATTACGAAGGTAGACCATATCGCGCCACTGGCGCAACATCTGGCGAGCCTCTTTGCGTTGCATCTCGTTCCACCCCTTGCGGCCACCACACGAAGTGAATGTGAGTGACGTAGAAATAGTTAGCAGTGCCACAACACAAGTGGCCACCGTCTGTTTTGAAAATCTTTGCATAGTTACGTTATGATTTGTTGGTTGCTAAAAATTAACTCACAGAGCAGACACAAAGATTGAGCCAAAAAAAGTGGCCACCACGATTGACAAACCCAAGAATTATTTCTACCTATTGTAGAGAATAGCCCCAAATGCAACTTATGAACTACGACATTTTCATCAGCTACCGACGCAAAGATGCGGCCGACTATGCCCGACAGATACAGCTCAAACTCGAAAACTACGGCTACACCGTATTCCTCGACCACGACGAGCTGAAAGACGGACGTTTCGACCACCATGAACGACCTGAACGAAAACCGCCTAAAACCCTATATTGGCGGTGGTAGCGCACGCCCCTCGGCTATGGGTGCCGTGGTGCGCATCAAGCCCGATATGGATTGCAGGGTGATGAAGTTTGGCGAAGAGGTGGCCCTGTTGCAGGGTGGCACCTACAACATTGTGCGACTGATGAAGGGCAAGCACCCGCTGGACTTTGTAAGCCTCGAATGCCCCGCCGACCAAAGTCCAAACGATTGGTGTCCTTGATAACACTTATTGGAGCTGTAACGAATACAATAGTACAGAGGCAATCTGTGTAAGTATGGATAAGCCTGCTTGGGGGAGGGGGGATGGAATATTCTCCTATACAAAAACCGAAAACAAAACAGTTCGAGCAGTCAGATCATTTAACCTCAAGCGTACCGACACCGAAAAGGCTAACGAGCAGCGCTGGCGCCAGTTGGGCATAGAGCCATCAGCTTTTTTGCGCACAATGAGTATTGAAGAAGCTGTAGATAGCGTTGTGGCCAGTGATTGGTGGGACAGGTTTAACATTTCAGATTAAAACCTGCTTTACCTACACAATAAGACGGGATGCACCATCAAAGTGCATCCCGTTTCTTTTTATATATCTTATTATACCAATCTTCTATATTCGCTCGGCCACCCAGTTGGTCAGCTCGATGTAGTCGGCAACCGACAAGGCCTCGGCACGCAAGCCAAAGAAGCGGTGCTCCTCGCCACCAAAGTCGCCAAAGGCCGCCTTTAATGGGGTTTTGAGCATCTTTCTGCGCTGGCTGAAAGCCGCCTTCACGACCTTCACAAACAACTGCTCGTCGCAGCCCAGTTCCTTCACACCGTTGCGTTTCATCCTCACCACCGCACTCTTAACCTTGGGCGGAGGGTTAAAGACATTCTCGTGCACCGTAAAGAGGTACTCGATGTCGTACCAAGCCTGCATCAACACGCTCAGGATGCCGTAGTCCCTATTGCCTGCGGGTGAGGCGATACGCAGAGCCACCTCGCGCTGCACCATACCCACCACCTCGGGTATCAACTCTTTGTAGTCCAGCACCTTGAAGAAAATCTGCGAGGAGATGTTGTAGGGGAAGTTGCCAATGACTTTGAGCCCCTCGGGAAACATCTCGTCGAGTGGCAGGTTCAGGAAGTCGCCAAAGATAAGCCTGGGTGCAAAGTCGGGATAGTGGTTGTGGAGGTAGGCCACGCTCTCGCCATCTACCTCGGCACCCCAGGTGCAGATGTCGTTCCTCTGCAAGAGGAATTGGGTGAGCACACCCGTACCACAGCCCACTTCGAGCACACTACCACCACCGCTCATAGCGTCGGCAATGCGTCGAGCCACGCTCATATCGGTCAGGAAGTGCTGTCCGAGAGCCTTTTTGGGGCGCACATAGTTTGGGTCGTTGCTTGCGTGTGCCGCGCCTCGCGTGTGCGTGCGTGTGCCTCTATTATTGTATCGTTTAGTAGCCAATGTTGTAAGTGTGTTTGGTAATTACCCCACAAAAGTACCGATAAATTTGAGAATTGAGAATTGGTGGTTGAGAATTATTGAAATAAATGGTTAATTTTGTGTCAACAGTGTGGTTTTTATCCTTTGGGCACGTTAGTAATGAAAAAATTATTATCTCTTTTTGCATTTCTTGCACTATTACTCCTTGGGGCTTGCGACAATGATGTCGCAAGCGATATCGAACCCAATGACAAAGAGGATACCACCACCGACAATACCACCGACAATGGAGAAACCGGCAATTACACAATCTACTACACCACTACAGATGGTTTGCCACTCACTCCCAACAATACCGACCCCGAGGCCTTTGGCGCAACGCTCACATCTAACATTTACGAAGATGGTGTGGGCATATTGGGTTTCGACAACATCATCACCACTATTGGCACAAATGCATTCTCTGGCTGTAAGACCCTGGCTAGTATCTCCATTCCCGAGAGTGTGACCGAAATAGGCATATATGCATTTGCCGGTTGCTCAAATCTCACGACTCTCACCATTCCTCAGAGCATCATCTCTATTGGCAACAATGCTCTATATGGCTGCAAAGGCAAACTCGTAATCGACAGCAAAATTATAGAAACCGACTACGACCAGTACCATTACCCATCGAACAGATGGTTATACGGATCCAAGTTTACGACCATAGTTGTAGGAGATAACATTACCAAGATAGGCAATTGTGCCTTCTACAACTATTCGGTCCTTACAAACATAACCCTTCCGGACAATCTCGGCTCTATTGGCAATTACGCCTTTGGAAATTGCAACAAACTCCCCGGCATTGCTATTCCCAGCAAGGTCGCCTCTATCGGAGAATATGCATTTGCCAGTTGCACCAAATTTGAAACCCTCACCATCCCCGAGGGCGTGACCAACATCGGTACAAGTGCCTTTCAAAAATGTACCTGCGAACTTAAAATCGACAGCCATATTATAGAAAAGGATTACGACACAACCGCCAACCAGCCCATTGACTGGCTTGTAGGCTCCCGATTTGCGACTATAATCATTGGCGAAAACATCACAAAACTTGGGGATTATGTGTTCAGTTTCTGTTATATTACAAATATCACCCTTCACGATAACATCACTACTATTGGACAAGGCACATTCGCTGGCTGTATGAGCCTTGCCAGCATCACACTACCCAACAGCATTACATCCATTGGTGCATCGGCATTTGCCAATTGCCACAAATTAGAAAGCATCACCATACCCGAGGGAATCACCTCTATTAGTGACTCAACATTCTCTGGTTGTTCGGGACTTGTCGGCATCGACCTACCAAACAACATTAAATCCATTGGAGAGCGTGCTTTCTTTTGTTGCTCAAATCTGGCGAGCATCACACTACCCAACAGCATTACATCCATTGGTGCATCGGCATTTGATAGTTGCTGCAAATTGAAAAGCATCACCATACCAGAGGGAATCACCTCTATTAGTGACTCAACATTCTCTGATTGTTCGGGACTTGTCAGCATCGACCTACCAAACAACATTGAATCCATTGGAGAGCGTGCTTTCTTTTGTTGCTCAAATCTTGCCAGCATCACACTACCCAACAGCATTACATCCATTGGTGCATCGGCATTTGATAGTTGCTGCAAATTGGAAAGCATCACCATACCCGAGGGAGTAATCTCTATCGGCGACTACACATTTACCTATTGCTCAAACCTTGCCAGCATAGATATGCCCAATAACATTGAGTCCATTGGAGAGTTTGCCTTCTATGGTTGTTCCGAGCTTAGAAATATCACTATTCCCAACGGCGTTAAAACCATCAAGCAAGGTGCATTCTTAGAATGTTCCGGCATTACGGCCGTAACTATCCCCGAGGGGGTAACCTCCATTGGCGACTCTGCGTTCTATAATTGCTCCGCCCTTGCACACATATATTGCCGTCCCACTACTCCACCCCAGCCCAAAGCATACTATGGGTGTTGGGAAACATTCCACAATAATGCCGAGGGGCGCAAGATATACGTCCCAACCAACAGCTTAGAGTCCTATAAGAGCACCAAGTATTGGAACGACTATGCAGCAGATATCGTGGGATACGATTTTTAGTTAGTAATTAGGCGGGCTCTCGGGCTCGCCTTTTTCTTTGTAACATACCCCCTTCCCCCTTGGGGACTCCCCCTAACTTAGGGGGAGAGTTCAATCCGTTATGAAGCGGCAAAAACGCAGAGAGCGAGGGGATTTCAAGGCACACGAAGAAGGGCGACCCGCAGTTTACAAATCGTAAATGAGGAGTCGCCCTTCGAGCGTAACGCGGAAATCAACCGCTATATGCGTTTTTTAGTGGCCTTGTTCGCAAAGGAATTTAATACGTACCAGGCGGATTTCGTCTTCGGTGTAGTCGCTGCCAAGCTCGTCGAGCGCCTCGTCGAGGCTGTCGCTCTCGGCATCCTCCTTGAAATAGAGGTAGATATCCTCGGCCTTATCCTCGTCGATAACCTGGTCGATATAGTAGTTGATATTGAGCTTAGTACCCGAATTGACAATCGACTCAATCTCGCTCAGCAGTTCGCCAAATTCGAGATTCTTGGCACCCGCAATATCCTCGAAATTCATCTTGCGGTCGATGCTCTGGATGATAAACACCTTGTTGGAGCTCTTATTAACCACGCTCTTAACCACCATATCCTGAGGACGGATGATATCTTTCTCCTCGACATAGCGTTTAATCAGTTCCACAAACTCGGCACCAAACTTCTTGGCTTTGCCAGCACCCACACCGCTGATGTTCTGCAACTCATCGATGGTGATTGGGTACTGCACCGACATATCCTCCAACGAGGGATCTTGGAATACCACAAAGGGAGGCAGATCGTGGCGTTTGGCCACCTGACGGCGCAGGTCTTTGAGCATAGCAAATAGCTCCTCGTCAGCCACAGCGCCCTTGGAGCCCATTGCTGCCGCAGCCTCGTCTTCCTGCATCTCTTCGTAGTTGTGGTCGAGGGTTACGGTCAGGGGATAGGGTTTGTCGAGATACTTCTCGCCCTTGCTGCTAATGGCCAGCAGGCCGTAGTTTTCGATATTCTTGTCGATAAGTCCCTCGATGAGTCCCTTGCGGATAACTGCGCCCCAGAACTTATCGTCCTTCTCGGCACCCTTGCCAAACCAATCGCTCTTGTTGTGTCCGTATGACTTCATCAGGGCATTGTTCTTACCCATCAGCAGAGCCACGATGTAGTCCATCTTGAACTTGGGACCAATATCCTCCAACACTTCCAGAACGGTGGTCATAGCATCCTGAGCCTTGATGCGTGGCTTGGGATTGGTGCAGTTGTCGCACGCACCGCAATCCTCCACGTCGAACTCCTCGCCAAAGTAGTGCAACAGCGACTTGCGACGGCAGATGGAGCTCTCGGCATACGACACCGTTTCGAGCAACAGCAGTTTGCCAATCTCCTGCTCGGCCACGGGCTTGCCCTGCATAAATTTCTCCAACTTCTGGATGTCTTTATAACTATAAAAGGTAACACATCGGCCTTCGCCGCCGTCGCGCCCCGCACGACCGGTCTCCTGATAGTAGCCTTCGAGGCTCTTGGGGATATCGTAGTGGATAACGTAGCGCACATCGGGTTTGTCGATACCCATACCGAAGGCGATAGTGGCCACAATCACATCGGCCTGCTCCATCAAGAAGGCGTCTTGGTTGTTGGCCCTAGTGGCTGCATCCATACCTGCGTGGTAGGGCAACGCCTTTATATTATTTGCCACGAGCAGTTCGGCCAGCTCTTCGACCTTCTTGCGCGAGAGGCAGTAGATAATGCCACTCTTGCCTTCGTTCTGCTTGACGTAGCGGATAATGTCGCGATTTACATCCCTCTTGGGACGGATTTCGTAGAAGAGGTTTGGACGGTTGAACGACGACTTAAAGACCTTGGCATCCATCATACCGAGATTTTTCTGGATGTCGAGCTGCACTTTGGGGGTTGCAGTAGCCGTCAGAGCAATGATTGGCGCACGACCTATGTCGTTTACGATGGGACGTATGCGTCGATACTCAGGTCGGAAGTCGTGGCCCCACTCCGAGATACAGTGGGCCTCGTCGATTGCGTAGAACGAGATCTTAATCTTGCGCAAGAAGGCCACATTCTCCTCCTTGGTGAGCGACTCGGGCGCAAAGTAGAGCAGCTTGGTCTTGCCGGCCAACACATCGTTCTTCACCTGCGTGATGGCCGCCTTGTTGAGCGACGAGTTGAGAAAGTGTGCCACGCCCTCGTCCATACTGAACGTACGCATTGCGTCCACCTGGTTTTTCATCAGCGCAATCAGGGGCGAGATGATAATGGCCACACCCTCCATCATAAGCGCAGGCAGCTGGTAGCAAAGACTCTTGCCACCGCCCGTAGGCATAAGAACAAAGGTGTCGCCACCGTCGAGAACGTTCTCAATTACTGCCTGTTGGTTACCCTTGAAGGCAGAGAATCCAAAATACTCTTTCAGCTTGCTATGCAGCAGCTTCTCTCGGTCAATTCTGTCCATTTCTCGGTTAAAGTTCACAAATAACAATACTAAGATACGTTTTTTTTCCGAAAGTTTCTAACTTTGTACAAAATTTTTCAAAAAAATGCGACTTTACACATCCGACTTAGTCAAGAAATACAAGAGCAGAACCGTGGTAAACCACGTTTCGATAGAGGTGGAACAGGGCGAGATTGTAGGTTTGTTGGGGCCCAACGGTGCCGGCAAGACTACTACCTTTTATATGATTGTGGGCCTTGTTAAGCCCAACGACGGCCACACATACGTCGAGGAAGACGGTATCGTTACGGAGATTACCAAGCTGCCCGTCTACAAACGTGCCCAGATGGGCCTGGGCTACCTGCCCCAGGAGGCTTCGGTGTTCCGCCAGCTGACCGTGGAGGACAACCTCAAAGCGGTGCTCGAAATGACCGGCTACTCGAAGGAGTATCAGCGCGAGCGTGTGGAGAGCCTCATCGAGGAGTTCCGCCTCCAAAAGGTGCGCCACAACAAGGGTATTCAGCTCTCGGGTGGCGAGCGCAGGCGTACCGAAATTGCTCGTGCCGTGGCCATCAACCCCAAGTTCATCCTGCTTGACGAGCCTTTTGCGGGTGTAGACCCCATTGCTGTGGAGGATATCCAGAGCATCGTGCGCACGCTTAAAGATAAAAATATCGGTGTAATCATCACCGACCACAACGTACACGAGACTCTGGCCATCACCGACCGCACCTACCTGCTCTTCGAGGGTAAGGTGCTCAAATCGGGTAGCGCCGAGGAGCTTGCCGCCGACGAGGAGGTTAGGCGCGTATATCTCGGTCAGGACTTTACGCTCAACCGATAGGGAGAGAGGAGAGTTCAGACAACGTAGAGCCTTTCGACTTGGGGGTGAGACAACTTTCGAGGTCGAAAGGATTTACTTTTTTATGTATTGAATTTTGAATATCGAATTTTATTCGTATATTTGCGGGCTAATTTTAGGCATTTATGGCAGTTGGAGAACAATTTGTAATACCTTTCAAGGGCTACAAGGTCGGAATCCACGAGTTTGAGTTCCCTCTGGGAAGCGACTTGTTGGAGGCTGTGGGCGATGAAGAACTCGCTGGCATTGAGGCCGTTGCAAGGGTTACGCTGACCAAGGCAGCGAATATGCTCACCTTCGACATCGACATCGAGGGTAGCGTTACGGTCGAGTGCGACAGGTGCTTGGACGAGCTCGCTCTGCCGGTCGAAATTAGCGACACGCTCTTTGTGAAATTTAGCGAAGAGGATCTCGATTTTGATGGCGAAGTGATGTGGCTCAACCCCACAGACACACAAATCGACCTTCTGGACTACATCTACGAGACCGTTCTGCTGGCACTCCCCTACCAGAGAGTCCACGAGCGAATCGAAGATTGCAACCAAGAGATGATTGCAAAGTTCCAGATTGTATCGCAAGAGGAGTTCGACCAGATGGCCGAGCCCCAAAACAACTCCTTCGCAGAGGGCAACGTGGCCGGCACCCTGGCCGCGCTGAAACAACAGTTGGAACAAAACGAAAATAATTAGATATAAACTTATAATTTTTTAACAACTATGGCACATCCTAAACACAAGGTTTCGTCGACCAGAAGAGACAAACGCAGAACTCACTACACAGCTGCTGTTCCTACCGTTGCAGTATGCTCGAACTGCGGTTCGCCCGTTCAGTACCACCGAGTTTGCCCTGAGTGCGGTTTCTACCGTGGCAAATTGGCAATCGAGAAAAAAGCTGAGTAGTTTACACAAAACTGCACAAACAGATGCGTAATCTGCGCATAGGTATCGACGCAATGGGTGGCGACTACGCCCCCGATGCTGTTGTCAAAGGAGTAGTCGAGGCAATACCTCTGCTCGACGAGGGCTCACAGGTGGTTCTCTTTGGTGACAAAGAGCGCATCGAGGAGCTGCTCAAAGCAGAAGGCTACGAGGGTGAGCGTGTAGAGATTGTGGCAACCACCGAGGTTATCACTATGCACGACCACCCCGCCAAGGCTTTCCAGACTAAGGCCGATTCGAGTATCCGAGTGGGCTTTGAGCATCTTGCGGCGAAGAAAATCGACGGATTCGCAAGCGCCGGCTCAACGGGCGCAATGATGGCGGGTGCCATCTTTACCGTTGGCGTGGCAGAGGGGGTTATCAGGCCCGCAATCTCGGCAGCGATTGCCAACATCCGAGGAGGTTACACCCTTCTGCTCGATGTGGGCTTGAATGTGGATTGCAAACCTGAGGTACTCGCACAGTACGCCCTGATGGGCAGCCTCTATGCCAAAGACCTCTGGGGTCTTGAAAGCCCCAAGGTGGGACTCCTTAACATCGGCGAGGAGGAGAGCAAAGGCAATGCAGCAAGCAAAGCCGCACACCAGATGATTGCACAAATGGAGGGCATCAACTTCGTGGGCAACATCGAGGGTAAGGACTACTTCACCGGCAAGGCCGACGTGATTGTCTGCGACGGCTTTATGGGCAACGTGCTGCTGAAAATGTCGGAGAGTCTCCGCTACATCGCCAAGGCAAGGCAGATCGACGACGACTTCCTGAGTCGCTTGAACTACGAGATTAAGGGCGGCACTCCCGCACTTGGCGTAAACGGAGTAGTGATGGTGGGTCACGGCAGTTCGACAGTATTAGCTCTGCGCAATATGGTCAAGGAGACCGAGCTGTGCATCAAGGCCGGTTATGCGGAGGACATCCGCAAGGCCTTCGCACCAAAAAACTAATGGCCGCAAGGCCACACTTGGTTCCATAGTTCAACGGATAGAACGACAGTTTCCTAAACTGTAAATCTGGGTTCGATTCCCGGTGGGACTACTAAAAGAAGAGGGGGAGGGGGAATAAAAAAGAGATAAGAGACGCAATCAAGGCGTCTCTTTTTTATTGGTGGGGATAGTGCCTCTTGGTAAAATGGTACAATGCCGGCGAGGCGTTCTTGTCTGGCATTATCAAAATTATTACCTTTGTGTAATATTAACACTAACAACCTCGGTATGAAAACCAAAAACCTTTCACTTTATTTGCTACTCACAGTAGCAATAGTTGCAGGCGGGTACATAGTCTACAAAGCAACAGCCCCCAAGCAAACAATAATTAGCTACACTACCACCGATGGTAATGTTATAGACATACACTACACCGACATATCCGATCCTTCTCCTATTAGCAACACCTACTCGAATGGCAAAGGTATAATGGTATTCGAGGGCAAGCTGACATACATTTGGCAGGAAGCTTTTTCTTGCAACGAAACGCTAAAAAGCATAATAATTCCCGAAGGAGTTGAGTACATCGGAGCAAATGCCTTGTCGCATTGCCCCTCACTAACCGACGTCACACTACCCAATAGTCTAACCAGCTTGCACTCCTGCGCATTTATGGAATGTACGTCGCTAAACGCCATTACCATACCCAAGAGTGTTACTTCCATCACCGCTCCCTTTGTCGGGTGCAGTGCATTGACACGATTCGAGGGCGAATTAGCTTCACCCGATGGTCGTTGTTTAATAATTGACCACCAACTTGCCGCCTTTGCCCCGGGAGGTCTAACCAAATACAAGATACCTGCAAACTTGGTACACTCGATTCGAGGAGGGGCTTTTTATGGATGCAGTTCACTTAAACAAATAGAGATACCTTTCGGAATAACATCCATTGGAGCGCAAGCATTTGAACAATGTACGGCACTCGAAAAAATCACCATTCCCGAGACTGTCACATCTATTGAATTAGGCGCATTTTCGCTGTGTAAATCACTGACACACATATACCTTCCCCAGAATCTCGTTACGCTAGGCACACGAGCATTTGCTGGATGTGTTTCACTATTTACGATTGCTATTCCCAATAAGGTAAAAGAGATTAGTTCATTCACTTTTTCGGGCTGCACATCATTACTGAGCGTCAGCCTACCACGAGATCTAACTACCATCGGTAGTTATGCATTCCAAAACTGCCCAAAGATGATACTGCTCACCATCCCATCGAAGGTGGAGAGTATCGACAAGCATGCGTTGGGATCTCGCTCTTATATAAGGAGCATACGCTGTGAGGCTAAAATTCCACCCAAAGGTGGCAACCAATTATTCGGCGAATACTACTCCAATATAATAATTCAAGTGCCGGCAGACAGCTACGAAGCCTACAAAACATCTCCCGATTGGCAGCAACTATCAAATAGGCTTCAAGCTGCAAACTTGTAGCCAACGATTCTCTAAATGTTCATAAGCCAAATAGGCGTATGTGCTGGAACACATACGCCTATTTAGTTTTATATAAGCAAGTTATCGTTTTACTTTGTGGGAGCCTTAGGCAGCGTTCGGTTGAGCATCAGAGCACCAATCATAGCCGACAAAACCGTACCGCACAAGATACCGAGTTTGGCTCTATCGAGCATCGCTACACCCTCGGCACCGAGGGGCGAATAGGCCAGGTCGGCGATGAACATCGACACCGTAAAGCCAATACCACAGAGCATACAGACGCTTGCAAAAATCTTCCAGTTGGCACCCGAGGGCATCGAGGCAATCTTGGTCTTAATGGCCACCCACGAGAAGGTAAATACACCCACAAACTTACCCACCACAAGGCCACACATAACGGCCAGACTTACGCCCGAAACGAGGTCGCCAACCTGCATATCTCCCAGGAATACACCCGCATTCACAAAGGCAAACAGGGGCAGAATTATGTAGTTGATAAACTCGTGCAGGTCGTCTTCGAGGTGTTGCAGAGGGCTTACAAGGTGGTCGGCTGCCGACTCAATACTTTTGAGCGTCTGCACCTGGTCATTGGTCAGCACCACCACTTTGGCCTTCTTGTCGGGAATCTCGATTTCGGGGAATTCACCTATGTTATTACGAATACGCTCGATGTAGTAGTGCGTACCTCGATTGAGCGTTGCGGGGATGCAGAAGGCGGCAATGACGCCCGAAATGGTGGCGTGAACACCCGAGTTGAGCATCGCAAACCAGAGCAGTACGCCCACAATCAGATAGAAGGCTTTGCTCCTGACATCGAAGCGGTTGGCCAGCAACATAATCAGCACACACACCACAGCTGCCAGCATAAATCCCCAGCTAATCTGCGAGGTGTAGAAGATTGCGATGACCAGAATACCACCCAAGTCGTCGGCCACAGCGAGTGTGGTGAGGAAGATTTTCAGGCCCAGCGGTACCCTCTTGCCAAACATCGACAACACGCCCAGCGAGAAGGCAATATCGGTAGCCATCGGAATGGCCATACCTCTCTGCATCAGTTCGTTATCGGGGCAAGCAAGCATAAACACCAACACGGGGACAATCATACCTCCGCAGGCGCCGATAATGGGCAGAATGGCCTTTTTGATCGACGAGAGCTCGCCCACCAACACCTCTCGCTTAATCTCCAATCCCACCGAGAGGAAGAAGATTGCCATCAGAAAGTCGTTGGTCAGTTCGAGCAGCGTGAATGGGTGACCGTGGTGGCTAAAAAAGTTGAAGTCGCCAAACGAGAGTGATATGGTCTTGTTGCAGAGGCCGAAATACCACTCTTTAAGCGGACTATTGGCGCACAGAAGGGCTAGGACGGTGGCTGCGATGAGCCAGAAACTTGCCGAGGTGTACTTTTTCAGAAGACTTTGGAATGTGTAGTTCTTTACATTCATACTCTTTGCAAATTCTCTTTGCTTCTAACTAATCCTATTAAAAAACGGTGCGAATGTAGCGACTTTTTCGGCTCGTTGTTCTCTGTGATGTCACAAATTTCGCAAAAGATGTGTTTTTGTTAAGGTTTTGCCAAAACTTAACAACACCTCTACAATACGGGGGGGCTGCAAAAAAAGAGCCGCACCCCGACAGTGTGGGGCACGGCTCCGATAGTTTTGTTGCTCCGAGCGAGCAGCCGTTAGAACTTAACCAACAGACCAATGCCGGCAACCTCCTGCACCTGCAAGCAAGCGTAGGCCGAACCGTCGGGCTGAGGAATCTTGATATCGTCGTCGTAGATGGCGTGGAAGTTGAGATTTGCCGAGAGCCACTTGTTGATTTTCAGGTCGAAACGAACGGTCCAATCAACATCCACATTCTGGGGATTTTGGAGGAAGTTCGAGAAGAGGTTCAGACGGGTGTAACCCGAAAGGTCGCCCCAAATCTTGCCGGTGGCCTCAATCTTCACATTACCACCAAACTCGTTTCGCTCGCTGGCCGAAGTCAGACCATAGATGGGGCGCAGAGCCTCCTGCTGAACGATGGTCGATTTCCAAGTGGCGGGCGAAGCGTCTACGGTAAGCCAAGTCTTGGGAGTCCATTTAACACCCACACCACCGGTGATATAGGCGGGTGATAGAAGGCCCGAAGTCTGCTTGTAACCACCCTCGTCGAGTTTCACGCCGTAGTCGTAGCCGTCGGCAAACTGAGTCTGGAAGGTGAAGGTACCCGAAATATAGAGGCTCTCGATCATCTTCTGACCATACGACGACGAGAAGTAGATCTTGTCGTTGGTCTTGCGGGTGCCGTTGCTCTCGGTGCGATTAAGACCGTAGGCCAACTCCAAACGATTCTGCCAAAGCGAGTTGTCTTTTTTGTAGTTAATCGAGTAGTTGAACTGGAAATCTGCTGCCACGCTGGGGTCACCACCGGCTGCCCAATTAGTCAGGGTCATCTGCGAACCTGTGATACCTGCCGAGCCACCCATAGTCCAGGGCGATACGGGCTCTTCCTGAGCCAAGAGTGCCACACTCATCATCAGTGCAGCCACCGAAAAAATGATCTTCTTCATTGAGATTTGTTTGTGTATTTTTTTGATTGTTAAAATTATGCAAATTTTGGGGCCTATGCGTAAGCGTCGAAACGGCCGTCGTCGTCGGGCAGTTCCTCCTCCATAGCCTCAACCTCGGGCAGATAGTACTGCTCAATCTCGGCAGCAAAGGGGGTGAGTCGGCCCGATTTGTATATCTCCACAGCCTTGCGCATCAAGAACTCCGAGCCCAGGCGCGCTCCCTCGATGGCACAGCTGTCGGCAAAATCTTGGCCGTAGCCCTTAATTTCCTCTGCCACAACCATTTCGTACATTCGCTCGTAGCAATCGGCCGAGCCAAGTATTGCACCTTTGGCATAGTACGAGAAGGCCCGCGCCAAATCCTCCTCAAAGCCGCAAGTAGCATCGTAGTAGGCATCGCCCAAAAAGAGTGCAGCCTCGCCACACCCCCACGCCAGAGCATTCTCCACCTCGGCCTTTATAGCCTCGTGCGCCTCGGCCTTTTGGGCTTCATCTTCGAGCTCGTCGTAATTAGATGCCAACAAAGCCGCATAGAGGTAGGTGGCGAAACCGTCTTGCGATTCGGCGCTGAGCTGGTCCAACTCTTTCAGATAGACATCGTAGTCGGCAAAATTTCCGTCGGCCGTAAAACCACCACTGCGGGCCAGAGCCAAGTCCATTGCAGACTCGCCCACCCCCTCGGCATAGGCCTTTTCGAGCCAAGGCAGCGACTCGGCATAGTTGCTCTGCATCTGATAGACAACACCCAAGAGGTAGTAGAAGTTGGGGTTGTCGCTCTTTTCAGTGAGCGCTTTGAGCATAGTGAGAGCCTTGTCTGTGTCGACCTCAAAGCCGTGATGGCCGTATATGAGCTTACGCAGATAGACAAAAGCGGCAAATTCGTTCTCTTTTTCGAGTGCTTCGAGCAGGAACTGCTTGCCCTTCGTGCGGTCTACCACACCGAAGTCGCCATTGTACCACATAAGCGATATGGCCACCGCAGCATCGACCACTCCCTCGGCCTTGGCCATCATAAACTGCACGGCAGCCTTGCTTACGGAGTCGTGATCGGGACGCACGCAGTAGAGATAGCGGCCCCATTTGTAGCAAGCCTCGGGATCGCCGGTTGCGGCTTGGGCTTCGAGTTGCTCGACCTCCTCGTCTGTGAGGTGGAACATATTGCTGGCCAAATAAAAGAGTCTCATGGCTAAAAAAGTTTGAGGATATCCTTGGGTTATAGTACAAAGATAACGAAAACAAACACGACAACCAAAGCAAAATATCGTTTTTTGCTCGCGCGCGCGTAATTTTGGCCGAGCTATTGACGAATCTCGAATTTTATAGGTATCTTTGTGGTCTGTTTGGCGTGGGGATTTCGTCGCTGCCTCCCGTAGGGAGGGAGAGGAAAGTCCGAGCAACACAGAGCACCGTACTTCTTAACGGGAAGTTGTCGGCAACGGCAAGGTTAAAGGTAACAGAAAACAACCGCCTGCCAAGGTTCGCCTCGGCCGGTAAGGGTGAAAAGGCGGGGTAAGAGCCCACCGCCCCGGCAGCAATGTCGCGGGGACAGTACTACCTACGGGTTGCAAGCTCAAGTATATCGACAGTATGTAGGGTTGCTCGCCCGATGTCGAGGGGTAGAGTGCTAACTTAGCCTGCGTGTGAGCGCAGTGCATAGATGAATGACGAAGGCTGCTCCGCAAAGGAGGATTGTGCGCAACCCTCCAACGTGGACCAAGCAGTACAGAACTCGGCTTACACCCCACACCAAACACTTTTTTTGAATTAAAAATTGAAAGTTGAAAGTTGAAAGTTTTGGTCTTGCCACGACTCATCGTCAGATGAGGCGGTTGGCATCTACCGCTCTCAAAACTCTCTAAGGCCCTTAGGGCCCTTAAAGACCTTAACAACATTTGACGTTAGACATTAGACGTTAGACACCTATGGACTTCCACATCAGCATAGCCGACTACGACTACCCTCTGCCCGACGAGCGAATTGCCAAATTCCCTCTCCCCGAGCGCGACCACTCCAACCTGCTCATCTGGCGTGGCGGGCAGATCACCCAACGACACTTCTACAACCTCCCCGACGAGTTGCCCGAGGGCGCTCTGTTGGTCTTCAACAACACCCGCGTATTCCGCGCAAGGCTCATTATGCACAAGCCCAGCGGTGCACGTTTGGAGGTATTCTGTTTGGAGCCCCACTCCCCTGCCGACTACGAGAACGCCTTCTCGGTCAAGGGCGAGTGTCAGTGGCGTTGCTTGGTCGGAGGACTCAAAAAGTGGAAAGAGGGTCCGCTGGTCATCGACTTCGAGATGAACGGAGAGCAGTGCCACCTCGAAGCCACCCGCGGCGAGCAGATAGACAAGTCGCACGTCATCACCTTCCGCTGGAACATCGACGCCGCCTTTGGCGAAATCATAGAACATCTGGGAAGTATTCCCATTCCACCCTACCTCAACCGCGAGAGTCAGGAGATTGACAACACCCGCTACCAGACCGTCTACTCGCGTGTGGAGGGCAGTGTAGCCGCACCCACTGCGGGTTTGCACTTCACCCCACGACTGATTGACGAGTTGCACGGCCGAGGAGTCGTGACCGAGGAGGTTACGCTCCACGTTGGCGCAGGCACCTTCCTGCCCGTCAAGGAGAGCGACGCCACACGTCACACGATGCACACCGAGCACTTCGAGGTGTCGGTGGCTACACTCCGCAACCTGAGGGCCCATCTGGGTCGCATCATCTCGGTAGGCACCACCAGCACCCGTACCATCGAGTCGCTCTGTGCGCTCGGTTGGAGGGTAATGCAGAACGGTTCGCCCGAGGCCGAGAGGGTTGTGGGCCAATGGGAGATCTACGACATCCCCTCGGAGGTGGAGGGCAATGAGCTGCTCGGATCACTCATCGAGTGGATGGAGCAGAACAACCAGACCTCCATCAAAGCGGCCACCCAGATTATGATTACGCCCCACTACCGTTTCCGCATCATCGAGGGTCTGGTGACCAACTTCCACCAGCCACAGAGCACCCTGCTGTTGCTCATCTCGGCCATTGTGGGGGCAGAGTGGCGCACAATCTACGGCTACGCTATGGACCACGGATTTCGTTTCCTCTCCTATGGCGACAGCTCTCTACTGATGATTAACAAACAACAATAAATCAACACACAATCTATGGCAGCTCGTTTTTTGCCCACCTCGGCCAAGGAGGTCGAAGCCCTCGGCTGGGACTACATAGACGTAATTCTGTTTAGTGGCGACGCCTACATCGACCACCCCTCGTTTGGTGTGGCCGTGATTGGTCGCATACTCGAATCCGAAGGGTATAGGGTAGCCATTGTACCTCAGCCCAACTGGCGCGACGATCTGCGAGATTTCAAGAAATTGGGAGCACCAAGGCTCTTCTTTGGTGTTTCGGCCGGCTCGATGGACTCGATGGTAAATCACTACACCGCAGCCAAGCGCCTGCGTCACGACGACGCCTACACCCCCGGAGGTCAGTATGGCTTCCGCCCCGACTATGCCGTAACGACCTACACCCGCATACTCAAAGAGCTCTACCCACATACTCCCGTGATTATCGGTGGTATTGAAGCCTCGCTGCGCCGACTGACCCACTACGACTATTGGAGCGACAGCCTGAAACCCTCAGTACTTGCCGAGAGCGGTGCCGACCTGCTGATGTACGGAATGGGCGACAGGAGCATTATCGAGGTGGCCAAGGCTCTGCGCAACGGCTACAATGCCAAACTGCTCCGAAAGTTGCGTCAAGTGGCCTTTATGGCCGATGGCGACTATGTGGCCAAGCTCCCAGCCGAGCAGACCATCGTGCTCAACTCCTACGAGCAGTGTTGCAAGAGTGGCAAGGCCTTTGGCGACAACTTCGTGAAGATGGAGGTCGAGAGCAACCGTATGGAGCAGACCAAAACACTTGTGGAGCCTACGGGCGAGAGGTTTGTGGTCATCAACCCTCCCTACGAGCAGATGACCACCGAGCAGCTCGACCACAGCTTCGATCTGCCCTACTCGCGCCTACCCCACCCCCGCTATAAGGACAAAACCATCCCCGCCTATGAGATGATTAAGCACTCGGTAAACATCCACCGTGGTTGCTTTGGCGGTTGTGCGTTCTGTACCATCTCGGCCCACCAGGGCAAGTTTGTTACCTCGCGTAGCGAGAAGAGCATCTTGGCCGAGATTGAGAAGGTTAAGCTGTTGCCCGACTTCAAGGGCTACCTGAGCGACGTGGGAGGTCCCTCGGCCGATATGTACCGCCTGGGTGGCAAAAACACCGAGTTGTGCAAGAAGTGCGTCAGGCCCTCGTGTCTGACACCAAGGGTGTGTCCCAACCTAAATCGTAACTTAGAGCCCCTGCTCGACCTCTACCACAAGGTGAGGGAGATGAAGGGCATCAAAAAGGCCTTCATCGGTAGCGGTATTCGCTACGATATTCCCGACGACGGAGGTCGCTATATGAGGGAGGTGATTTTGCACCACACCTCGGGTAGGTTGAAAGTAGCCCCCGAGCACACCGAGCCCCACGTTCTGAAAATTATGCGTAAGCCTATGTGGGAGGAGTTCGAGAAGTTGCACCGTTTCTTTGGTCAGGTGTGTCGCGAAAACGGCCTTCGTTACCAGCTGATACCCTACTTTATCTCGTCGCATCCGGGCTGTACGGAGGAGGATATGAAAAAGTTATCAACAAAGACCCGCTCTTTGGGACTGATGACCGACCAGGTTCAAGACCTCACTCCAACCCCTATGACGCTCTCTTCGGTGATGTTTTACACCGGTCACAACCCCTACACGGGCGAGAAAGTCTACGTTGCTAACAGTTACGAGGCCAAGTGTCAGCAAAAAAGTTACTTTTTTAAGGGCCGCAAACCATCGCCCACCCGCAAAAAATAGTTACCTTTGAGGTTGGAAACCTCATAACCACGAGTGAAAACGAGCAAAATCATGGCAGAATACAACAATAATCGCAAGGCAAACAACCGAGCAGCTTACAACAATATGACCGCCGAAGTGCAAGGCAACATCCCCCCACAGGCCCTCGATCTCGAAGAGGCCGTGTTGGGTGCGCTGATGCTCGAAAAGGATGGTATCATCACCGTGCAGGAGTATCTGACTGCCGAGTCGTTTTATAGCGATACCCACAAGATTATCTACAAGGCTATCGAGGAGCTCGCCTCTGAGCACAAACCCATCGACCTGCTCACCGTTACTGAAAAGCTCAAACAGCAGCGCAAGCTCAAAGAGATCGGCGGTGCTCAGTTCTTGGCCAAACTGACCCAGAAGGTGGGCTCGGCTGCCAACCTCGAATTCCACTCTACCATCGTAGCGCAGAAATTTGTACAGAGGGAGTTGATTCGTGCCTCGGGCGAGATTTTGGCCCGCTCCTACGACGAGAGCGAGGAGTTGGCCGACCTGCTCAACTACGCCCAGCAGGAGATTTTCAAAGTGTCGGAAGGACACATCTCCAAAGAGGTGCAAAACTCGCGCAGCCTTATTAGCAAAACCCTCGATATCATTGCCCAGTCGGTCAAAAATGGCGGCAAAATTAACGGTGTGCCCACGGGCTTCACCCAGCTCGACGAGATGACCCTCGGCTGGCAACCCTCCGACCTTATAATCATCGCGGCCCGTCCTTCGATGGGTAAAACCGCCTTTGTGCTCTCGATGGCACGCAACATCACCGTTACCGAGGGCAAGGGTGTGGCCTTCTTCTCGTTGGAGATGAGCGCCACTCAGCTAATGATGCGTCTGTTGGTGGCCGAGTCGCAGCTCAAAAGCAAAGATGTGCGTAGCGGTAAGCTCACCAGCGAGCAGCTGAACCACTTGGAGCTCTCGGGTAGGACCCTTGGCGAGGCCCCTCTGTTTATCGACGACACCCCCGCACTGCCCGTGTCGGAGTTCCGCTCGAAGGTGCGTAAACTCAAAGCCCAGCACGACATTCAGCTGGTAATCATCGACTACTTGCAGCTTATGACGGGTCCCAAAGATACCAAGGGCAACCGTGAGCAGGAGGTGGCCTACATCTCGCGTACACTCAAAGCCGTGGCCAAGGAGTTGAATATCCCTATCATCGCTCTGTCGCAGCTGAACCGTTCGGTAGAGTCGCAGGGCGGTAGCAAGCGTCCTCAGCTCTCGAACCTTCGTGAGTCGGGTGCAATCGAGCAGGATGCCGATATTGTAGCATTCATCCACCGACCTGAGTACTACGGTCTGAAACAACTCGAAGATGGTACTTCGACCGAAAACCTGGCCGAGATTATCGTGGCCAAGCACCGTAATGGCGCTGTGGATACCATCAAGATGAAGTTCCGCAAGGAGTTTGCCCAATTTAGCGACTTTGACCCGCTGTCGGCAGGTCAATCGTTCTCGGGCGACAAGGAGTTTGGTAGTTCGCTTAACGGAGGCGACTCGTTTGGTGGCGGAGGCTTCGGCGGAGGCTTTGGTGGCGGTTTCGAGCAGAGTGGCTTCGAGGGTGCCATGCCCCCAAGTCCGTCGGCTCCCGACGGCTCACAGGCCCGAGGTGCTGCCCAGAAGACCTACGACGAATCACCGTTTTAACGTCGACCGACAACCGTCAACCGTCGACCGTCGACCGTCGACCGTCTATTGTCTAACAGACTAAGTTACACTAAGAAATTATGTTTACGAGGGTATACACAAGTGCGCTGATAGGTATCGATGCCCAGACCGTAGAGGTGGAGGTGAATGTTTCGCCCGGCATAGGAATGTTTCTTGTGGGCCTGCCCGACAATGCCGTCAGGGAGAGCCAAGAGCGCATACGCTCGGCCTTTGAGAATAGCGGCCTGAAAATGGTGGGCAAAAAGACCATCGTAAACCTCGCACCGGCCGACCTGAAAAAGGAGGGCTCGTCGCTCGACCTGCCCATAGCACTCGCCATACTTGCAGCCACCGACCAGATTCAAACCCACCTGACAGACAAATATATCATTGCGGGCGAACTCTCGCTCGACGGTAGCGTAAAGCCCGTAAAGGGAGCTCTGCCCATCGCCATAGGAGCCAAGCAGAAGGGTTTTAGGGGTGTAATTCTGCCCCAGTGCAATGCCGAGGAGGCTGCCGTGGTGGAGGGCATAGAGGTTATTGGTGTGGCCTCGCTGCGACAAGCGGTGGACTTTTTGTGCGACACCGAGCCCATCGCTCCCACAAGGGTCGAGATGGCCGATCTGTTTGAACAGAGGGCCAATCGTTATGCCGAAGATTTTGCCGACGTGAAGGGTCAGGCCTACGTCAAGAGGGCCTTGGAGGTTGCTGCGGCAGGTGGCCACAACATCGTGATGGTCGGCTCGCCCGGCTCGGGTAAGACTATGCTCGCAAGGCGTATGCCCACGATTATGCCCCCGCTGACACTCGACGAGGCGCTCGAAACGACCAAAATCCACTCCGTGGCCGGCAAACTCGGCACCGAAAAGGGGCTGCTCACTCAGCGTCCCTTCCGCGCACCTCACCACTTGGCCTCGGCCGTAGCAATGGTGGGTGGCGGACAGAATCCACAACCTGGCGAAATCTCGCTTGCCCACAACGGCATACTCTTCCTCGACGAATTCCCCGAGTTCAGCCGCTCCATTTTGGAGGTTATGCGTCAGCCTTTGGAGGACAAGAAGGTGACCGTGGCAAGGGCCAAATATAGCGTCACCTACCCCGCCAACTTTATGCTGGTGGCATCTATGAACCCCTGCCCTTGTGGCTACTACAACCACCCCACCAAGGAGTGCAACTGTTCGCGCTATGCCGTGGAGAGATATATGAGCAAAATTTCGGGCCCGCTACTCGACCGTATAGATATACAGATTGAGGTAATACCCGTGGACTACAACGAGATGACCGCAGGACGAGCCGAGGAGTCCAGCAGTGCAATTCGCCAGAGGGTTGTGGCTGCAAGGGAGATTCAGAGCCGACGTTTCGAGGGTATCGACGGAGTATTTACCAATGCTATGATGAACAACGCTATGATTGCCGAGTTCTGCCCCCTCGACGAGCAGTGTACCGCCCTGCTGGGTAGGGCTATGGAGCGTCTGTCGCTCTCGGCTAGGGCCTACAACCGCATAATCAAGGTGGCCCGTACCATTGCCGACCTTGCAGGCTCGGAGCAGATAACCACCGCACATCTGGCCGAAGCAATCGGCTACCGTAACCTCGACCGCGACTCGTGGGGAAACAAATAACCCCACAACGAGTAGCACAACTCTCACCCCAAAAACACACAAACTCTATGACGAGGCGACCCACACTCCCTCCGTTTGTAAAGATACTGCCACTCGTGGTGGTGGGTATATTGTTGGGCGAATGGCTCGACGCGGAGGCGTGGAAGTGTGCTGTGGGAGCTGCCGTGTTGATTATTTGCTCGTTGATGTTTGGGTCAAGGCGCAGGATAGCCACCATATACTCTATGGCTGCTGTGGTAATGACGGCAATGTTCACCACCGCGCTAAGGCAGACTCCCGACACCCTACCCTACGACCAGACCATAACCACCCGCGCAACAATCACCTCGGCCACCACCGAGCGCGGACGTTGGAGCGAGTGTGAGGCTCTGTTGGACTACAATGGCGAGCGCTACAAGGTTTTTTTGCGTAGCGACACCGCTCTGGTTGCCCCCGAATTGGGCGAGGTGGGAGTGCTGACCGCCAAGGTGCGCCGACTGCCCGAAGGTAGTTACGGCAACCTGATGCACAGGCGAGGTTTCTCGGCAAGCTGCTACTCGTGGAGCGAGGGCGATTGGGAGCCCACACAAGTGGCATCATCCCCTTTGATATGGGCGCGCAGATGTCAGCAGAGGTTTGTTGAGCGTGTAGACAGGCTCGGTTTGGAGCCCAATCAGGCCTCCGTGGTGAAGGCTATGGCCCTCGGTTGGAGGAGCGATATAGATAGTGAGTTGCGCACAGCCTACTCCAAGACGGGTTGTGCACACCTGCTTGCCATTTCGGGACTCCACGTCGGCATTGTGGCGATGTTGGTGTGGGCGATGTTGTGGTTTCTGCCCCTTACAAGTCGCAGAGGACACATTTGGCGCAACCTGCTCTCGATGGTCTCTATGATGGTCTATGCTGTGGTGACGGGAATGTCGCCATCAGTTATGAGGGCCACGCTGATGTTCTGCTCCGCACAATTCGGCTTGGCAATGGGCAGCAAGCGTTCGTCGGCAATGGCACTGTGTGTTGCCCTCGGACTGATGTTACTCTTCAACCCCAACAACCTCTTTGACATAAGTTTTCAACTCTCGGCCATTGCCGTGGTGGGCATTATGGCGGGCTTCGAGCCGCTAATGGAGCGAGTACGTTCCAACGTGGGAGTTGCAAACGCACTTTGGGCCACGATTTTGATTGGCGTGTGTTCGATGATTGCCACCCTGCCGCTGGTGGCCCACACCTTTGGCGTGGTGGGACTCTCGGGCATAGTGCTCAACCCGCTCGTAATACTCACGGCCAACATCATCGTTCTGGGTACAATTCTGTGGGTGATAATGCCCATAGGGGTACTTGCTCCCGTGGTGGGCCGAGTGGTGGGGCTATGTGCCGAGGTGCAGAACCGATGTGTGGAGGCCGCCGCAAGCCACAAGTGGCTCATTATCGAAACAACCCCACCCGCGTGGGTCGTTATAACTTGTTATGCTGCAATGTTTGTGCTGCTCGTAGTGGCACACTACCATAAAGACAAAACCGTATGGAAATTAAAGAGATAGAGTTGCTCTGCTCGCCCGAGACGCGACAAGCAATCGAGCAAAATATCGAGCGCGACCACAACGCCATTGCTCTCGACAAGCGTGTACCCCACGCCCGAGAGGTGGCAACTCAGGTGAAGTATCTCCAACGCGCCCGACGTAAGCTACCCTCCTACTACGCCGTCAGGGCCATACTCCCCTCGCTTGCCTTTGAGCAGTCGAGTAGCGAGGAGTGTGCCGCCCACAAGCAGTACAGCGGAGAGTTGGCCGTAGACCTTACCTGCGGTCTGGGAGTAGACACCCTCTACCTCTCGCGCAACTTCAAGCGTGTGGTATCCATCGAGCGCAACCCCGCCTTGGCCGAGATTACCCGCCACAATCTGCACCTTTTGGGTGCCGACAATGTGGAGGTCATCTGTGGCTCGTCGGAGGAGTTAGTCGAGGGACTCGACCACGCCGACCTGATCTACATCGACCCCGACCGTCGAGGTGCCGAGGGCAAAAAGATGGTCTGCCTCGACGACTGTTCGCCCAACGTGGCTGCCCTGTGGAACACCCTGCGAGAGAGGGCCGACAAGATTGTGGTAAAGCTTTCGCCTATGTTCGACCTGACAGCTGCGCTGGTGGCCTTTGGAGGAGAGGTAGATGTGGAGGTTGTATCGCTGGGCGGAGAGTGCAAAGAGGTGGTGGTGCATTGGGACAAGAGCTGCAACCACGCCCCACTCTTCCGTGCCACGGCACTCGGTAGCGGAACATTCGAGGCTCCTGCCGAACGAGATGTGGCCGAGTCGATGGTTGGTTTCGAGGGGCGCGACTATCGTTACCTTGTGGTCCCCGACGCATCGTTGCGCAAGGCGGGGCTTGTGGCCGAATGGTGCAGGACCGAGGGTCTGGACCCTTGGGGCCCCTATGGATTTGCCCACACCGAGCCACAAGTGACTATGGGACGAATCTACGAAATTGAGCAGACACTGCCCTACCGCCCCAAGCAACTCAAACCACTCGTAGACAAAAAGATAGAGCTCATACGTCACTCCTTCCCCTTGGGCTCGGCAGCCATCTGCAAGGCTCTGGGCACTCGCGAGGGTGGCGGTCAGAGGTGGGCCTTTGGAGAGATTGAACGAGGCCTTTGGGCATTTCGACTTAAATAGTTACCTTTGCACATCAGCTAACCAAACAGAGAGCGACTATAATGGGAAATTTCAAAGAAGATATTGCAAAAGTTGAAGCACTCATTTTCGACGTCGATGGCGTATTTACCGACGGAGGTATCACCCCCCTGCCCGATGGCGACTTCCTCAGGCAGTACTATGCCAAAGATGGCTATGCCGTGGCCTATGCCGTAAAGCAGGGCCTAAAAATATTTATCATCAGCGGAGGACGTGGTGCAATGCTCGAAAGGCGCTTCAAGTATCTGAAAGTGACCGAGGCACACATCGACATTAGCGACAAGATTGGGTGCCTGAACGACATCATCGCCCGCCACGGTTTCAACCCCGAGAATGTGCTCTTTATGGGCGACGACATTCCCGACTTGGAGTGTATGAAGGCCGTGGGCATACCCGTAGCCCCTGCTGATGCAGCTTGGGAGTGCATCGACGCATCGCGTTATGTATCGGAATTTGTGGGCGGACGCGGTTGTGTGAGGGATATTATCGAACAGGTGCTCCGCGCTCGCAACCTCTGGGCCAAAGACTCACAGGGTGTAACGTGCAGCAAAGATGCCCCCTCGGCCTAACCGACCCGCGCGGCCCTATAAGAATCTACATTTGCCAATAATAACCACCATCTTCGGCCGAGAGTTCACTACTCTTGGCCGTTGTGTTTTTGTGCACAGGCGAGGTTACAGCCCAGCATTTCTCGCTTTGGAGCCTTAGCGTCACCTCGGCCGAAGCCCAGCTTATTGGTCAAAATTAGTACATAAAATCGGGGCAATCGACTGATTTTTATACATTTGCACTATTTGCGTTAGAAATGGATAAAAAGTTTGCCCAAAATCTGGACATCTCGTTGTCTGTGAGCGGAAAACGGGACTCGAACCCGCGGGGCGCTCGTGCGCCCCGATTGGGGTTATATTTACATTCCCCCTAAATCCCAGCTCATCAGAGACGATGAGCCAATTTCGACCACCCCTCAGGCCCTTTGGGCCTCCTCCCCTATCGTAGGGGAAGAACAAAAGGGGGACTTTGAGGGTCGCGGGTTTTGAACCATATAGTCCCATTAACAGACAAGGAGATAACTCGATGAGTTATCTCCATTAAGCCTCCCTTATCAAAGGGAGGTTTGGAGAGATTATATATATAGTTGCGGAAATCTTTTCCGCGAAACGCACAAAAAAAGCGATAGTTTCTAACTATCGCTGTGCGTTGAGCGGAAAACGGGACTCGAACCCGCGGGGCGCTCGTGCGCCCCGATTGGGGTTATATTTACATTCCCCCTAAATCCCCCTTTGGGAAAGGGGGACTTTGAGGGTCGCGGGTTTTGAACCATATAGTCCCATTAACGGACAAGGAGATAACTCGATGAGTTATCTCCTTGTCCGTGAGCGGAAAACGGGACTCGAACCCGCGACCCTCGGCTTGGGAAGCCAATGCTCTACCAACTGAGCTATTTCCGCAAATCTGTGGCGCAAGCAGCAACTACACCCGCCGCTTGCAACCACAAATATACTCTTTTTTTAGTAAACCACAAACTTCTACTCTGCGCTCGCAGGGTCAAAGATCGAGTTCAAAACGTAGGCCAAACGGTAGCCACCAAGGAGCAACTGCTGCTCCAACAGGGGACTGAAATCGAAGATAAACTGGTAAGACAAGTTGGGATTCTCGCCCAAAGCCTCCACATAGGCATAAACGCTTGCGGCATAGCCCACGGTCTCCACAAACCACTCCTCGGTAGTGCCACACATCACCGAAGCCTTATACTCGGCGCTGGTGCGGTCCAGCTGGTCTGCCCACTCGGTATATGTCCACTTGCGAGCCGACTCAACAAAGGTGCTATCCCAAATCGAGTGGAGGTTGGTCTGGCGGCCAAACCATTTAACCTTCATACGGTTGCCACCAAGGTCGCTCAATCGGCCCGAGTGCATGGGGCAGTGCATATCGCCCACCATGTGTACAATCATCTTCAAGTAGTCCACCTTCATACTATCGGTCAGGTTGGCGTAGTTCTCCGACAACTCTTTCGAGAGTTTGTCCACAGCAACAACCACGTCGCCATTCTCGTTCTTGGGCATAGTCTGGTAGGTGTAGCCCTCGTCTACGTTGGCATAGTGCCAAGTTTTGGTCTGGTTGTAGCCATACTCCCAATAGGGCGAGTTCTGGATGCTATCCATCCACGACGAGTAGTAAACAATCGAGCGGCCCTCCAACAAGCGGTCGATCTCCTGACGGGCCTTTTCGGTCAAGTTGCGCTCGGCAATGGCAGCAACCACATCGTGGCCCACTGCACCCCAACCAAATGCGTTAAAACAGTTGAACATCACTACAACGCTCAACACCAAGCTTGAAATTTTCTTCATAGTCTTTATCGTTTCGGGTTAATGTTTATCTAATTTTGTTTGCCACACTCTCGGCCTACTGATTCATAGTTACGAGCAGTTCCTCGTTGCTGGCAGTGTTCTGCATATGTTTCATCATAGTCTCCATAGCCTCAACCGAGGTCATATCGGCCAGGTAGCGACGCAACACCCAAGTGCGCTGCAACACCTCTTTGCTGGTGAGCAGGTCTTCGCGACGAGTACCGCTGGCGGTAACATCCACGGCGGGGTAGATACGTTTGTTGGCGAGTTTGCGGTCGAGTTGGAGCTCCATATTGCCCGTACCCTTGAACTCCTCGAAGATAACCTCGTCCATCTTCGAGCCGGTATCAATCAGCGCCGTTGCAATGATGGTGAGCGAGCCACGCTCCTCGGTTTTACGGGCAGCGCCAAAGAACCTCTTGGGTTTGTGGAGAGCGTTGGCATCCACACCACCCGAGAGCACCTTACCCGAGGCGGGCTGAACGGTGTTGTAGGCCCTTGCCAGACGGGTAATAGAGTCGAGCAGGATTACCACATCGTGACCACACTCCACCATCCTCTTGGCCTTTTCGAGCACCATTTCGGCAACCTTGACGTGGCGCGAGGCCTGCTCGTCGAAAGTCGAAGCCACCACCTCGGCCTTGACGTGGCGAGCCATCTCGGTAACCTCCTCGGGACGCTCGTCGATGAGCAACACAATCAGGTATACCTCAGGGTGATTGGCGGCAATGGCATTGGCAATCTCCTGCAAAATCATAGTCTTACCGGTCTTGGGCTGAGCCACAATCATACCACGCTGACCCTTACCGATGGGGGCAAAGAGGTCGATAATACGAGTTGTGAGGTTGTTGTGTCCGTTGCCGGTCAGACAGAATTTCTCTTGTGGAAAGAGGGGGGTCATATACTCAAACTGCATACGGTCGCGCAGACACTCGGGCGCCAGACCGTTCACTTCGAGTGCGCGCACCATCGGGAAGTACTTCTCACCCTCCTTGGGAGGACGGATAATACCCTTGACGGTGTCGCCCGCTTTGAGTCCCCAATTTTTGATTTGCGAGGGGGCTACATATATATCATCGGGCGAATTGAGGTAGTTGTAGTCGGCCGAACGGAGAAATCCGTATCCGTCGGGCATAATCTCCAACACGCCTTCGCCCTCTACCACAACATTCTCAATCTCCTGCTGAATAGCGATGCGTTCTGCCCTGCGACGCTCATACTCCAACTCCTCGGGGGTTGGGCCCTGCACGGGTGCAGGCTCTTGGGCACTCTCAGCGGCAGTTGCAGCCTCCTCGGCAGCCTTCTGGGCTGCGGGTTTGCGACCACGACGCTTGGGCTGCTCGGCCACGGGCTCCTCTACCTCGGCGTGGGCCACCGACTCCTCTGCGGGAGCCTCTACCGACTCGCTCTCCTCGGGCAGAGGATTCTTGCGAGGACGACCGCGACGCTTGGGTTTTGCCTCCTCGGCAGGGGCCTCGGTCACCTCTGCGGTAGCCGTCTCAACAGCCACCGACTCCTCGGCCGACACTGCCTCACTCTCGTCACCCTCAAAACTCTTGGTGCTGAATGCCGCAACTCGGCTCTGAATACGCTGGCGAGGACGACGCACGGGCTGAGCCTCCTGCTCACCTGAGCCATAAGCCTCGCCCGAAGTTGCACCCACAATTTTGGCTACAAGTTTCTCGCGACCCGAACGAATATCGAGCCCGAGTGCACGAGCAATCTCCCTCAATTCCGAAAGGCTTTTGCTCTTTAATGCTTCCAAATCTTGCATAATGGTAAGTAAAATAAATTTGGATTTATTTTGTGAATTACTAAGTCAGAAAAATATGTAAAGTTCGTTGAAAATACACCACCAGAGAGGGCCGTGTATAGTTCGGTTTACAAAAACAAAGGTACAATTTATTTTCGGTTTTCAAAATTTTAGCACCACAAAAGGGGCTCAGGGCACCCTATATCGCATATTTTTTACTACATTTGTAGTATGAAACGAGGGTTTGAGAATATCGTAGAGGGGCTGAGCCAAGCCTGCGAGGTTGTTCGCAGTGCCATAACCGACGAGCTCTGCCACAAGGCAATGGAGCTGAACGAGTGGTTCGGCAGGGGCGACATCGACTACGCCCTCGATGCCATCTGCGACCAATATCTCTCGCCCGCAAAACTCTCCGAGTGGCTGGGCCACTACCCCACTCTTCCAACTATCGAGCCAAAGGTGGTTGGAGTTGTGGCGGCCGGAAATATCCCCCTTGCGGCCTTTTTCGACATCCTCTGCGTAGTGGTAGCGGGTCATCGCTGCCGAGTGAAGTATTCGAGCAAGGATGCAGTCCTTATGCCCGCCGTGTGCGAGGCCTTGGTACGCGAGCTCGGTTGGCCCATAGAGCCTATGGCGTTGGGCGACAATGTCGATGCGCTGATTGCTTCGGGTAGCGACACCGCAATGGATAGTCTGGGGCAAATCTATGGCACCATTCCCGCTCTGCTGAGGGGTCACCGCTCATCGGTGGCTCTGCTCGACGGCTCCGAGCAGCCCGACACACTTGCCCTACTGGCCCACGACATCTTCCGCTACAACTCTATGGGTTGTCGCAACGTCACCCTCATCTTCAAGCCCGCCACTCTGCCTACGGAGCAAGTGGTCAGAGCTCTTGCGAGTGGGGCCGATTTGGTGGCCAGGGGCTACATCAACAACTACCGTCAAGCCATTGCCACCGCAATGCTCACGGGCAGCAGCATAATCGGTGGAGGTCACTTTGTGGCCGAGGAGAAGTGGGAATTCCCGCTCCGTCTGGCCCAGGTGAACATCACCACATATCAGACCCTAAGCGAGGCTACCGAGTGGATTGCCAATCACGACAGCGAGATTCAGTGCGTCGTGACCGATGCCGTCAGCCACCCCCGCAAAGCCCCCTTTGGGCAGGCCCAGCGCCCCACGCTGACCGATTGGCCCGACGGAGTGGATGTGATGCACTTCTTGCAAACAATCTAACAAAACACTATATTTGTAGAAACAGAACAAAACCATAAAAAACACAACTATTATGTCAATGGTATTCAAATTCAGAATGTTGAGCGACCTGAGCGACAACTTTGTGAGAGATTACGAGGTTATGTACGACACCAACCTCCTCGACTTCAACGACTTCATCTGCGAGGATCTCGGATACGACATAGATGGTATGGCCTCTTTCTTCTTCTCGGACGGTCAGTGGCGCAAGCTCCAAGAGTACACCCTGATGGACGTAGACACAGAGGGCGAACAAGACGACTACTGCTCCGACCCATCCAGCGCCCCCATCCCTATGGGCGACGTAAATCTGGGTCAGATTATTCACCACCTCGGCGACCGACTCATCTGGAACTACTCCGATGTTGAGGGCGAGGTGGCCTACTATCTCGAACTGCTCGAGCCCACAGTTGCCGACCCCGACGTGGAGTATCCCCGCACACTCTTTGCCCACGGCGAGGCCATAAACCTCTCCGACGCCAACTACGAAGACGAGAAATCCATCTTCGACGAGATGATGGACGAGTTTAGCGACTTTGGCGGTGGCGACGACAACTACGACGACGAGTATTAGTCCCCCTGCAAAAAACGTAGCAATGAGCACACCCTCCTCGGCACAGAACAAGACCCTTGTGGTGATTGTTGGACCTACGGGCTCGGGCAAGACCGACCTCGCAGTGGCCCTCGCACGCCATTTGGGCACCGAGATTATCTCGACCGACTCGCGTCAGTTCTACCGAGGTATGCCCATAGGTACGGCTCAGCCCGATGCCGACCAGCTTGCGGCCGTTAGGCACCACTTTATTGCCGACCGTCAGCCCACCGACGACTTCTCGGCCGGGGAGTACGAAAAGGAGGCTTTGGAGAGGCTTGCGGAGATTTTTTCGCGCCACGATTGGGCCGTTGCCGTTGGTGGTTCGGGGCTCTACATAGATGCTCTGTGCAACGGTTTCGACGACCTGCCGGGCGACACTGCCGAGATTAGGGCCGAGCTGATGCGTAGGCTCGAAAGTGACGGATTGGAGAGCCTTTGCGAGGAGCTCCGACAGCGCGACGAAGCCCACTACAACGTGGTAGACCGCCACAATCCCGCCCGTGTAGTGAGGGCGTTGGAGGTCTGCATCGCCAGCGGTCGTCCCTACTCCGAGCAGCGCACCGCCCCCAAGCACCAAAGGCCCTTCAACATAGTTAAGATAGGACTCAATTGGCCCCGCGAGGAGCTCTACGAACGCATAAACCTGAGGGTGGATCTGATGATTGCGGCAGGTTTGGAGGCCGAGGCGCGTGCGGTCTACCCCCTGCGCCACCTCAATGCTCTACAAACGGTGGGATACAAAGAACTCTTCGAGTGGTTCGACGGCACAATCTCCCGCGAGGAGGCCATCGAGCTCATCAAGCGCAACTCGCGTCGCTATGCCAAGCGCCAGATGACCTGGTTTCGTCGCGACGCAGCAATCCACTGGATCGAGCGCAACTCCACCGACCAAGCATTAGACATAATCGCAAAACTTTAATACAAAGAGAGAGGCTCGGAGCATTTCCGAGCCTCTCTCTTTGTTTATTCCCCTGTCCTATTAGTCCAAGGTCATCTCGTCGATCAGGTAGCCTGCGCCACCAATCTTGTCGATAACAAAGAGAACGTAGCGAATATCTACCGAGATGTTGCGGCAGATGTCGGCATCGTAGTCCAAGTCGCTCATAGTACTGAGCCAGGTACGGTCGAAGTTGATACCCAGCAGCTGACCCTTCGAGTTGAGAATGGGGCTACCGCTATTGCCGCCTGTGGTGTGGTTTTTGGCCAAGAATGCCACGGGCAGAGTCAGTTTACCATCCCTCTCGATACCCCAGCGACCATACTCCTTCGAGGCGTAGATGTCCCTCAGGCTCTGGGGAATGTCGTAGTCGTAAATCTCCGGATTGTCCTTCTCGATAATACCATCGATAGTGGTATAGGGCAGGTGGTAAACGCCATCGGCAGCCTCGTAGCCCGCCACCGAGCCATAGGCCACACGCAGGGTGAGGTTGGCATCGGGATAGAAGGTACGGTTGCTCTGGTGGGCCATCTGACCGCGCATATACACATTATAAAGCTCGGTAATCTCGCGATTGAGGGTGGTATAGGGGCCCGAAATCTTCTCTTTAAGCAGTTCGTCAAAGGCACCACGCAACACCACTGCGGGGTCGGTAGCAAAATCGTAGCCCTCGGCCACAGCAGCCGCATAGGACTCCTTGGAGGTCAGGCGCGAGGTGTCGAACAACCAATCTACCAGCGCATCGGTCGAGCCAAGTTCGGCCACTTTGGCGGCATAGAACTCGGGTACATACTCGGGAGCCACGTTGGCCGAGAAATCGGCAAACATCTCCTTGGCCACAGCCCTATCTATGGTGGGCAGATAGTCTTTATACGACGCCTCCGAGAGTTTTGCCACACCACGAGCAAAGCCCAGCAGCTCAACAGCATAGGCAGCCTCGTTGTAGTAGTCGCGGGTTACGGCATAGGGCAACAGAGCCACATATTTCTCGTGCAGACGCGCGGTAATGCCCTCGAACTCGGTACCCATGGCCCACTTCTCGAACTCGGCCTCGTAGGTAAGTTTTTTATCCACAGTTTTGCGCCTTGCAAGGCCCAAGCTCTCGCCCTGCCACTTCTTCCAAGCGTTAGCAATCGAGGCGTGTTTGTTAGCATACATAATACGCACTGCGGGGTCGGCCTCCTGAGCTGCCGAGATGATATCGAGGCGTTTAGTACGAAGGCGGATTTTGGCGGGGTTGGAGTAGTTGAGCGTGTAGTCCACAAAGTCGCTGGTCACATACTCGCGAGTAGTGCCGGGGAAGCCATATACGAAAGTAAAGTCACCCTCCTCGGCACCCTTGGTCGAGATGGTAAAGTGGCGCTTGGGTGTGTAGGGCACATTGTCCTTCGAGTAGTCGGCAGGCTGATTGTCCTTGTCGGCATAGATGCGGAACACCGAGAAGTCGCCCGTGTGGCGAGGCCACATCCAGTTGTCGGTGTCGCCACCAAATTTACCAATGCTCGAAGGGGGTGCTGCCACCAGACGAACATCGCGATAAACCTGATATACAAACAGATAATACTTGTTGTTGTAGTAGAGGCTCTCGATTGCGGTTTTGTATTTACCACCCTCGGATGCCTGTGCTTTAATCTCCTCGGCAGTGGTACCACCTTTAATCTGGTCGGTCACATCCTCCATACGCACCAAGAACGACACGGTGAGTCCGGGGTTGGGCAACTCCTCAGCTAGATTCATAGCCCAAAAGCCGTTGGTAAGGTAGTCGTGCTCCACGCTACTGTGGCTCTGAATCTGGCCATAGCCACAGTGGTGGTTGGTCAACAGCAGTCCCTCGGCCGACACCAGCTCGCCCGTACAACCGCGTCCGAAGAGTACAATAGCATCTTTCAGAGCCGCCTGATTGACGCTGTAAATATCCTCGGCAGTGAGTTCAAAACCCTTGGCACGCATATCGTCAATACGCTCGCCAATAAGGCAGGGTAGCCACATTCCCTCGTCGGCCATAAGCGCCGACAGCGATGCCGCAAGGGCAACAATAGTAGTCAATAGTTTTTTCATATACTCTGTTTTTAGTTTTTGTTATTTCTCTTCTCAATCGCCCCCTACACAAACTCACCAAGTTTGACGTAGAGCATCTGCACGGGCAGGCCCATAACGTTGTAGAACGATCCCTCGATACCCTCGATGGCCACACAGCCAATCCACTCCTGAATACCGTAGGCACCGGCCTTGTCGTAGGGTTTGTAAGTGTCGAGGTAGTACTCAATCTCTTCGGGGGTAATGGTGCGAAATCTCACTTTCGAGGAGCACGAGAAGCTCTCTACCCTCTCGGCCGTGCGCATCGTAACGCCCGTAATGACGGTATGCTCGGCACCCGAAAGCACCGAGAGCATCCTCACGGCATCGGCCTTGTCGGCTGGCTTGCCCAAAATCTCGCCACCGGCCACAACCACCGTGTCGGCCGTAAGAAGCACATCGCCCCCCTGGGCCATATCGGCATAGGCGTCGCTTTTGAGCCTCGACAGATACTCGGCCACCTCCTCGACAGCCAATCCCTCGGGGTAGACCTCCTCGGCCTCGCGACCATCGACAATCTCGAAATCGAGACCACAGTCGCGCAACAGTTGGCTACGACGTGGCGACTTGCTTGCCAGCAGCAGCCTGCGGCCTTTAAGTTTATCTTTCAGCAACATACCTTTCTCTATCTAATATCGAAGTTCAATAACTCTACCCCCTCCAACGAGGCCCTCAGCACATCGCCTTTCTTCACGGGGCCCACTCCCGCAGGAGTACCCGTGTAGATCAAATCGCCCATCTTCAAGGTCATAAAGCGCGACACATAGCTGATAATATTCTCCACCGAGTGAATCATCAGTCGGGGCTCGCCCACCTGACGCACCTCGTCGTTGATGGTCATCTCAAATCGCAGATCCTCCACCCTCTTGCCCAACTCGCTGAGCGACAAAAAGCGTGGCGAGATGGCCGCCGAGTGGTCGAAACCCTTGGCAATCTCCCAGGGTAATCCCTCGGCAATGGCCTTGTGTTGAAGGTCGCGCGCGGTGAAGTCGATGCCCAAGCCCACCTCGTCGTAGTAGCGGTGTGCAAAGCGCTCCTCGATACACTTACCCACGCGGTTAATCTTCACCACCAACTCGGTTTCGTAGTCCACACGCTCGGAGAACTTGGGGATGTAGAAAGCGTCGTTGTTGCGCAGCAGCGCGGTGTCGGGTTTGAGGAAGAATACGGGCTCGCCATTTGGCTCACCATTATCGAACTCCTTTATGTGGTCGGCGTAGTTACGCCCTATGCATATAATCTTCATAACTAACTATTTTCTAAGCAACTCGACCATTCGGCGGGCAAATCTGTCGGAAGCTCCCTCGCCCCCCACAATAGCAGCCAAGTCGGCAAAGTCGGCCTTCATCTGAGGATGTTTTGCGCCCCCTTCCATAATGGCCCCAAGCTCCTCGGAGGCGTTCTCGACGGTCATATCGTGCTGAATAAGCTCCCTAACCACCGTGCGCTCCATAATGATATTCACAAGCGAAATCCACCTAATCTTCACAAACAGACGGGCCACTCGGTAGGAGAACTCGTCCATTCGGTAGCACACCACCTCGGGGGTGCCAATCAGAGCCGTTTCGAGCGTGGCTGTACCCGAGCAAACCACCGCTGCCGACGAGTAGCGGAGCAGTCCGTAGGTCTTGTCGGTCAGCACCTTGATGTCGCTCCCCTTGGTAAACGATTGGTAGAGTTCGGCAGGCTGCCACGACACACCCGCCACAACAAACTGCCACTCGGGGTGGGCCTTCGAAATAGCCACCATAAACTCCATATTGCGCCTAATTTCGCTCTTGCGCGAGCCCGCCAGCAGAGCCACAATGGGACGCCCGTCGAGCCCGTTCTGGGCCCTAAATTCCTCCTCGGCAGGCACCTCGGCCAACGTCTGGGCTATGGAGTCCATAATGGGGTTGCCCTCGTAGATTGCCTCAATGCCCCTCTTGCGGAAGTACTCAATCTCGAAGGGGAAGATGATAAAGAGTTTGTCTACATATTTGCGGATGCGCTCCACGCGGTGCTCCTTCCACGCCCACACCTTGGGCGAAATGTAGTAGAAGGTCTTGATACCCCTCTCGTGGGCAAAGCGCGCCATCTTGAAGTTAAACCCGGGGTAATCGACCAAAATAAGCACGTCGGGCTGGTAGGCCACCACGTCCCTCTGACACTCTCCGAGTTGGTTGAAAATCGTGGGCAGGTTTTTCAACACCTCCGACACACCGAAGAACGAGGTCTGGCGGTAGTGTTTGGCCAGATTCTCCTCTCCTCCCACTGCGGCCATACGGTCGCCACCCCAGAAGCGAAATTGCGCCTCCGAGTCGGCCTTCAACAGACCCTTCATCAGATTTGAGCCGTGCAAATCACCGCTTGCCTCGCCTGCAATAATGTAGTACCGCATTGGGAATGGAAAATTGAAAATTGAAAATTTTGTTCTGTCTGTACGATTGGGTGATTACTCTTCCAGCAGGTCGGGACGGAGCGCCTTGGTACGCTCATAGGCCTGACTCTCGCGCCACTCCTCAATCTTGGCAAAATTGCCGCTCAGCAACACCTCGGGCACCTTCCAGCCGTTGAACTCCGCAGGGCGGGTGTAGATGGGAGGAGCAAGCAGGTTGTCCTGAAACGAGTCGGTCAAGGCCGACTCCTCGTCGCCAATGGCTCCGGGCAGCAACCTCACAACGCTGTCGGCAATGATGGCCGCAGCCAACTCTCCACCCGTGAGCACATAGTCGCCCACCGAAATCTCGCGGGTAATCAGGTGCTCGCGAATGCGGTAGTCGATACCCTTATAGTGGCCACAGAGGATGATAATGTTGCCCAGCGTCGAGAGCCTATTGGCCTCCTGCTGATTGTAGGTAATACCATCGGGAGAGGTAAAGATTATCTCATCGTAGTCGCGCTCGCTTTTGAGCTTCTCGATAAGGCGGAAGACGGGCTCGATCATCATAACCATACCCGCCTCGCCACCAAATGGGTAGTCGTCTACCTGTCCGTGTTTCGAGAGGGTGTAGTCCCTGATGTTGTGTACCACAATCTCGGCCAAACCCTTCTCCTGCGCACGTCGCAAAATCGACTGATTCAGGGGCGAGGTGAGCAGTTCGGGCACAACGGTTAAAATATCTATTCTCATAGTCGTTTACTCTTGGTAGGGTTTATTAAATCCGCCATTTATCACCTCGGTAATGAAGGGGTTGCTGCCGGCCTCTTGTGCGATGGTTGTTTCGCCACCGTGGCCACAGAGCACCCTCACGCCACCACCCAGGGGCAGAAGTTTGTTTACAATGCTATCCATCAGCGAGTCGTAGTCGCCACCGGGCAGGTCGGTACGACCAATGCTGCCGGCAAAGAGAGTGTCGCCACTAACCACCACGCCCGCCTTGTCGAAGTAGAGGCACACACCTCCCTGCGAGTGACCGGGGGTGTGAATTACCTCGGCCACGGTGTCACCAAACGCAATGCTTTTTTGCTCGGCAAGGTCAATATCGGGAGCTATACCACCGATGTTAAAGCCAAACATTGCTCCATACGAAGCCATCTGGCCCAGCAGGGGCAGGTCGGCACTGTGGAATGCCAAGGGGATGTTGTAGTGCGACTTAACCCACTCCACACCCGCAACGTGGTCGGGGTGTGCGTGGGTACACACAGCCATTACGGGTTTGAGTCCGTTCTGGGCCACAAAGTCGGCCAAGGTCTGCTTCTCGGCCTCGCTCACACAGCCCGCATCGACAATGATTGCCTCGGCAGTCTGGTCCCAGATGACATAGGTGTTCTCGCCAAAACTATTGAATATAAATCGTGCGCTCTTGATCATAAGTGCATTATTTGTCGTTTTACAATGTGCTATTTTCCTACAAAAGTAGGAATTTTTCGGGAAAATTACTATCTTTGTTTGATTATTATGGAGTAATAGCACAACTAAGCAAAAATATGGCAAGAAACCGACACCCCAGAATCGAGGGATTACGCATAACTGCTCTGGCAGCCGAGGGCAACGCTATGGGCAAATGGAACGACATTGTGGTCTTTGTACCCATGACCGTGCCGGGCGATTTGGTTAACGTGCAGATACGCACCAAGCGTCGCCGCTATATGGAGGGATACGTTACCGAGTATCTGGAACTATCGCCCCTGCGCACCGAGCCCTTCTGCGCCCACTTTGGCGTATGCGGAGGCTGTAAGTGGCAAAACCTGCCCTATGCCGAGCAGCTCGCCTTCAAACAGCAGCAGGTGGTAGACCAACTCACACGCATCGGACACGTCGAGATTCCACCCATCAGCCCCATTCTCGGCTCGGCCAAAACCGACCACTATCGCAACAAACTCGAATTCACCTTTGCGCCCCGTCGTTGGAAGACCTACGAGGAGGTGGCTCGTGGCGAGGAGATTACCGACACCCCCGCACTCGGATTTCACATCCCAGGTATGTTCGACAAGATTCTCGATATCGACTGCTGCCACTTGCAGCCATCGCCCTCGAACGAGATTCGCAACTCGCTCCGAGAGTTCTGCATCGCCGAGGGTTTGGAGTTCTACGACATTCGTCAGCACAGCGGTCTGATGCGTAACGTCATCATCCGCACTGCCTCGACAGGCGAAGTGATGATTATCGTAGTCTTTGCCTACGACGAGGGCGAGAGCATCGAAAAGGTGATGGGCTTCCTCAAAAAGAGCTTCCCCAACACCACCTCGCTCGTATATATGATTAACGACAAGCTGAACGACTCGCTTGGTGACCGTGAGCCCATCCTCTACGCAGGTCGCGACCACATCTTTGAGGAGATGGAGGGTTTGCGCTTCAAGGTGGGTCCCAAATCGTTCTACCAGACCAACTCCGAGCAGGCCTATGAGCTCTACAAAGTGGTGCGCGAGTTTGCCGACTTGCAGGGTGGCGAGGTGGTCTATGACCTCTACACCGGTACGGGTACCATTGCCAACTTCGTGGCCTCGAAAGCCTCGAAGGTTGTGGGCGTAGAGTATGTCGAGGAGGCCATCGAAGACGCAAAAGTCAATTCGGCCATCAACAACATAACCAACACCACCTTCTACGCAGGCGATATGAAGGATGTGATGAACGACGACTTCGTGGAGGCCAATGGTCGTCCCGACGTAATCATCCTCGATCCTCCCCGCGCAGGCGTTCACGAAGACGTTATTGCCACCATTCTGCGTGCCGCACCCGAGCGTATGGTCTACGTTAGTTGCAACCCCGCAACTCAGGCCCGCGACTTGGCACTGATGGACGAACACTACAAAGTAGTGGCCGTTCAGCCCGTAGATATGTTCCCCCACACCCACCACGTCGAAAATGTAGTAAAACTGATAAAACGATGAAAAAAATCTCATTGATTGTGGCTCTACTGAGCCTCGCCATTGGCACCATTTATGCTCAGGAATCTATTCAGAGCCAGACTCCCCAGACCGACTCGGCCTACCGACTCCCCCTCGAAAAGGGCGTGATGGTTTCGGTGAGCGAGCTCTCCCCTCTGGCCTACGGCATCGCCCAACACTTCAACAGCGTAGATTTCTGCGCTTGGGAGTTCATCACCGCCAAGCCCTCGGCAGTGTGTGCTGCCCGCGGTGGTAAGGTGGAGTTTGCCGACGACAACTGCGTAATCGTGCTCCACGACGACGGCACCTATGCCGAGTACACCAAGCTCGACCAGGTGTGTGTGGCAGCAGGCTCGCAGCTCTCGCGTGGCGACATCTTGGCTCAGGCCTCGCTCAGCCCCCTGAGCGGCAAGTGGAAAGTGCGTATGGCTGTCTACTACCACAAGCCCAACCCTGCCTATGGTGGCGAGGGTCGCAGCAGTCAGTACAAAACCCTGATGCACTACATCAACCCCGTATTTACCACCAAGGGTAAGTGCAAAGTGATGCTCGTAGACGGCAACACCTACATCGTAAGGAGCCGCACTTGGTGTTGGCCCTGGGAGTAATTCCACCAAACGACAACGAAACAACAAGCAATAACCAAAAGTTATAATAGAGAGTATGGACAAAGAACTGAAATTGGCCTACCGCCACTACGAAACAATCGATAGTATGCCCGCCGACGAGCGAGAGTTGGTCGAGGCTGCACAGAAGGCTTGCAACAACGCCATAGCCACATACTCAAACTTCCACGTTGGTGCAGCTGCGAGATTGCAGAGCGGACGTATTGTTAC
Organism: Tidjanibacter sp.; assembly: GCA_045634145.1. Taxonomy (GTDB): domain Bacteria; phylum Bacteroidota; class Bacteroidia; order Bacteroidales; family Rikenellaceae; genus Tidjanibacter. The sequence goes on along the minus strand of JAZQZS010000015.1, from coordinate 55,179 downwards.
GGGTAGCAACGTCGAGAGCGAGGTCTACCCCGCAGGTCTGTGTGCCGAGCGCACCCTGCTCTACCACCACCAAGCCTCCACCCCCGAGGATAAAATTGTAGCCTTGGCTATTGCTTCCGACCCCAGCCTTAGGGAGTGCTACCCCTGCGGTCAGTGCCGTCAGGTGTTGCACGATGTAGAGAAGCGTCAGGGACTCAAATACAAGGTTATTATGAGCGGCAACGGCACGGCCAGCGTGGTCGAGAGTGCCAGCGACCTGCTCCCCTTTACCTTCTCGCTCTAAGATTTACAACACGTTTATCCACAACACAAGACTATGTTTACCAAACACGATATTCTCTACGAAGACAACCACATAATTGCCGTAAACAAACACTCGGGCGACTTGGTACAGTCGGACACCGAGGGCACTCCCGGCTTGGAGGACCTCATTAAGGCCTACATCAAGGTGCGCGACCAGAAGCCCGGCGATGTATTCCTTGGCGTTGTTCACCGCATCGACCGCCCCGTGAGTGGCGTGGTGCTCTTTGCCAAGACCAGCAAGGCTCTGGTGAGGCTCAACGAGATGGTGCGCGACCGCAAAATCGACAAGCGCTATTGGGCCATCTGTGAGGAGGCTCCCGAAGAGTTGGAGGGCACGCTGGTGCACTACATCACCCGCGACGGCAAGACCAACAAAGCCTCGGCCTACAACTCGCAGAAGGGCGACGCCAAACGTGCCGAGCTGCGCTACAAGATGTTGGGTGGCAGCAAGAACTACAAACTCTTGGAGGTGGAGCTCATCACGGGCCGCCACCACCAGATTCGTTGCCAGCTCTCGAAGGTGGGTTGCCCCATTAAGGGCGACTTGAAGTATGGAGCCAAGCGCAGCAATCAGGGCGGTGGCATCTCGCTCCACTCGCGCAGCGTCGAGTTCCTCCACCCCGTAAGGAAAGAGCCCGTGCGCATTGTGGCTCCCGTGCCTGTGGGCGACTCGCTGTGGACCTTCTTCGAGGAGTCGCAGGAGTAAGAGGGGGGAATTGAAAATTGAAAATTCAAAATTCAAAATTCAAAATTCAAAATTACTTATCGGTTGACGGTTGTCGGTCGACGGTTGGCGGTCGACGGTCGACGGTCGACAAAAAATTTCACCCCCGTGCAACTATTTGGCCCACTTTTGCGTCAATAGTATAAAACACCATTAACACCTACTGCCTATGAAACGAAGTTTGAAGAACACACTGCTCGGTCTGCTGGGATTCTCGGCAGCACCTATGCTCACGGCTTGCTATGGCGTGGAGCCCGACGTGCCCGACCAATACTGGGACCGCGCCTTCGCTGGGCAAGTTACCGACACTCTGGGCAACCCCATCGAGGGCATAAAGGTCTATGTGAGCCAAAACACCCATTGGTGGGACCCCGACCACCTTCCCTACATCGACGAGTCGATCGAGCCTACAATGACCGACGCCGAGGGCAGATTCCAATTCAACATCTACACCGCCGAGGGCGCAGCACACTTTGTGGCCGAGGATGTAGACGGCACGGAGAACGGACTCTACCACCCCACCGCCGAGCGAATACTCGGCTTCGACGGCACTCTCGAAATGACTCCCGCAATGGAGTCTACCCCCGAGGAGAATCCCGAAGAGGGCAATAACGGCAACATCTAACAAGCAATCACTATGGCCAAAGCCGACAAACTTGGGCTGCGCAAGCGCTTGGCCCTAAATCTCTATTCGGGCATACGAGCCGAGTTGGAGGAGAGTCACCCCCTGCGCGAGATATTCTGGGAGTGTACGCTCCGTTGTAACCTCAACTGCGTACACTGCGGAAGCGACTGCCGTAGTAGTTCGGCCACACCCGATATGCCCGCCGAGGATTTCCTGAGGGCCGTAGATACCGTAACGCCCCACGTCGATCCCCACCAGGTGATGATTGTCATCACGGGTGGCGAGGCGCTCTGTCGTCGCGACTTGGAGAGTGTGGGTCGTGAGCTCTACAAGCGTGGTTACCCTTGGGGAGTGGTTACCAACGGAATGCTGCTCACCCGCGAGCGTATGAACACTCTGAGGGCAGCAGGACTATGCTCCATAACCCTCTCGATGGACGGTTTCGAGGAGCAACACAACGCCATACGTCGCCACCCACACAGCTGGCGTAATGCCGAGAGGGCCTTGGAGGTTATGGCCTCGACCGAGGGTTTGGTCTACGACGTGGTTACCTGCGTGGGTCCCCACAACTTCGACACCCTACCCGCCTTCCGCCAATGGCTCATCGACAAGGGTTGCAAGGCGTGGCGTCTGTTCACCATATTTCCCGTGGGCAGAGCTGCCGACAACGACGAGTTACAACTCTCGCCAGAGCAGTACCGCTCGCTGATGGATTTCATCATCGAAACACGCAAAGAGGGCAAAATCAAGTGCAACTACGCCTGCGAGGGTTTCTTGGGAGGCTACGAGGCCGAGGTGAGAGATCGTTTCTTCGGCTGTATGGCGGGTGTGAGCATTGCGGGAGTCAAAATCGACGGCTCGATTAGCGGTTGTACGAGTATCCGTGCGGGCTTCGACCAGGGCAACATCTACCGCGACAACCTCTGGGAGGTGTGGCAGAACGGCTTTGGCGAGTATCGCAACCGCGAGTGGGCGCGCAAGGGCGAGTGTGCCGAGTGTAAGGTGTGGCGCTACTGCAAGGGTAACGGTATGCACCTCTACGACGATGACCACAACCTGCTCCACTGCAACTACAACAAACTGTGTAGCAAGTAGCCCGCAGTTGGTTTAACACATAAAAATACCCCACTAAGCCGTTAGCTTGGTGGGGTTTTATTTTGCGCCTTGGTCTTAAAGCAGGTCGAGAAGTTCCGAGGGGTGGTCGATTATGGCCATAGGGTTGTGGACTGCAAGCTCCTCGCGAGGGCGAAATCCCCACGACACTCCCACCGTATCTACTTCCGCATTGGGGCCCGTCTGCATATCTACATTCGAGTCGCCAACATAGAGCACATCTTTGGGAGCCACACCACCTGCCACCTCCAACACGTCGAAAATAATCTGTGGCGAGGGCTTAATGGCCACACCCTCGCGCTGACCCAGCACGGCCACAAAGTCGGTATCGGCAAAGTAGTGACGCACGAGCTTCTCGGTGGCAGCCTGATACTTGTTCGAGGCAACAGCCACCCTCACTCCCCTACTCTTCAACTCGGCCAACAACTCCACGATGCCGTCGTAGGGGCGGCTCAGGTCGGCGTTGTGGGCGTCGTAGTAGGGAATAAAGTGGGTGCGTATGAGTGCTATATTTTCGGCACTGCGGGCCTCGGCAGGGAGTGCGCGCTCGAAGAGCTTGCTCACTCCGTCGCCTACAAAGAAACGGTAGGCATCGGTGGGATGAGACGGAAATCCACAAGCCACCAGAGCCCTATTGACCGCCTCAGCAAGGTCGGCAATGGTGTTGAGCAGTGTTCCGTCGAGGTCGAAGATTACGAGTTGTTTCATATCGTCAAGAAAATCGGTTTCTCTGGCGAGGGCCACCACACATCGGGCCACTCTGCGCCCACAAATATAGGCAAAAAAATCGAGAGGTCGGACAACTCAACGGCTGTCCGACCTCTCTGGTCTACTATTTATCGTACCTCACACAAGGTGTTGCACGACAAACGGGATAAACTCTAATTACTGAGCTTCAGCTACACCTTTAGCGAAGTAGCAGTAGGGCTCGTAGAAGTTACCCTCAGCGTCCATCCAGGTGATGTGGATGTGATCGTAGTTACCTGCGGTGTACTCCATAACGTCGGTCTCCGAAGTGAAGGCACCAACGCAGTAAACACCCGAAACGGTGTCGCTCTCCTCTGCACCCAAAGCTTTACGCTTGTTGTTCATCCAGTTCGAGAGCATGTTTTTAACTTTAGCGGTAGCGAGCTGAGTGCCATAGAGCGACATCTTACCCATCCAGCATTTAACTGCACCTGCACCGGGAGTTACGCTGATGGTTACGGCGTAGTTTTTGAACTGAGCGTCGTAAACCGACGAAACCTCAACGGTGGGTTTCGAAGCCTCCCATACGGGGTTAACGGTTACGCCATCCTCAAGGTACTGGCTGATAACGGTAGCGCTGAAAGTCGAATCAACATCCAAAGCGATAACGTGAGTAGGATTACCAGCAGCGTCAATAGCACCGATGATCAGTTTGTACTCAGTATCAAATTTGGGCAAAGGCAAGGTAAGGAAGCCGTACTCGTTAACAACAGCGTCTTTAACGTAGTAGTCGCCCTCAGCCGAGGTAACCATATAGGTCTCAGCGTTAGCAACATCTTTGTTGTACTGGCTGGTACCGTACCAACGGTAGTCCGAAGTATCTACCCAATCGTAGCGATATTTAGCAACCTCGCCACTTGCGGTGATCTTAACGTTGTAAACGGAGCGATCTGCCGAGAACTCGGTCTCACCAGCGGTCAGAGTTACCTCGCTGAAAGTTACCTGTTTGGTGGTAGCATTGGTCTTCAAGAGCTGACCATATTTACCCTCTGCATCAACCGAAAGAGCAACGAGAGTTACGGTCTGGCCCTGACCCAGGTTCTGGATCCTTGCCTCGGTCTCCTCTACGGTGATGTAGGTCGTGCTCATATAGTCTGCCAAGTTGGTCAGGTCAGCGATCAGAGCCTCGTCATTCTCGAATGCTGCAAGCTCCTCTGCGGTGTACCATTTGTAGTAAGTCAAAGCGCTATTCTCAACAGGAGTGATGGTACCGAAGATCTCGGTGAAACCGGTCTTCTCCTCGTTAAGAACGAACGAAGGAGTACCCTCGCCACCAGCGGTAAGAGCGATGGTGTTGAAGTCTACGCGTACCAGGTTGTCTACGGTCAGAGTCGACAAGTCGGTGTCGTTGCTCATAGGCAGGATGAATGCGGTGTAAGCAGTGCCGGGGTGGAACTCCTGCTGACCCTCAACCATCTCCGAAAGCGAACCCTCGAAGCCATTGTCGTAGAACATATAACCGAAGTTGAAGCCCCACCAGTCAGCGTACATAACAGCCTGTGCCAAGTCATCAGCAACGCTATCAGCATACTGAGTCTGATAGATGTTTACGCAGTAGTAGTCGTAACCCTCAACAACGATGTTTACATCAACGTCGTTCAAGTAGCTAGCGGTAACCTCAGCGCTTACAACAACATTTTTGTAATCAACCCATACAAGCTCGTCGAAGTCGGGCTCGTAGGTAACCATGCTGTGGGGAGTTGCCCAGATTACATAGTTGCCACCAAGCTCCATCTCAGGCTCAACGTACTCGTAAGTATCGTAGTCGAAGTAGCTGTTGCAATAGGTGTAGAGGTAAGCGATATCCATAGGCTCCTCCAACGAAGGAAGTGCCTCCTGAACAAAACTAATCTCATAGTTCATTACCAACTCTTTCAAGTTAGCAAGTTTGTCAGCGGGAACGATACCGTAGTAGAAGGGGCAAGCCATCTCCATACCATAGTCCTCATAGGTCATGGTGTTCTGGATGTTCATGGTGCCATCGCCAAATACCTCGATAAACAGACCCTGCTCCGAAGTGGTAACGCGGAGTTTCGAGATGTGAGCTGCGTTGTCTTTGCCGGTAGCCAAAACTTTAATCCAGCCGCTCTCGTCAGCAGTCTCGGTATCAACTACGTCCTCATACGAAGGAGCAGTAACCTCGAGATCTTTGCCGTTGTACTCAACAACCCAACCACGGGGTGCGCTGATAACAACAACCTCCTCTACCAACTCAGCAGTCAGACGGATAGCCTTGGTCTCCTCGTTATCGAAGTGTACTTTACCCGATTTGATGCCGAATACCATCTCAGGCTCTGCCTCCTGTGCCAAGGTAACGGTAATCTCCTCGCCACCTACCAAGGTAAAGGTAGCGGTACCAGCAGCAACATCCTGCGATACACCGGTGAACAGACCAGCATCGCCGCCGCCACCAAGAGGATACCAAGTTTTGCCACCATCCAAGGTCAGCTGCAACTCGCCATCAGCGTTGGGCTCAACTTTGATGTTGCCCATAGCAGCGTTAACAGCGCTGTTAGCAGCACCCTCAACGTCTACAACGGGAGTAGCCTGGTGGAGAGGATATTTGTTACCCTCCTCATCCTTCAAGAAAGTGGTGGTGCCGTCTGCGTTGTACTGAGCCCAGTAGTAAACACCGTTCTGCTGCATTGCAGTAACACCGTGGTACTCCTGTTTGGTCTGAGGATAGATGGTAATCTCTTTACCGTCCGAAAGGGTCAGAACCCACTCGCCGGTCGACTTCTGCGAAGCCGAGATAACCTGACCAACAGCAGTCTCGAGAGCGGTCAGCTGAGCTGCCAAGGTAGCATCTTTTGCTGCCAACTCGGCATACTTAGCGGCCAACGCCTCAGCGAGGTCCTCAACCGAACCGTTAACAGCAACGATCTTGCCATCAACCTCGTCGAGAATCTCAGTTTTTGCAGTCACAATCAGAGCCTGAAGACCTGCAACCTCATTGTTCAGCTTGGTCTCCAAAGCAGCAACTCGTGCCTCAAGAGTTGCCAGGTCTTCCTTAACACCGTCAAGGTCACCTTTAACACCCTCGATCTCGTCGTAAATAGCGGTATCGTCATATTTACACGATACGCCCAACGCTGCAACGCCCATTACAGCAATAGCCATAGCTACGCTTGCATAAGCTTTCAGATTTGTAAAAATCCTTTTCATAGTTGTTTGTGTTTAGTTAATAAAAATGGTTAATTGTTTGAAGTTTTTTGTGTTTGTTTAAGTTTTTTGATTTGCGGTTGTATATCTCTCTGTCGGAAGGGGCCCTTTGAGGTCATCGCGACCATCTTCACCCCTTCTGACTCTTCTTAGGTCTTACATCTTAGCGTGGGGGTGAGCACCCAACTTCTGCAAGCTGATGGGCACAATCTTCACGCCCTTGGCAGCCTCGTCGTCAAGCCACTCGTTCAGGTCTACCTTCACGGGAGCCAACTCGGGCACCACAACGTCGCTCGCCTTAACCACAGCACTGCTAACGCCCTTACGAACAATCACAGGGGCTACAAAGCCGCTCTGCTGCGACTCCACCAGAGGAGCAACATAGTGAGTTGCATTGGGATAGATCTCTTCGAGGCTCAGCACGGTACCTTTGCGCTTGTTGTATACCAAGGTGTGCATCTTGCTGGCCACATCGTTACCATCGGCATCCTTACCCCAGCCCATTGCGATTGCAATGCAGTTGCCGCCTTCGAGGTTCAGAGGCTCGGTAAAGTTCTGACGGTAGGTAGACATATAGGCACCCTGATTTACGAAGAAATCATACAGAGCCTTGTACCAATAGCTATACGAGCCATCCGAGCCAATCAGGGTCATATCGGGATAGAGATCCTGCGACACCACTGCGTAATACATCATATAGCAATCCTTAACGGTCTCGAACTGGAAGTAGCTGTTGCCCTCGTCGTCATTTACAACGCTCAGTTTAACCTCAGGGTTAGGACCGCCCACGAGTGCGTCGGTAGTAGCCTCGGCCATCTTAACCTCGCCCAGCACACCATTCCAGTCCTCGGCAACATAGGCCACAACATAGCGGGTATTGGGGGTAAGTGCAAACCACGAGTACGAGTCGGCACCATTGGGGGTTGCGGGCCAGTGGTTGGCATTGGTATCAACCTCGCTCTCTTCGAGCTGACCATAATCGTTATACACCTTGGCAGTAGCTTTTCCGTTGTAGGTAGCCTTAATAAGCACCTCGCGCGAGGAATCCTCTGCAACGGGGAATGCCACATCGCCCTGAATGAAGGCAAAGTGGAACTGAGCAACCTTCTCGGCATCGAAGGTAAAGTCGGTCTTGATACCATCTACGCCCAGAGTGGTCATATTCAGGTTAATATCGCCTGCGCACTGCTCAGGAGCATCGGTCACGAGCGCCTTGGTCTTGAAGGGCTCGGTAAACTGAACGGGAGCAATGTCGCTATACTGGTTCACGGCGGTGTAGGCAATCACATACTCGGTTTCGGGCTTAACATCTGCACTCCAAATCTCCGAGCCGCTGTCGGCATCGCCCCACAACTCGTCCTCATCAATATCGTATTTGTATTTGCGGTTATTCACGCCCCAACCTGTGGTACGGAGGTCGTAGCCGAGAGCCACGAGCTCTTCCTCGCTGGCGTTGGCATAACCGTCGGCAACATCCTTAGTCATAACCCTGAAAAACAGAGCCCACGAGTTGCGCTCGATGGTGTAGTTGATCTTGAACATCGATGCACCCAAGTGCTCCTGGTCGGCCCACACCTCTGCTTTGGCGGGCAACCTATCGTCGGGACGCTGTTTGAGGGTAAACACCTTGCTCTGGAACTCTTTCGAGGGGGTCTCGTTCACGTCGCAACCCACTGCGGTAGCCATAAACTTCACATCGGTTGCAGCACCAAAGTTCACATAGTACGACAAGTTCTCGGGTACATCCACCGAGGGAGCTTCGTAAACGGTGTTACGCATAAAGTCGATATACTGCTTGTCGCCATAGGTTTCGATGTAGGGGGTCAGGTCGTCCTCGTTCGAGCACCAGTAGTAGAGGTAGTGGGTATCCTTGTTGGGCACCTGAGTAACCTGCATTGCGGTGTAGTTGGTCTGCACTTGGAGGTCGATAGCGGGCGAACCCACAAGCTCATCGCTGGTGGTCTTAACGTAGCAAATCGACATATCGCCAGCCTGATTCTCCGAGCCGTCTTTGTCGAAACAACCTACGGCCACAATCAGATACTCGCAACCGGCAACAATCTTGGCCTGATCGTACTGCGAGTTCGACCAATCGAACTCTTTGCTGAAAAACTCCTCGCCGAGGGCGTCGCTCGAAAAAGTGTACGCACCTGCGCCCTGCGAGTTAAAGACGTAACCCAAAATCCAATCCTCAATCTGGTCGGCGCTTGCCACCTCGGTTGCGGGATCCATACCCTCCGAACGCATCTGCTCGAAGAGCGAGTTGTACATACGGCACAGGGGGAATACATCGAGCCTATAAGATGCCACATTAGCACCGGGGCGAACTACAAACTTGAAGTTTTTGTTCTCCACCGCGGTAACCTCTATCGACACACCGTCGTCGGTAGCCTCCACCTTCTCTACGTCCCACTCAATAGGGGTAGGAATGTTGGCAGGCACACCGTCGCCATTATAGACGCTCTCGCCCGAGTCGCCACCTTGGTTGGGGTCATCACCCTGGTTGGGGTCATCGCCATTATTAGGATCGTCAGTATTGCCGGGCTCCTCGGTGTTGGGTCCATCGGGTTTCTGCTCGTCACACGCGGTAAGCGACGCTGCAAACATAGCCATCAACGAGATTGCCAGCAGGGTAAATAATTTCCTTTTCATAGTCATATTCTGGTTTGTTGTTTTTTCTACTGCTCAATGTATTTATACTCGGCACTTCCGCCATCGACCTTGCACACAGCCACGTTGTTCACGGTCTCGGTGCCATCGATCACAAGTGCATAAATCTCCAAATTCTCCACATTCCAGTCGCCAATGGTAAACTCGTAGCTCCTTTCGACCTCCTCTTCGGCCTTAATGGTGCCGAGGTTGTCGCCCTTGTAGGAGCCGCTAAGCATCTGTCGCACCACGTGACGGTGGTTGTAATCCTCCTTCTTAATCGAGCCGTCGAGCTGGGGGTGTTTCACGTTGTCCTCTGCCACAAACAGCGCCAAGCGATAGTTGTCGGTTGTCTCGGCAAAGACCTTTGCCTCCACCTTGCAGGTCATTGCGTCCTTATTGAGGATACTCTTGATAGCCACGTCGCAATGTGCGGGATACTCCTCGGTCGAACGGTCCACAGCTTTGGTCATATCGCCCACATTGTCGGTCAGACTGCCGCCATCGCGGAGGTCTACGATAAACCAAGGGGTGCCCGTAACTCCGTAGTCGTCAATCAGCTTGGTAGTCACGTCGATAGCCATTGGGTCCACCTCTGTACCAATCTTCGAGTTGGGGTCGTGGAAGCCCAAAACGTGTACAAAGCTGGAATAGATAAAGTTGTTGGTAATGCTGAGGATAATGTTACGATAACCCTGAGGGCAGAAGGTACAACCCGTACCTGTCAGGTCCATCAGGCAGACGTGACGCTCGAAGCGCGAAATGTGGGGCCCTGGGGCAACATACTCGGTAGCCACCACCTCTACACTATTGGACTGCAAGCCGTTGTAGATGGCATAGAACTCATAGGTGCCCTGCTCGGTGGTCGAGAACTCCGCCACAGAGAGCTGCTCGTTGGTGGTGCTGCACCAGATCTGAGCCTTGCTGCTCACATCCTCGCCATTATAGACCACCTCGAAGGTCACGCTCTCCACGCCGTCAGCCACCACCTCAGAGGCACTCACGCTCAGTGTGGGTTTTACAACTCCCTCTTCGGGACCACATCCCACCACTGCCAGCGCAACCGCCATCAGCACTCCGATATATTTCAACAAATTCTTCATTTTCACTATTCAGTTTTGGTCACAGAAGCCGCTGTTAGTTAAACAGATAGTCGGCCGTGTTGCCCAATTTACACTCGTTTGCATTGTTTATGATGTAGCTGTCGCCATAGGCCGAGAGGGCCACCACCACAACTCTCATATTCTCCACATTCCACTCCTTGCCGAGCTCAATGGTGCGGGTTTCGAGGCTCTCGACGCCCACCTGCAACTTGGCTCCTGCGGCAAACCTATCGCCAAACATCTCGCCCGACGAGGCAGCACGCACCACGTTGTTGTGGAGATAGGTGCCCGAAACGCCCAACTGCGAATACTCTATTCCGTCCTCCACGAGGAAGATCATATAGCGATACTTGGTTGCGGTGTTGGAGGTAATCTTGGCCTTCACTACTGCCGAGCCACCCTCGACGCTGCTCTCGATGGCCACGCCACAAGTTGCGGGATAGTTCTTCAACACATAATCCACACCATTGGTAATGCTCGACCTGGTGTGGCCCACCTCATAGTCGGGAATGATGTTGAAGTTAAAATTGGGCAGTCCGCTCATACCCAGATAGGTGTGATAGGCCGTAGCCAAGGGGTGCTCCATAGGGTCATCCATCTTGAAGTATTGGTGGAGCGACAACACCGACACACGGCCGGGAATCTCGGCTTGAATCTCTTTGAGATCGTAGCTCAACGAAGGGCAGTTCTGACAACCTACCGAGGTAAATTGCAGACCCACAAGCTTTTGGTAGTAGTCCTTCACCTCGCCGTCGCCAACTGCGGGCACCACGGTAACAGCCACCTCGTTGTCGGTAAAAATATCGCCACCACGGAAAATCTTGGCCTTGAAGGTGTACTCCCCGGGAGCCGTAGATGTGAAAGTGGTAGTCCTATAAGGCATATAGGTCTCCTCTCCGTCGCTGGTGCGGATGAGTTGCAGGTTTTTGGCCTCGGTCACATTCTCCGAGCCATACATCAGCGTAAACTGAACCACATCCTCGCCATTGGCCACAATCTGGGTCTTGTCGGCAAAGAGCCTCAGCACTCCCTCTGGCACATTCTCCATAGGATTGGGCTCCTCGGGCTGCTCCACGGGTCCACAAGCAGCCATCATCACAGCCACCACCAACAGACTCCAATATGTCACAATCTTCTTAAACATCGTTTCCCTTTACTCGTTAAGCAGATAATCGGCCGAAGAGCCTACTGCACAAACATTTGCGTTATCAACAATGGTACGACCGTCGGCCTCGCGCAGGGCAAAAGCCACAACCCTCAGCTTGCTTGCATCGGCATTGCCCAAGCCCTCAACGGTCCAGCTCTTGGTCTGCTCCACGCCTGCCTTGGCGCTAAATTTAGAGTCTTTCTGCATCCTGACAAAGTTGGGCGAAACGGTCACAACCACATCGTCATAGATGCCGTCCTCCTCGGTACCACCCTCGTAGGCCAAGCCGTCGGCCAACAAAGCATAGCCCAAGTCGTACTCGCCATCCTCGGTCGAGGTCATCGAAGCCGAAATCTGCAACTTGCCACCCGACAGCGCCGCTTTCGAGATTTTCACACCACAAGTCGAGGGGTACTCGATAATCTGATTCCTGATAATCTCCACCACATCGCTCTCGCTGTGGGTACCCTCAACCATATAGTTCAGGTCGTAGATAACGGTTGGATAGCCCGTGCCACCAAATTGGCCCAGCATCATAGCTCCCAAGTCACTCGAACCCTGAGGAATGGCAAATGGATCGGTGTCTTGACCCGCTGCGTGCACAGCCAGCACAATCATCTGCTTACCCCAAGGGCCCTTGTTTACCTTCTCGAAGGTAGTAACCATATAGGGACAAGCCGAACACCAGGTACCGGTCAGGTCGTAGACACAAACCATCTGTTTGTATTTCTCGTACTGCACTCTGTTCTGGGCAGTTACGGTCACACTATTCTCGGTGGGCACACCCTTGAAGGTTGCCGTAAACTCAAACTCGCCGTTGATAATCGAGTTGAACGAATAGACCTTACGACCAAGGCTCACACCCTCGGTTTCGTTCTGGATATAGACCTTCTTGGCATCTTCGCCCTCACAAAGGTTGTTGCCCGCAGCGTCGAGCACTCGGAAGGTTGCCAGGTCTACGCCGTCGGCCTCGATGGTATTTTTGTCCACCTCGATAGTGTAAGGGGCCTCGCCATAAACGCCGGTTGGGGTGTCACCACCGGGCTCATTACCGTTGTTGGGACCATCGTTGGGGGTTGGCGAACAAGCCACAGCCACTGCTGCAACCCAAGCCATCATATATCCAAAAAATCTCTTCATCTTAAACTATATATAATATATATTAAGGTATCTCTAACTAAAACGAGGTCGAAATCGTGAGATTTCCACCCGTAAATGCCTTCACTGTGCGACACACACCACCCGAACAAACCATTCCCGAACGGTTGCGGCCATAGCTCAGAGCGATCCTTGTGCGCGACTTGGTGTAGCTTGCACCCACGCTGTAATAGTGCACCTTCGAGGTGCCGTGGTTGTACATATCGCTCACAAACAAGCTCCACGTTGGGGCAAAATTGACCTCCACCAATCCCGCCATCCAATCCTTCATACCGTCTTGGCTGGCCAGATACTGCAACTCGGCACGAGTCGAGAACTTGGGTGTGAACTTATAGAGCAGGTCGGCAACCACGATGTTCGACAAGCACCAATTGTGGTACATATCCTCACCCTGTTGCAGAGCCCACAGCAACTGCATCTTAAACTTGCGGCTCACCTGCTTCTCCACGCCCACGTTTACGTTGCGCCAGAGCAGGTCGCCAATCTGTGCCGTTCCCTCCTGACCGATAGCGTAGTAGGTCGAGAGGTTAAGGTTTACCTTCATACCCCTCTTACCACCGAGGGTTGTTCCCCTGCGGAAGTTGTAGTAGAGGTCGAGCTGACCGCCCATCTCGCCACTTTTCAGGTGACCATCGCCACTCACCTCGCCCACTACGGGGATGTAGGGATTGAGGTTGGTCAGAGCATAGGAGTACTGAGCGCAGAGTGCGGGGGTGTAGTTGAGCACATTGTTCGACTCCACCGATGCGTAGTTAATCTTCGTGCCCATCCACTCCATCCTGCGGAGCGTAAGGTTGGCACCCAGACCACCACCGCTATATCCAAACTCTACCAGCTGTGCATTGCCGTTGCGTTTGAGATAGTCGCCCTCATCCGTTGGGCAGTAGCCATACCACTGACCGCCATTAACCCACTCGGCCTTGGCCACAAAGCCACTCTTCTCGAAGTTCACTCGTCCCGACCAACCCGTGGTTGTGGGCGAGATTCCCTCCTCCTCCATATCATACTTAATCTGCTCGTAGCGGCTGAGCACCGAGCCCTCCACTGCCAGAGTAGCACTCTCCCATCCCAGCAGCGACGAGAGCGACAACGATGCGTCGGCACCCCTGACCTGCGTTCCGGCCCACTCTACCAATCCGCGGTCGCTAACCCTCTTCCAATCCGAGCCAAGGCGGGGCATACCCCAAAGTATGCGGGCCGCAACGATACCCTTGTAGTTGTAAGCCAGACGAGCACCCAGCAGGGCGTTGTTGATACCCAGGGTGCGGTCGGCATAGGTGCGGAAGAGCAAGCCGCTGCCAAATTGGTCGTAGAAAGTACCTGCCGTGAGAGCAAAGTCCTCGTCGGTCCACGACATATAGAAGTTCGAGAGCTTGTTGCCTTCGAGGTTGAGCGGATAGCCCACCAGCGCGGGCTGATACGACTCCATCTGAATACCCGCCACAAGGTTGCCCTTGTAGTAGTCGGCTTTCAGATAGCTGTTCGAGCCAAAACCGCCGTCGGGAACATAACAACCGGGGTTCTGTGTATCTTCGAGGTAGTAGATCGAGTTATTCTCGAAGCTACCCGTAAGATAGCCCCCATCGCCGGCGCCCCCACCAAACTGCTGTGCACTAACCGCGGTGGCGGAGAGGAGCATCATCAGCAGGGCGAGCAAACTATGTTTGGTTGTCATCGTAGTGTGAAGTTTTAAGGTTAGTAGTCTTAGGCGTTCGATGCTATCTCTTTCGGATTACTGCAATTTCTTGATCTGCTCGATGAGCTCCTGCTCGCTACCGGGGGTGTAGCCGGTGTGGGAGTAGACAATCTTGCCGTTCTTGTCCACAACATATACCTGGGGAGTGAACGACACATTCATTGCGCGCATAAACTCCTGGTTTTTGTCGTAAACCAAAGTATAGTCGCTCCAACCGTGACCCTCGGCCAAGGCGCGAGCCTGCGCGTTGAAACGGGCGTCGTCGGTCGAAACAGCCACCACGCGGAAGTCGGCCTCCTCAAGCCAATCGGGCAACACGTCGTTGATTGCGTCGAGCTCACGGATACAGGGTTTGCAAGTCACGGCCCAGAACGAGATAATCATTGGGGTTTTGCCATCGACGAGCGATGCGGTGTTGATTGCCTCGCCTTTGCCATTTTCAACTTTAACCGAAGGAATCTGTGCCTGCGCTACCGAGCAAGCCATCAGCAGAAGTGCTGCAAGGATAAACTTTTTCATAATCGTGCTGTATTACGGTTTGTAACTAAAATTTCTGTTCTCTGTTTTGCAGATGCGAGTCTTCGACTCGTAAATTCATAGCATCCCGATTTACCCAACCGGCTTTATCATCTGCAATGGCACAAAAAACCACTATAATAATCTTGGCAAAGATATTACATTTTTCAACTCCATCCAAATAAATACACCTCTTTTTATACAGTTTTATTAACATTAAATTAACATTGGGAGTGTCGTGTTATGATTTTAGGAAAAATCGAACAAGGCTAAAAAGTTTGTAACTAAAATATGGGTTTTCCGAAAAATAATTCGTACATTGCGACCGCAAATTGGGTAAATGTGTGCCAATAATTGCCAAAAAGCAATAGTTTGAAACACAGATGGCCGAACAAGCAATACTTAGTAAGAAATAACCGCAAAAAAGTAAAAATAATTTAACAAAAATCATCTTAAAAGAGTATGAAGAAATTCGCAAAACTCGCAGTCATCGCCCTCCTCACCGCAGTGTTGGGTATGGTGGCTTGCAACGATCCCGCACCCGATGGTCCCGTAGATCCCGGCAATGACGATCCCACCAACGTGGAGTCACCCCTGGAAGGTGCAAGCATCAAGGTCAAGCTCACCAGCACCAGCATCGAGGAGGCGACCGTTCAGGTGAACTTCAACGTGGTGAACGAGCTTTCGTATCTGGTTGTAGAGGCCGACATCACCAACGCCGAAGTTGCAGCCCGCGTGGCCGCCAAAACCCCTACCGCCGAGGAGGTTTTCGAGAATGGCACCCCCATCGAGGTTGCTAAGGATCAGGCAGTTGTAAGGCTTACCGTAACCGACCTCAAACCCGACACCGGCTACGTCATCTACGTCGCAGGCCGTCTGGTGAAAGACGAGGAGGTTTACGTTTACGAGAAGGTCGAGAGCGTTTCGGTGCTCACCTATGCACAGCCAGTGCTGACCGCAACCGTAACCTCGATAGGTACTACCGCCGTTAAGTTCCAGATCACCTCGAACCGCATCTCCAAATATGCATACTTGGTTTACCGCGTTAAAGAGGCTCCCGAGGAGACCCCCTCGGCCGACATCATCTTTGCAACCGGTAAGATGGGTGTTGTGGAGTCGGCACAGACCGACGTTGTTATCAACGCCCTGATGCCCAACAACGACTACATCATCTACATCGCAGGTGAGGTAGAGGAGTTGGAGGAGTACTTCGAGGAGATTGTTATTTTGGATGGCATTAAGACTCAGGACTTTGGCGAGGCTTACCAGATCCACAGCATCGACTACGCAAGCTTCAAGGTAGACCTCAAACTGCCCGACTCGATTGCCGAGTTGAACCACGTTCTGAAATACGGTATGTGGGACTTGTATGCCTTCAACCTTAACCACAAGTTCGGCAAAAACGGCCGTCCCGAGAGCTGGGCACAGTCGATCAACCTCCACGAGAGCTACTACCCCAACCGCATTACCGAGAGCCAGACTATGACCTTCGACAACAGCACCGCTTGGGTACAGGATCAGTATGGCAATCCTCTCTACGACGAGGAGTATGAGTCGTATCGTCAGCTACACAGTATTCTCGTTCCCGGTCAGCCCAACATGCTGATGATTGGCGAGTATCGCTATGGCGACCACGAGGTTTATGCCAACTTTACCGACGGTTACTACCAGCCCTTGTTCCTCTCGAACGACTACTTCAACGCGTGGGCCAACGACATCGAGGTGTCGCAGAACCAGGTGCCTTGGTGGTATGGTTTCGCTATTCAGGAGTTGGTTACCACTAAACAGCCCGAGCCTTTCAGCGGTAGCGTACAGATCGACGTTCTGCTGTCGTCGGACAACGACAACACCAAAGCAAAACTCCGCTTTACCCCCAGCGAGGAGGTTGAGCAGTACTGCGTTTGGGTTATTACCGAGAGTATGCGCGAGGAGGTACTTCCCTACCTGAACAACAACGAGAAATATATGCAGTGGTTCATCACCTCGGAGAGTGGTTTCAACGAGGGTGCAATCAGCCTTACCGGTGCCAAAGAGATGTGGATGGGTATGGACCCCGACAATATGGGCAACTGCTTCTACTTTGTTGATGGCGCACTGACCAACTCCAAGAACATCTACCACGCCTATGTAGTAGCTATGGGCGGTGGCGACAAAGATGGCGACGGCATCTGCGATGCAACTTTGCAGACTATGTGTCACAAAGAGTTCCAGCTTGGCGAGCCTAAGTTGAAAGAGCCTAAGGTTGATATCACCGTTTTGGAGTCGGATCCCGACATGGTACGTTTCAACATCAAGAAATCGGCCGAGTCGTCGCAGATCAAAAAGGCTTACTACATTGCCAACTACGAGCGCGAGTGGCTCGGTGCAGGTTACAGCCCCGAGACCCTGCTCGACTACTACGGTACTCCTATGAGCGCAAGCGAGATCGCTATGATCAACGACAAGGATGGTTACACCATCGAGTTCCAGTCGAGGCCCAACGCTACCACCTACTTCGCAATGAAGGTCTACAACGGTGAGAGCCGCTTCACCTACTCGGGTACCTACAAGGCCACCTCGTCTATCACCTCGGGTGAGAACAAGGTTGAGTCGGAGTACTTCACCTCGCTCGAAGGCGATTGGACCGCCAAAGCAACCATCCTCTACAAAGATATCGTGGATGCAGACACCGGCGAGATTGCAACCCTCACCGCTGAGAAGACCAGCAAGATCAGCATCGGCAACCAGACCTATCCCGAGACTCTGCCCCAGTCGGTTTACGACACCTTCGCACAGCACGGTGTTTCGAAAGAGTCGACCGACAAGTACTACGCAGAGCTGACCGACGCTATCGACAACTTCAACGACGACGCCCGCAACCGCAACCAGATTATCTGTACCGGTTGGAGCTTCGACCTGACCGGTGAGGCCAAAGATAGCTACCAGAGTGCCTACGACCTCTTTATCTCGAACACCTACAATGGTTGGAGCAGTACTTCGCCCGTTTATGACTTCGGTCCTAAATGGTACATCCAGTTCGATGCTCAGGGCAACGCTTGGGTTCCCTTCAACATCAACAACTACATCCCCATGTCGTCGTGGACTACCACCGACAGCGGCTACGGCGAGTACATCAACGAGTACCACATGTTGGCCTACGATACTTACAGCAGCACTATGTATCCCTACGTTTGGGACGAGAGCGCAACCATCTTCGACGGTAAATTCCCCGTTGAGATTTCGGCAGATGGCAACACCATCACTATCAAGCCTATGGTTATCGACGGTGTGAGCTACTTCCCCAATATGGGTTCGGTACAGGATGAGTACTACACCCAGTTTGCAGTGGCTTCGAGCGTTATCTCGGAGATTGTGCTGACCCGTGGTTGGAGCGGCGAGAGCCAGCAGGCCAAAGCTAAGATGGCCGGCGGTCAGAAACAGGTTGTGAACAACACCCACAAGGTTAGCCCCGTAAGGCGCACAAGCTCGATGACCAACTTCACCACTCCCGTAACCATGCACGAGGAGGTTGAGCCATTCATCGTTCGTGATGTGAAGGAGTATCGCGAGACCACCCGCAAACGTGTCGAGAGCGGCTTCTACGCACGCTAATCGACAGCGTAAAACACTAAGCAACAACGCCTATCAGAAATCTTCTGCTCCACAAAGGGCGGAGGGTTTCTGTTCGGCTTTTTATAATAGAAACAACCAATGAAGCGACTTTTACTCACTCTGGCGACCGTGGTGGGCGTGACCTCTATGGTCAGCGCACAGATTATGGTCGGCGGAGGCGTACTGACCGGTAGCGTCGAGTCGAACAGCATCTACTATCTCGACGACGCCAAAATCGGCAAAGAACTCGATGCCACCTTCGGCTCAAACAACCACATCAAACTCGACTACAACAAGGGTGCTTGGTCGTTTGGCTTGCAGGGCGATGCCTATCTGCCCGCACTGCAAGGCTACGAACTGCGCGAATACGGAGCTGCCGACCCCACTTTTGTGGTGGCCAACTTCTTCTCGCACTATCGTGGCGAAAATCTGACCTTCACTCTGGGCGACTTCTACGACCAGCTGGGTAGCGGACTTATCTACCGCAGTTTCGAGGACAGGCAGTTGGGACTCAACACCGCAACCACGGGTGCAAGAGCCACCTTCCGCCCCCTGGACTACCTCTCGTTGAAAGTTTTTGCCGGCACACCAAGGCTCTATCTGACTCACGCCAAATCGTTCTTGGGCGGTATGGACGCAAGTCTGTGGCTCTCGGATATGCTCGGTTGGAGCGAGGCTATGATGGCTGTCGAGGGTAGCTATCTGATGCGTTACGAGTCGCTCAATCTGGGCGAAACCGACCTCGGCTTTGTGATGCGAGGTATGGAGAGCCCTGTGGTAAATCTCTGGTCGGCACGCACGTCGTTCGATTGGAGGGGTCTGTCGCTCAAAGGCGAATTTGCAGGCAAAAGCAAAGACCTCTGCACCATCGCCAGCGACGAGGTCAAGAGCGGTATGGCTCTGCTGACCGAGGCTGGTTACACCAAGGGCACTTTCAGCGTAATGGCCCAGGCTCGTGTGCTCGACAATATGGGCACCCGTCTGTCGCTCTACGAGGGCGGCGCGGGCAATATGCTCAACTATCTGCCCGCACTCACACGTCAGCACACCTATATGCTGGCCAACCTGAACCCCTTGCAGGTTATGCCCGAGGGCGAGATTGGTGCACAGATCGACGTGTTCTACAAAATCCGCAACCGCAAAGTAAGGTACGACAGCTGGACATTCCACGCCAACTACTCGACCGCCTACACTCTGCGCGACAATCAGGCCATCACAAGGGAGAGAGTGATGTTCTGGCGCGACTTCAACTTCGACGTGGAGCGCCAGTGGAGCAAAGAGTGGAAAGCAACCTTCTTCTACTCGATGCAGCAGTTTATCCCCCACAACGACATGGCCCACCCCACAACCTGTATGTCGAACATCTTTGTGGGCGACGTGACCTACAAGATTAACCGCAAAAACTCGGTGCGTGTGGAGGCTCAGTATCTGCTCTCGAACGACTACGAGGGCGACTGGGTGGCAGGACTCGTGGAGTACAATATGGCTCCCAAGTGGAGCGTATTTGCAAGCAGCATGTACAACCACCAGAGGACCGAGTGGCGCAACAACCACCACAACGAGGTGGACAAAATCAACTATTACAGCTTCGGTGCAAGCTACACCGAGGGTCGCACCCGCGCACAAATCAGCTATGGTCGCAACAGGGCCGGTATGGTTTGTTCGGGCGGTGTGTGTCGCTACTCGCCCGCCTACACGGGTCTGAACCTAATGCTCAGCACCTCGTTCTAAGCCAAGCGAGCCGAGCAGAAACAAAACCGACAAAATTCACAAAAAAACAATAACACAACCAAGAATCAAGAGAGATGAAAATCGTTAAGTATTTTGCAATGATGGCTGCGGTGGTGGCTACCCTTGCCGGTTGCGACGGCCCCAACGAGGGTCCCAACAATGGCGGAGAGAGCAACCTGAAAGTAACCGCCTCGGCCACTACCATCTATGCCGATGGCAAAGATGCAGTGTCGTTTAGCGCAACCCTCGACGGCGAGACCTTGGAGGCAAGCCAGCTGAGCGCCCACGATGCCGAGAACGACAACGTGGTGGCTATGGAGAACCTCACTTTCTCGACCAACACCCCCGGCGTGTACAAATTCTACTTCAAGTACAACGACAAGAAGTCGAACACCGTGGAGGTTACTGCCGTAGATGCCAATTTCAGCAAACTCGACCTGAGCGACGTAGAGGGTCAGGAGGGTCTGAGCGCTATTGCCACCTCGACCGTATTCCAGCGTGGCGAGGAGGCTGTGTTTATCATTGTCCGCAAGGATGGCAAGGTGGTAAACGACGCCAACAAAATCAAATTCTACCTGAGCAATTCGACCGACGAGATTACCGACACCGACTTCCAGATGGTAGACTATGTGGATGCTAACGATGACCTCTATACCCTGCCCCAGTACACCCCCTCCGAGACCGGTGTGAGGGATATCTGGCTCAGCTATGGCTCGGCTAACACCAAGAACAAACCCTTGCGTATCACCTCCGTAGATTTCGCAATTCCCAGCCGTGCTATCGACACCGACCCCGAGAACACCTCGTTCGAGCCCCGCGTGTTGGTAAATCAGTACACCGGTACCGGTTGCCCCAACTGCCCCTACTGGTCGTCGGCAATCAAAGACCTCAAAGCAGATGAGCAGTACAAAGACGGCTTCGTGCTGGCAGCTGCCCACACCTACAACGACGATTCGACCAACCCCAAAGTAGACAAGGTGACTCTGAACGCTCCCTACTCGAATATGCCCAACGTATTTGGCGTAAGCTCCTGGCCTACCATAGTTGTGAATATGTCGCACAGCTATGGCAATAATGGTCGTGCGGGCAACAAAGAGAACCTCAAAAAGTTCATCGACAACGTCCGTCTTTCGGCTCCCGCAGCAGGCATCTCGGCTCGTAGCAGCATCGAGGGTTCGACCGTAATTGCTCGTGCAACCGTCAAGGCTGCTCAGGCTGGCGAGTATCGCGTGGGTGCTTGGTTGGTGGAGGATGAGCTCTACGCTCCCCAGAACAACAGTTCGGGTATCTTCGACTACGACTTCGATTACCACGAGTCGGTAATCCGCATTGCCGACAGCAACCACAGTTCGAGTGCCGGTATCTACCGCTACCGTGGTTACACTCTGGGCGAGTTGGCCGAGGGTCAGGTTGTAGACTACGTCTTCACTATGGAGTTGGAGAGCCATTGGAGGCCCGAGAACTGCCGTCTGATATTCTTCGTTACCGGTGGCGACAACTTCAACGTTGTGAACGTAATCGAGACTTCGTCGCTCAACAGCTCGGTTGAGTTCGGTTACAAATAGACATACATAGCAGACGCACAAATCGCTATGTGTACAATGGCTGCCCAACCTTCCTAACCACAATGGGCAGCCATTGTTTTTTTACAACACCCGCAATCTACTGACGTTAGACCCCAAGAAATATGGCAGACAACTATTTGGAGAAGAAGATGGAGGACTTTAAGGCTCAGCCCTCCACCAAAGCCAAGTCGGCACCCCGTCTGGTGCGACTGCTCGAAAAAAACCGCAGCTATCGCGGCTACGACAACTCGTTTGTGGTCAGGGCCGACCAGCTGCGTCGCATAATTGACGTAAATACCAAGATTCCCTCGGCTCGTAACCAGCAGTTGTTGCGTTTCCGCCCCGTGTTGAGCGACGAGGCCCACAAGGTGTTGCCCTACATCCGTTTGGGTGGCGCGCTGAGAGATATGCGCCTGCCCTTCGAGGGCCACGAGCCACGAGCCTTTGTGGTGATTTGCAGCGCCGCCAAGGAGAACGACCACTACATCTACATCGACCTGGGCATCTCGGCCCAGAGTATGCTTTTGCAAGCCACCGAGATAGGCCTTAACGGCATCTGCATCGGAGCATTCGACCGCCCCGCAGTGAAGGCTGCATTGGGGTTGGAGTTGGAGCCTTTGTTGGTGGTTGCCATAGGCAAAGGCGACGAGAAGATTGAACTTACGACCATCTCGCCCGAAGAGTCGCACGACTATTGGCGCGAAGAGCAGGGCCGACACTTTGTACCCAAGGTCAGATTGGACGATTTGATAATTTATTAGCCTTTTTGCCACTAAAAGTGGAAAAAATTAGCCGGAAACGTAATAAAAGTGGGTATATGTTGCAAACCACGACAAAATTGTTATATTTGCGGTGCCACACAGACATAAATTGAACTAAAATAAAACTTATTTTATGAAGAAAACATTGGTAGATCTCTTTGAAGAGTCTGTTGCAAAGTACCCCAGCAACGTATTTTTGAAAGAGAAAATTGGCAACGAGTGGACTAATACTACTTATGCACAGGTTCGCGACCAAGTATACGCAATCGGTGCAGGTCTGGTGAAACTTGGCGTACAACCCAAAGACAATATGTCGCTCCTCTCGGAGGGCCGCAACCTCTGGATTATCTCGGAGTTGGCTATGTTCTACGCAGGTGCTGCCAACGTGCCCCTGTCGATCAAACTCGAAGAGAGCAACGACCTGACCTTCCGTCTGAAACACTCGGATACCAAATACATTATGGTTTCGAAAACTCAGTTGCCCAAAATCCGTCGCATCATCGATGAGCTTCCCCTGGTAGAGAAAGTTATCGTTTTGGACCCCATCGACGAGTATCAGGCCAAAGAGGTATCGTTGCAGAGCGTTATCGAGCTCGGTAAAGAGCTCCTCGCTGAGGATAAAGAGGGCTTCCTGAAAATCGGTCAGGCTATCCAGAACGACGATCTGGCAACCATCACCTATACCAGCGGTACCACCGCAGACCCCAAAGGCGTTTGTCTGTCGCACCGCAACTACACCGCCAACGTGGAGCAGGCACTTACCCTTATGGATATCGACCAGAGTTGGAGGACTCTTATCATCCTTCCTCTGGACCACTGCTTCGCACACGTTGTAGGTTTCTACATCTTTATGCACAAGGGTGCTCAGGTGGCTACCGTACAGAACGGCCGCACCGGTAAAGAGACCCTGCGCAACATTCCTCTGAACATCAAAGAGGTTAAACCCCACATCATTCTTAGCGTTCCTACCCTGGCTAAGAACTTCAAAAAGAATATCGAGAACAGCATCAAGGCCAAAGGCAAAGTGGTTGAAACACTCTACAACTGGGGCCTCAAAAACGCTATTGCCTACAACGGCGACAGCGACAAAGAGCGTGGCAAGGGTCTGAGGGCTCTGCGCAAACCTCTGGTATGGTTGTTCGACAAGGTTATCTTCTCGAAAGTTCGCGAGGCATTTGGTGGCGAGCTGAAATTCTTTGTGGGCGGTGGCGCACTGCTCGACAAAGAGTTGCAGGTATTCTTTATGGCAGTGGGCATGCCTATGTTCCAGGGCTACGGTCTGAGCGAGGCAACCCCCGTAATCTCGTCGAACGGCCCTCTGAGGTATCAGTTCGGTTCGAGCGGCGTGATGGTTAAACCCTTCGAGATGAAAATCTGCGATCCCGACGGCAACGAGCTCCCAGAGGGCGAGAAGGGCGAGATGGTCTGCAAAGGCGAGAACGTGATGATGGGCTACTGGAAAAACGAGAAATCGACCGCCGACACCGTTAAAGATGGCTGGTTGTATACCGGCGATATGGGTGCCATCAAGGGCGATCTGCTCTACGTTTACGGCCGTTTCAAGAGTCTGCTGATTGCTGCCGACGGCGAGAAATACTGTCCCGAGGGCATCGAGGAGGCATACGTTTCGACCTCGAAGTTCATCGACCACGCAATTCTCCACAACAACCAGGATCCCTACACCACCCTGCTTATCTCGCCCAACAAAGAGGCTATGAAAGCGGCTTTGGCTCCCCTGAAACTCTCGCTCGACAGCGAGGAGGGTCAGCGCAAGATTGTTGAGCTGGTACAGAAAGACCTCAACGAGTACAAGAAAGGTGGTAAATTCGAGGGTCAGTTCCCCGAGCGTTGGTTGCCCGCAACCTTTGCACTGCTGGATGAGCCCTTCACCGAGCAGAACCACCTGATCAACTCGACCATGAAGGTTGTTCGTGGCAAGGTAGAGGAGCACTTCGCCGACCGTCTGAACGCAATGTACACCCCCGAGGGTAAGGACATCTACTACAACGTAGGCAAGTTCTAAACCCCGCACTATCAGGGCAATTTTCGCCCCATAATGAAAGCCCCGCAAGGATGTTTATTCCCTGTGGGGCTTTTTTTTGCAACCTCGGCACTATTATTGGGTATAAAACTCTCCAAAAACGAGAAAAGGTGCACAACTTAGCAAAAAATAACCTACTTTTGTGGTAGATTTTTTACATACATATTTTTATTACCAACTTAGTTAAAACACAATGAGAACAACAGACTATCCCGTGAGGGCAACATCTGAGCGCAACGATTTCAATCGCGAAGATTCAAAGAGTTCAAATGAGGCATACAAGTCGTTTACCAAAGATCGACGTGCACGCAGCGGTGGCGAAGGCCGAGAGGCACTCTA
Source organism: Tidjanibacter sp. (assembly GCA_045634145.1). Taxonomy (GTDB): domain Bacteria; phylum Bacteroidota; class Bacteroidia; order Bacteroidales; family Rikenellaceae; genus Tidjanibacter. The sequence continues at coordinate 30,208 of JAZQZS010000015.1, read as the reverse complement.
CTCGACCACCTCGCGCAAAAATCAGCAGGGCGGAGAGCAGCAGAGCGAGCGTCGCCACTCCTACAATCCCAACTTTACCAGGGATAATCGACTGACAGATTTCAACCGAAACAACAACGGCTACTCGCGCAGCGAAGGTGGCTACGGCAATCGTGAGCGTAGCTTCAATCGTGAGGAGCGCGGTGGCTATAACCGTGAGCGCAGCTACAACCGCGAAGGCGGCTATGGTAATCGCGAAGAGCGTGGTTACAACAACCGTGAGGAGCGCAGCTTTAACCGCGAGGGTGGCGAGCGCACTTTCAATCGCGAGCGTAACTTTAACCGCACCGAGGGCGGCTACAATCGTGAACGCAACTTCAACCGTGAGGAGCGTAGCTACAACCGCGAGGGCGGTGAGCGCAGCTTTAATCGCGAGGAGCGCAGTTTCAACGGCGAGCGCAAGCAGTTCGACCGCAAGCCTTTTGGTGAGCGCAAATCGTTCGGCGAGCACAAGTCGTTTGGTGACCGCAAGCCTTATGGCGACCGCAAGCCCTTCGGCGAGCGCAAAAGCTTTGACCACAAGCCCCGTTTCGAGAAAAAAGAGCCTAAGGCGATGGTCAATACCGCAAACCACTACACTCTCGAAAACTATCCCAGCTACGACGCTCCCAAGCAGAGCGAGGCTATCCGTCTGAACCGTTACATCTCGATGTCGGGCATCTGCTCGCGTAGGGAGGCCGACGAGTATATCACCTCGGGCGCTATCACCGTAAATGGCGAGGTGGTGACCGAGTTGGGTAGCAAAGTGATGCCCGGCGACGTGGTTTGCTACAACGGCAAGCAGATTCAGAACGAAAAGAAGGTCTACATTGTGATGAACAAGCCCAAAGGCTTCGTTACCACCCTCGACGATCCCCACGCCGACAAGAGCGTGATGGATCTGGTGAAGAACGCCTGCAACGAGCGCATCTATCCCGTGGGCCGTCTGGACAAAAATAGTGTAGGCGTGCTGTTGCTCACCAACGATGGCGATCTGGCCAAGAAACTCACCCACCCCACCTACGAGAAGAAGAAAATCTATCAGGTGAGCCTCGACAGGCGTTTGGAGCGTGGCGATATGGAGCGTCTGATTATGGGCGTAACCCTCGAAGATGGCGAGATTGCTGCCGACGACATCTGCTACGTTGAAGACCCCAAGATGAAAAACGCTGTGGGTATCGAGATTCACTCGGGCCGCAACCGTATCGTAAGGCGTATGTTCGAGCACGTTGGTTACCGTGTGGGCAAGCTCGACAGGGTCTACTTCGCGGGTCTGACCAAGCAGAAGCTCAAACGTGGCGAGTGGCGTTTCCTCACAGACAAAGAGGTCGGCCTTCTCAAATCGGGCAACTACGAGTAGCGAGGTCTGAAACAACAATAAACCGACACTACCCGACCTTCACATTCACAAGGCGAAGGAGAAAATAGTTGGGGTGGAAGGATTGCCGAGCCAAAACAAGAGCAATACCCTCCGCCCCAATTTCGTTATAAAGAGTGGATTCAGAAACAGAGATAGAAAAGCGCACAGATGAAAGCTATAAAACATATAGTTGTAGCCCTGCTGTTGGGTGTGGCACTTGTGGTGTCGCCCCAGAGTGCAGAGGCCAAAAAGGTGATTGACGACCCACAAGCCCCAGGACGCAAGAGTGTGGGACTCGTGTTGAGCGGAGGTGGTGCCAAGGGTGCTGCCCAACTGCGCGTAATCAAAGCTATCGAAGAGGCCGGAATCCCCATCGACTACATTGCCGGCACCAGCATTGGCTCCATTCTGGGCGGACTCTATGCCGTGGGCTACACCATCGAGGAGATCGAAGAACTCTTTACGACAATGAATTGGTTCGACGTCTTTACCGACCGTCGCGCCCGCAATCAGCAGCTCTTTGCCAACAAGCAGAAAGACGACAGCTATATGTTCGACGTGATGCTCTCGACCGACGACATCTCTATGCCGAGCGGCTTCGTCAGGGGCGACAAATTTATGGACCAACTGAACGAGCTGCTGCTCGGCTACCAACATATGGAGTCGTTCGACGACCTGCCCATTCCGTTTGCCTGCGTGGCGTATGACATGAACACCGGCAGCGAATATGTGGCCCGCAGTGGCAATCTGGCCGTAGCCATCAGGGCAAGTATGTCGATTCCGGGTGTATTCAAGCCCGTAAGGTACAAAGATATGGTGTTGGTCGATGGCGGTGTCTACAACAACTTCCCCGTAGACGTTATTCGCGATATGGGAGCCGACATTGTCATTGGCGTAGACCTCTCCGACGGCATCCGTACCGACAAAGATGTGGAGAATATGGTCATCATCTTCGAGCAGATAACCACCTTCTTGGGGCGCGACAAGTTCGAGGCCAACAAAGCCGACTGCGACTACTACATCCATCCCGAGGTGGCTCCCTACTCGGCTGCCAGCTTCACGACCGAGGCTGTGGATTCTCTCGTGTTGCGCGGTCAGAGAGAGGCCGACGCACACCGTCAGGGCTTGCAGCAGTTGCGCAAGGAGATTGGCCTTCCCGAAGGCTACCGCCCTCCCAAGCGAGAGAGGCACTACTCCGACGACACTCCACTGCGTATCGGAGCCATTCATCTGAAAGGCTTCAACATTATGGAGAGGCGCATCATAAGCAAATATCTCGACCTGAAACCCTACACCACCGTAACCCGCAAGGAGTTCAACCGCAACATCGAGCAGGTGCGCAATCTGGGCGGTTTCGACTTTGTTAAGTACAGCCTTTCGCACAACGCCCCCTACGACCTCACCCTCGGAGTGGATGATAAGCAGAATGCAATGGTAAATGTAGGCTTTCGTTTCGACTCCCACGAGTTGGCTGCGCTGTTGCTCAACACCGAGATGACCCTTATAGGCAACACGTTCAAGCCCCGTATTGGTCTGACCACTCGTCTGAGCCAGAGTCCATACGTCAAGCTGAGCGCGTCGAGCAACAGGGTATTCATTGGCGAGTTTACGTTCAACTACAAGTATCAGTACAGCGACTTTGTTTTCTACAAAAACGGTATTCGCACCGCCAACTCGGCCAACTACAACCTCCACACCCTCTCGCTGATGTTTTCGGACATCTATATGCGTAATTTCAACCTCGCAATGGGCTTCGAGTACGACTATTTCGACTTCTACGAGTCGCTCTACCAAGACGGCAACACCCTTCGCGAGGCGACCAAAGAGGGTTACATCAACTATCGAATTGGGGGCCACTACGAGTCGCTCGACGACTTCTATGTGCCCACCAAGGGTTGGTCGATCGAGGCCGACTACATAGTCCATACCAACAACGGTTTGGAGGTACACGACCACGAGCCCTTTGCCTCGCTCAGCTATCACGTTCTGGGTACCGTAAACCTCTTGGGTAATGGTCAGCTCACCCTGCTCCCCTCGATCTATGGCCGCACACTTATGGGCCAAGAGGTAACCTATGCCTACCGCAACTCGATGGGCGGAACTCTGCCCGGACGACACATGCCCCAGCAGATGCCCTTCGTAGGACTTCAACACATCGAGCTCTTCGACAACTCCGTAATGGTGGGTGCCGTGGAGGCCCGCTACCGTTTCCAGAAGAACCAATACCTCTCGCTGGTGGCCAACTACGCCATTCAGGACGACGATTTCCGCCGAATGTTCCTCTTCCGTGACACTCTGTTTGGCTTTGGCGTGAAGTACACCTACAACACCTCGCTCGGCCCCATTACGCTGCTGGCAAGTGGCACCGACCGCAACCCCGCAGGAGGTTTCTACATCTCGTTTGGCAAGAATTTCTAACCCCTACACAATAGATTATGCGCAAACTACTGCTCACACTGCTTATCCTCGGGGGCTTGGCAACCACCACTCAGGCCCAAACCGAGGGCTACAACAAAGCCATAAAGATAACCTTCCTCTCGTGGGCCACAGGTAGCACCAAAGTGTCATACGAGTACGCCCTGCCCCACCGTCAGAGTGGCGAGGTGTGTGCCAGCCTTATCTGTGCCGGCTACGACAAGTACCAAAACGCCCCTCTGGGATTCACGCTCCGCTATGGACACAAGTTCTTCCTCACCGAGGAGGAGAAAGGCCCTCTGTGCGGCTTTTATCTGCGTCCCGAGGCAATCTACTCGCGCTACCACTACACCTCCGCAAATGGCCACCGACGCTTGGCTGCTATGGGCACTCTGCTCGCCACCGCAGGCTACCAGACCACCTTTGGCCGCTTGATTTTGGATGGTTGGTTTGGCGGCGGTCCAGCAGTGGGCATCCCCGCCGAGACGGGCTACCACCACGGTTTTCAACTCTGGAAGTGGCTCGGCACCCACAACGACAACATCGCAATGAGTTTCAGCATCCGCGTAGGTTACTGTTTCTAATTGCACCAAGCATAAAACAAAAAACTCCTCCCGAACTTTCGGGAGGAGTTTTTTGTTGTTGTCCGTAGTGATGAATTACAACACAACGGGCTCACCCATAAGGCCGGTTACAAGGAAGGTAACAGCCACGGTGATAATTGCATACAACTCGGGGAATACTGCGAGCAGCAGGGTTTTACCCATAACGTCGTAGCCACCACCGATAGCAGCGATACCGTTAGCACAAATCTGGCCCTGACGGATTGCCGAGAACAAACATACCATACCTACGGTCAAACCAAGACCAAAGATAGCAGCAGCCTGCATCAGGCTGATACCTGCGGTCAGGTAGTTCTGCACGAAGAAGAATGCAGCAAAGCCATAAAGACCCTGAGTTGCGGGCAGAGCCGACAAAATCATCGACTGACCAAACGAGTTCATACGTTTTTTCATCGCACCAACGGTTGCGTTTGCTGCGATAGAGGTACCATAAGCACTACCGATACCCGAAAGTGCTACCATAAGCACTACGCCAATGTAAGCAAGAATAATGTTCATAATGTTTTAATTGTTTTTAGTTGTTAATTATTTGAATTTTAGTTGTTTTTACTCTTTTTGAAGGGAGTGTAAATCCTCTGCGAAGCCTCAAAGCCAGCGTTCTTGTAGAACTCGATGAAGGTCAGACGCATGGGGTGAACAAATGCGCCAATGGCCGACATAAAGATGTTGATACCGTGACCAAAGGCCAAAATCAGGAACATCACGAGCTGACGCAAACCGGGAGTGTCGGGAGCAAGGCTGCCGGCCAAGTCGTTGAACACCACCGCCAACGCACCACCCGACAAGCTGATAGCAAACAGACGCACATAGCTCAGCACGTCGCCCAACAGACCTGTAAGGTTGTTGTAGGTGTCCCACAAGCCCGAACCGAAGTTCACCAGAGGGTTGCGGTTGGGGTTATTGAGCAGCAGCATCAGCACCGCACCTACGCCCAAGATACCCAGGCACACAGGCGACGAGAACGAGAAGCCCTCCACGCCAACCATAGGCAGCAAGAACGCCAACAAGCAGTCTACCAATATAATAAGCCAGCCCAGAGTGCCAAACGAGTACTTAAATCCGTAGGCAATAGTGGTGTTTATCACATTGAGTATCAGTGCAAAGATAATCTGCACAATACCGCATCCGAGTGCAATGTAGAAGAGTTGGTCGTTGATGGTGGTCATAGCATTGTTGTACCACTCGGGCACGCCCTTGCCGATGAGCGACACACCATAGACGTTACCCACGCACAGACCAAAGAATGTTGCACCAAATCCCAGCCACATAACCAGCTGCGAGATGAGCTTCATACCCTTCATCTTCTTCAAGTACATAAACAGACCTATCAGGAAGAAGGTTGCACCATAGCCCGCATCGCCAATACAGAAGCCGAAGAAGAGCATATAGAAGGGTGCAAAGTACATCGTCAGGTCCATCGTGCCATACTTGGGCACTGCATAGAAGTCGCCAATAAACTCAAAGGGTTTGGCAAACCAACCGTTGCGCAGTTTTACAGGGGTTTCGTCCTCCATAGTGGGCCTCTCCTTGGCGTAGATCACCTCAGGCTCGGCATCCAACATTGCGTCCACAGCGGCGGCGTTCTCCTCAGGAGCCCAGCCCTGCAACACCACAAGGTGTCCCTCGGCCTCGCCCTTACCGCTACGCCTTACGCTGCTGAATTGGAGCGAATCCTTAATCGAGCAACCGTGGTCGTCGATCAGCTCGGCACTTGCCACACAGCGGCCCATAACTCCGTTCCACTCGGCCAGCTCGGCCTCCAAGGCCTTCACCTCGGCCATCTTGCCCTCGTGGTTGGTAGCAGGTGTGCGTACCACCTGAGCATCGATGGCGGGAGTAGACTCGCCCTTACGGCAGACGATTACAAAATAGGTAGTGCCGTTGTGTTCGGCAATCTCCTCGACAGTGTATCTCTCCCTCCACTCGGCCACAGCGTGGTTGAACTCGCTGGTGTAGCACGAGTAGAAGTGCAACACGATGCCCTCGGCAGCCAAACGCTCAATGGCCTCGGGGTTGAACTCGCCCCATACGGCAAGCTCCTCGGCCTCTTTGGTTGCCTTGGCAATCTGGTTGGTGAGGCTCTCGATCTTGGCCGAAGCCTCGCGGTAGTGCTCATAGGCCTCCTCGCCGGTGGCGTAGGGTTCGCCCACAACAAAGCCCTCTTTCTTGCGGAGCGCCGAGAAGAGTTCCGAGGCCTCTTTGTGCGCCTCGATCTCCAACAGCAGCGACCTCTCCGACTCGTTGGGCTCCCAACCAGTGGTGGTAATGTCGACCACACCGAGCTCCTGCAACCTCTGCAAGAACTCCTCCTGCGCCTTGTGATAGAGCACAAGAGTATATTTATTCATCTTAACTATCATAGCGTGTCGGCATTTTGTTCGTGTTTGGTCTTAACAATCTTCTGTGCGCTCTTCGAGAGGTTCTCTTCGTCTTCGAGGAATCGCTTAATCTTGCGGATAGCATCCTCGTAGCCCGGAATCTGCACCTTCTCGTAGAGGTTTACCTTCTGGGTGGTCTTTTTGCGGGCGTGGTCGAGCAGTTCGGTGCGGCGCTGGTAGACCTCATATTCGATGCCCAGGCGGGCAATCTCTTTGAGCACCTCCACACCATCGCTCAACCAAGCGGGCGACGAGAAGAGGTCGTAGGGCCTCTGCTCGAAGACCACATCTTTCAGGGCAGGAATCCTCACACCGGCAATCTTCGAAATGCCCAGCTCGACATCCTTAACCCTCAGCAGGTCTTTGTCGAACTCGCCCCACAGAGCCGCCATATAGTCATAGCGCTCCATCAGCTCTTCCATACGGTGGAGGTAGCCCTCGGCCTTGTCTTTGGCCGCCGACACCTCAACCCTCAGGGCCGACTCCTTACTCTTGATAGTAGGAAGTGCCCTTTGGCGCATTTTGAGCTGCTTGCCGAGTTCGCCAAGCGATGTTTTGTTATATTGAAATTTAATTGCCATCTAATTTCGTGATTTAGAATGGTTTTAGTTTATTTTCCCCGGCATTATGCCTCTGGCCAATACTTCTCTACCAGCTCGGCCTTAATGGTAACCTCGCTCTTGTCGAAGTGTTTAGCAAACAGACTCCAAGCGGTATCCAACATCTCGGTGATGTCGATGTTTACGTCGATCGACAGCAGCTTGTCCGAGTACTCCTTAGCAAAGCTGAGTGCACGCTCGTCGTAGTCCGACAGGTCGAAACCGTTCTCCAATTTGGTCTTGGCATTGGCAGCATCCGAGTAGAGTCGCACGGCAGCATTCATCACCTGAGGGTGATCCTCACGGGTCTTCTTACCAATTACGAGCTGTTTCAGACGCGACAGCGAACGGAAGGGGTCTACGATAACTTTACCGGTGTCGGTATCGTTACGCAAGAACAACTGACCCTCGGTAATATAACCGGTGTTATCGGGCACAGCGTGGGTAATATCGCCACCCGACAGAGTAGTCACGGCAATGATGGTAATCGAACCACCGCTGGGCAACTGCACTGCTTTCTCGTAGATCTTTGCCAAGTCCGAGTAGAGCGAGCCGGGCATCGAGTCCTTCGAAGGAATCTGGTCCATACGGTTCGACACGATGGCCAATGCATCGGAGTAGAGGGTCATATCGGTCAGCAGTACCAACACCTTCTCACCCTTGTCGGCTGCAAAGTACTCGGCAGCGGTCAGAGCCATATCGGGTACCAGCAGACGCTCCACAGGGGGGTTCTCGGTGGTGTTCACGAAGCACACAATCCTATCCAACACACCTGCGTTCTCAAACAAGTTCTTGAAGTAGAGGAAGTCGTCGTTGGTCATACCCATACCACCCAGAATAATCTTGTCGGCCTGGGCCCTAAGAGCCACATTTGCCATCACCTGGTTGTAGGGCTGGTCGGGGTCGGCAAAGAAAGGAATCTTCTGACCCGATACAATAGTATTATTAAGGTCGATACCTGCAATACCGGTAGCAATCAGCTCGCTGGGCTGACGACGCTTGAAGGGGTTAACGGTAGGACCGCCAATCTCCCTCTCCTCGCCCTCAACGGGAGCGCCACCTTCCAGAGGCTGACCGTAGGCGTTGAAGAACCTACCAGCCAAACCATCGCCCACTTTGAGCGTTGGGGGTACGCCGTGGAATACCACCTCGGCATCGGTCGAGATACCCTCGGTACCCTCGAACACCTGCAAGGTAACCTGGTCGCCCATAATCTTCACCACCTGGGCCAAGTGGCCACCAACTGTTGCCAGCTCGTCGTTACCCACGCCGGTTGCGCGGAGCGAGATGGTTGCCTTGGTGATATTATCAATCTTGGTATATATTTTCTGAAAAGCCTTTGTTTCCATAGTACTCTCTTGGGTTATTTGGTGGCTACAAATTCGTCAATCTTGGCACGATAGGTGTCAAACTCGGCACTCTTCCACTCGGTATAGTTGAGCTGCTTGAAGAGGTTGATAAGAGTCTTGAAGTAGGCCGAGCACTCCTCGAAGTCGGCGAACTCGTACTTCTTGCGACAAACCTCCATCACAAAGTCGAACATATACTTCTGGCGGTCGATGGGGCAGTTGGCGTCGATATCGTCGAATGCATCCTGCTGCAAGATAACGAAGTCGATAAGCTCGCTCTTCCAGAACCTCTCGTGATACTCCACGGGTACACCGTCGTCACCCAGAATGTTAATCTGCTCCGAGGCCTCTTTACCCCTCTGTACAAGGGTTTTGCCCTCCATTACGTTCTTCACCCAGCCCTGCTCGATGTGCTCGTCGAGGTACTCTACAATCTCGGGATACTCCAAGTATTTCGAGTAGCTGTCCAGAGGATCGATTGCGGGGTAGCGTTTCGAGTCGGCACGCTGCTGCGACAGAGCGTAGAAACACCTTGCAGCCTTCTTGGTCGACTCGGTCACGGGCTCTTTCAAGTTACCACCCGCAGGCGATACGGTACCGAGGAAGGTTACCGAACCGGTAGCACCGCTACGCAAGTGCACCAAACCTGCACGCGAGTAGAAGTTCGAGATGATAGCCGAGAGGTCCATAGGGAATGCGTCCTGACCGGGAAGCTCCTCCAAACGGTTACTCATCTCACGGAGTGCCTGTGCCCAACGCGAAGTCGAGTCGGCCAGCAGCAACACTTTCAGACCCATAGCACGGTAGTACTCGGCGATGGTCATACCGGTGTAAACCGAAGCCTCACGAGCCGCAACGGGCATATTCGAGGTATTACAGATGATGGTAGTACGCTCCATCAGTTTGTGGCCGGTACGGGGGTCGTCCAAGTGGGGGAACTCGGCAAAGATCTCCACCACCTCATTTGCACGCTCACCGCACGCTACCATAATAATAAGGTCGGCCTCGGCCTGTTTCGAGATGGCGTGCTGCAACACGGTCTTACCAGCACCGAAAGGACCGGGAATAAAACCGGTACCACCGTCGGCAATGGGGTTGAAGGTGTCGATAGCCCTAACGCCGGTCTCCATAATGCGGCTGGGACGTGGTTTGGCCACATAGCCCTTGATAGCCTTCTTAACAGGCCACTTCTGTACCATAGTTACATTGTAGTCGTTGCCCTCCGAGTCGGTCAGAACAGCCACCACCTTGTTTACGTTATACTCGCCTGCCTCGGCCAGCGACTTAACGGTGTAGGTGCCATTCATCACAAAGGGAACCATAATTTTGTGGGCAACCCACAACTCCTTAACCTCGCCGAGCCAATCGCCTGCGGTAACGGTGTCGCCCACCTTTGCCAGAGGTTTGTACTCCCAGAGTTTCTCGAAGTCGATGGGGTCGGTCTGAGTACCGCGCTCGATGAAGAGGCTCTCCATCCTTTCGAGGTCATTCTGCAAACCGTCGTAGTTGCGCGAAATGATGCCGGGGGCGAGTGTTGCCTCCAACATGTGGCCTGCAAACTCCACCTCGGTGCCAATCCTCAGGCCACGAGTCGAGTCGAACACCTGCACATAGGCGTTCTTGCCGTTTACTTTGATCACCTCGGCCATCAGCTTGACGCCACCAATGGTGATGTAGCAGATCTCGTTCTGCGACACTGCACCCTCGGTCTCAACAATCACGATGTTCGAGATAATACCTTGAACTTTACCTGTTGTTTTCATTGTGTTTGTGTATCTATTTTTGTTTTCTCTTGTTTGCGGATTAACTCACCTACCCTACTCGGCAGCATACCTGCGCTCGGCATCGGCAATCTGCTCTTTGGCACCCAGCGAGCCCACCAAACGGCGGAACATCTCTTTGCCCCTATCGGCATCGAGCATTGCCCAACGGTGTACCAAGCCCAGCCTTGCCACATAGCTCAGCAGGTAGTTGATGTTGAAGTAGTCGAACGTAGCCAACTCCTCGGCCATATTCCAGCGGATGAGGTCGATGCGATGTTCTTTGTCCAGCAGGTCTTGATTGTCGCCCAGGGCGGCAATAAGGTTGTCGATATAGGTCAGTTCGCCCTTCAAGCCGAAGTCTACGGCCGACGAACGGCTCAGCTGTGCCACAATCTCACCCTCGCCCACAACCACGTCGCCAATGGTCAAACCCCTCTGGCGGGCAGTAACGGCTGCGGTGATGTTGCGCAGGTTGCGGTCGGCCTCGGCCCACTCCCTAACAAACCTGCAACGGCTCTTGGCACAGTAGCGGTAGTAGGCTGCAAAGAGAGCCGCCTCAAAACTTCTTGCAGTGTCGATTCTCTGCAAGCGCTCGTCGTCGGCATCCACCTCGCCACCTTTCAGCTCGGCATAGAGAGTAATGACCTCCCTCAGCTCGGCAGGCAGCAGCGTTGGCTGTTCCAACTCGGCCTGCAACTCCTCGCGGCTCAGATTGCCCAGCGTCGAGAAGCCCTCGCGACCACTACGCACATTCACCAGATTGCACACATCCCAGAAGAGAAGGTGTGCGGCGAGTGCTTTGCGGTCGGCCTTGCTCAGAGCCTCGGCAATCTCCTCTATCACAACCCTTGCGTCGAACCCTTTGACATCGCCATCGAGCGTGTACTCTCGGAGTCCTGCAACAAGGCAGTAGTAGTTTGTAGCCATAGTCGTTTAGAAGAGGGTTTTAGTAATTTTCTCTTTCAGATACTCGCCCAGCAGTGCTGCGAAGTCCTCGTCGGTGAAGCTGATGTAGTAGCCGCCATCCTTGGGAGCCACCTTAAAGCCGCTCTTCACCTTCTCCGAGTAGCCAACCTCAACACCCTCGGCCAACAGAGCCTTAACAGCGCCCTCGGCCTCGGCCTCGAATTTAGCCTTCATCTCGGCGGGCAGAGTAGCTGCCAACTCAACCTTCTCGCCATTCCAGCCCTTGGCAATACCGAGCAACATCTCCTTCACAAATGCGGGGTCAATGGTTGCTGCGTGAACTGCGCCTGCGGTGCTCTTTGCTACCACCAGGTTGGCGATATTCTCCTTCAAGGCTGCAACAGCACCACGGGTAGCCAGAGCCACCTCGGTCTCGTTGTTTTTCTTAATCTCGGCAGCCTTCTGCTCGGCAGCTTTAACAATAGCAGCAGCCTTCTGCTCAGCCTCTGCTACAAGTGCTTTTGCTTTCTGCTCGGCCTCGGCCAACAGGCGTTCTGCCTCGGCGCGACCCTTCGACAAACCCTCCTCATAGAGTTTCTCGGTCAGTTCTTGAAGTTTTTTGTTTTCCATAGTTCTTTATGTGTTTATTTTGTATTTGAATTATTTTTTTCTTTTTCCTTTTCGTTTGTCGCTTTTTTGTAAAAAAGCTCCGCAAAAAACTTTTCTGAGATACTCGCCAAAGCTCGTATCTCTTACGGCCATTGCTCGACCAATATAGACTTGGGCCGTTCGACGTTAGACCTTAGACGTTAGACCCTATTTCTGTTGGTGCTCGGCACGGAGAAGGTCGCTCACAACCTTCACGGGCGAGAAGGTCGAGATGGGTACCTCCACAAACAGAGTGTTCCACCTTGCCATAGCACCATTCCACAAGCCGGGCAACTCCTGAGCCAACAACTCCCTACCACTCTTCGACTTGCTCGAAATAAAACCGGTCTGGGGATCCACAAAGTCGGCAAAGTTGTAGTGCTCGCCCTTGTGATTCTTGGTGGCACAAACGATATCCACGGGGTTGAAGTGGGTAGCCTCGGCCATCAGGTGTTTCTGCTCGGGCGAAATCTGCGACGACTCGGCAATCTGCAATGCCACGCTGCCGTCGGCATCCTCGGCCCAGAAGGGACCACCACCGGGCTCGCCCTCGTTGCGCACCATACCACACACCCTCAGGGGGCGGTCAAGCACTTTAAGCAGCGCAGCAGCCAACTCCTGACCCTGCAAAGCCTTCACCTCGGCCGAAAGCCTTACGCACAAGCCCTCCTCAACAAAGGCAGCCACCTCGTCGAGGTTTGCACTACCCGACTCAATCTGCTCAACGTAGTCGAACACCTTGCGCTGGGTTGCAACCAACAGTCCAGCCAAAATCTCTTTGTATTTGATAGTGTCGCCCTTCAAGCAGTCGGGGGCAACATTGTCGATAGTCTTAACGAAGAGCACGTCGGCATCCCTCTCGCCCAAGTTCTCGATCAGAGCACCGTGGCCTGCGGGACGGAACAACAAGCGACCATCGTCCTCTCGGAAAGGTGTTCCGTCGGGATTGGCCGCAATGGTGTCGGTACTGCTCTTCTGCACCGACATCGAGATGTTATATTTAACGCCGAATTTGCTCTCATATTTCTCCCTCACGCTCTCGAAGAGACTCTCGAAGCCATCGATGTGCTCGGGCGAAACGGTGAAGTGGATATTAACCACACCCTCCGAAGCTGCATAGAGAGCACCCTCGACCAGGTGTTCCTCAAAAGCGGTACGAGCGCCGTCGGGATAGTTGTGGAAAAGAATCAGACCCTTGGGTTTGCTACCATAGTCGAGTCCTTTGCCCACGATGGCTGCCACCTTCTCTTTGAGGGTTGCTCCCTCGCCCACGATAGCGTCGAGCGACTCGGCAAAGGCAAACTTCTCCATTCCCTGCTCTACGGCCTCAACCACCTTACCGCCCTTATCCTCGTTCACAAAGGCAAAAAGGTCTTTGAACATACGGGTTGCGGCACCACTTGCGGGGACAAACTTCTCGACCTTCAAGCCACAGAGCGACTCGCGCCACAAGGCTCTATACTCTTCGGCCGAGGCCTCATCTACGGCTTTAATACCGTTGCCGACAGTTGCCGACGATATGATTTTCAAAAAGGGGAAACCGTTACGAAAATTATCCAACTGAGCCATAACCTTCTCTACCGAAAGGCCGTGTGCCTCAATCTGAGCGATATCTGCTTTTGTAAACATCTATGGGCGTAGTTTAGATTGTACATTTAATCCCACAAAATTACCCATATTTTTGAATACTTCAAAATATGACTACCAAAATTACATCCCCTGCGATGATTTATTTTGCCAATCGCACATTTTTCGACTAAAAGATATAACTTTGCAGACTATTATGGTAAAAATCTACGAAAACATATCGCTACGCCGTTACAACAGTTTCGGCATCGACGCCCAGGCCGACCGACTTGTCGAGTGGGCCACCGTCGAGGATTTGGCCGACTTTGTCGCAGCCAACCGCACACTTTTTGCCCCCGAGAGCCGTTGGGACATCCTCGGCGCAGGGTGCAACACCCTCTTTTCGGGCGACTACAAAGGCACCCTGCTCCACTCGGTAGCCAAGGGTATCGAGGTGGTTAGTCGCAGTGGCGAGAGTGTCACCATCCGCGCTGCTGCGGGTGAGTTGTGGGACGACGTGGTGGCGTGGAGCGTAGAGCAAGGCCTCTGGGGTATGGAGAATCTCTCGGCCATTCCGAGCAGTGTGGGCGCAAGTGCCGTGCAGAACATCGGAGCCTACGGAGCCGAGGCCAAGGATTGCATCGTAGAGGTTGAGTGTATCGACGTGGCCACCCTCGCAAGAGTGGTTATTCCCGCTGCCGAGTGTGCCTTTGGTTACCGCGAGAGCGTGTTCAAAGAGGCCCTCAAAGGCAAGGTTATAATAACCGCCGTGGTGTACCGTCTGCAAACCAGCGGCACTCCCCGTTTGGACTACGGCTCGCTGCGTCCCGAGGTGGAGGCTTTGGGCGAGGCTACTCCTGCCAACATCCGCAAGGCTGTGGTGGCCATCCGCAACAGCAAACTCCCCGACCCCGAGATGATTGGCAATGCGGGCAGTTTCTTCAAGAATCCCGTACTTCCCCGCGCACAAGTCGAGGCTCTGCGTGAGGAGTATCCCACAATGCCCGTCTACGAGGTGGCCGGCAACCCCGAGGTGCTCAAAATTGCCACCGGATGGATGATCGACACCCTCGGTTGGAAGGGCAAAGGTATGGGCCAAGCGGGTGTTCACGACAAGCAGGCTCTGGTGTTGGTAAATCGTGGCGGAGCTACCGGCCCGGAAGTTGTAGCTCTGGCCGAGGAGATTTGCCGACAGGTAAAAGAGAAATTCGGCGTGGAGATTTGGCCCGAAGTAAACATTTTGTAATCAGACAGTCGGAATTTAATTTTCAAATCGCTGTTAGACAATAGAGCTATGGCTACAAACCTTTTAGAGAAGTTTGAGAAATACATCAGCGACCATCAGTTGGTTGATCGTCAGAACAAAATTCTGCTCACCGTCAGTGGTGGTGTCGATTCGATGGTGATGATGCACCTGTTTGTGTCGGCCGGCTACCGAGTGGGAGTGGCTCACTGCAACTTCCAGCTCCGAGGTGTCGAGGCCGAAGAGGACGAGGTACTCGTTGAGCATCAGGCCACCAGGCTGAACATCCCCTGCTACAACCGACGTTTCAACACCCGCGAGGAGATGGCCGCAACGGGCGAGTCGGTACAGATGGCCGCCCGCAGGTTGCGCTACGCTTGGTTCTCGGAGCTCTGCACCGATGAGGGCTACGACACTATTGCCGTGGCTCACCACGCCGACGACAGCATCGAGACCTTCTTCATCAACCTTCTCCGTGGCACGGGTCTGAAAGGACTCACGGGCATTAGCGTAATCAACGGTCGCATTATCCGCCCTCTGCTCTTTGCCACACGCCACGAAATCTACGACTACGCCAAGGCCAACCACATCCCCTTCCGAGAGGATTCGTCGAACCGTTCGACCAAGTATCTGCGCAACAAAATCCGCTTGGGAATTGTGCCCCGTCTGAGGGAGTTTGTACCCCAATTTACGACCACAATGTGCAGCAACATCGACCGTCTGACCGAGGCTCAGCAATTCATCAACCACGCAATAGAGAAAATCGCCACCGACGCTGTTCAACACATTGGCAGCGAGGATATTATCCTGCCCGAGAAAATCGACAAAGGCTTTCCGCTCGAATTTGTAATCTACGAGATTATGAGCCAAAACTACGGCTTCAAGGGCGACGTTGTAGACTCGCTCTGCAATGCCCTCAGGGCCGGTGCCACGGGCAAGCGTTTCTACTCGCGCGACTGGGTGGCCTACATCGACCGCGGACACATTGCAATCTCGCGCATCGCCAGCGATGACGTGTGTGAGGTGGCCGTAAATCTGGCAAAAAGCAAAGTCTACTGTGGCAACTCGGTGCTCTACATCGAGCACAAGGATATCGACAACATCGAGACCCTCATTCAGCCCGAAAATATCGCTCTGCTCGATGCCGACACCCTCCGAGAGCCACTTGTACTCCGCAAATGGACCGAGGGCGATCGTTTCATCCCTCTGGGTATGACACACGAGAAGAAAGTGAGCGACTATCTGATCGACATAAAGATGTCGATGGCCGAGAAGAGCCGTCAGTTTGTGCTCACCTCGGGTGGTCAAATCGTGTGGCTCGTAGGTCAGCGCATCGACGAGCGCAACCGCATAACCAAGCAGACCGAAAACGTACTGAAAATAACCAAAGAGATAATCTAAACCCACCCGTGTAACAAACTATGGCAAAAGGAGTTAAATTCCGCGACTCGTATGCCCAATACGAGCAGATTGTGACCGACGTGAAGGCCGGCAAGGTGGCTCCCGTATACCTGCTTATGGGCGAAGAGGGCTACTTTATCGACAGCCTCACCGACCTGTTGGCCGAGAGTTTGTTGGCCGAGCACGAGAGGGCTTTCAACCAGATTATCGTCTACGGAAAAGATACCGACGAGGGCACCATCATCAACCACGCGCGACAGATGCCTATGATGGGTGGCCGAATGGTCATCATCGTCAAGGACGCAGCCTCGTTGCGCAAAATCGACACCCTCGGACTCTACACCGCATCGCCCTCCCCCACCACCGTACTTGTTGTGGCCTGCAAGGGCAAAAGTGTGGACAAGCGTTCGCAGTTCTACAAACACACTGCCGCCAAAGGCGTGGTGTTTGAATCGACCAAGCCCTACGACAACGAGCTCGGCCCTTGGTTGGCAAGCTGGCTCCGCAAGCAGAAAGGATGTGCCATTGAGGAGAAGGCGTTGCGTATGTTGGTAGACTACTTGGGTGTGGATATCAGCAAGATTGTCAACGAGATAGAGAAACTTTTGGTGAGCCTTCCCGAAGGTACCAAGGCCATCACCGCCGACCACATCGAGCAGAACATCGGCATCAGCAAAGAGTACAACAACTACGAGCTTGTAGAGGCCATTGCGCGCAAAGATTTCGCCAAGGCAATGAGGATTGCCGACTACTTTGCCCGCAACCCCAAGAACAACCCTATGGTGGTGACGGTATCGACGCTCTTTTCGTACTTCCAGAAGCTCTTCATTATCAACTACAAAGAGTGGCAAACAAGGGTCAAGGGTATGCCCGCCACGTCGAATCAGGAGTTGGCCTCGTTGTTGAAGGTTCACCCCTTCCTGCTCGAAGGCTACCTGAGGGCCGCAAAGCTCTATCCCAACAAGAAGATTTTCGTAATCTTGGGGCTCATCCGCGAGTATGATATGAAGAACAAAGGTATTGGCGGAGGTGGTGCCACCGAGGGCGAACTGCTCCGCGAACTACTTATGAAGATAATGATGTTGTAGGGCCCACACAAAAGCCACAACGTCACCCCCGACAAGATGAACAGCAACGACAAGATATTTCTGGATGGCAAGATGACCACCTGGCAGCAGTGCGACCTCAAAATGGAGTCGCTGTTGGGGCGTAACTGCGTCTATGCTACCATAAATACCTTTGCCCACAAGCCGTTGCATCTGCCCCTGAAATTACGCTACGCAGCCGAGTCGCACAAGGCCCTCTTTGGCACAAAACCCGCGCTCGATGCCGCCCACATTGCCAAGCAGATAAACGACCTGCTCTACTACGGACTCTACCCCGAGTGGGGCAACACCGTTGACCTCTATCTGATTCCCCGCGAAGATGGGTCGGCACAGACACTTCTCTGCCACCGTTCGACAACCCCCTACGAGGGTTATTCGCTCCTGAGTATCAGGCCACAAGCAGCCGTAACCAATTACGAAATTCCCTTCGAGAAACACCACACCACCATATCGCTTGCTGCGGCACGTTTTGCCGATGATTTTGCTCGTCGCAGCGGTGCCGGCATAGGTCTGCGCGGCAACCGTGCAGGGGTGCTCCTCTCGACGGGCGACAACCCCATCTACGCACTGCGTGGCGACACACTCATCACCACCCCCATAGAGAAAGGCGCACGCCCCTCGGCCGAACGAGAACTGATGAACTCGCTCTGCCAAATGGCGGGTGTTAAACTTATCGAACAGGAAATTCTAACCGAGCAACTCGGTCAAATGGAGGAGGTTTTTGCCTTTACCCCCATTGGTATTCAGATGATTGGCTCGGCAGGCGAGGTTAAGTTCCACAGCATCGTGGCCCACACCTTGGAGCCCCACTTGGCTACTCTCTCTCGCGAAGGCACTGCTCTACTGTAGCCATCACATCGTCGTAATCAAATCCACGACTCAGTCCAAAGCGCATCAACTTGCCCTTCAAATCCCACACATCTTTATGCGGGGTTCGGGCCGCCTTACGCTCTATTATTCGGGCCAGAGTTTCGGCACTTTCGCTCCTCTCGATTTGGGTCAGTGCGCGCTCCACAACCTCAGCCGCAATGCGCTTGGCACGGAGCGAAAGTCGAATCTTATACGCCCCCCATCCCGAAAAGCGACTCTTCTCGCGCACATAGGCATCGGCATACCTCTGATCGTCGATAAACCTCTCGCGCACAAGCCTTTCGAGCACCTTGCGGGCATCGCTATCGGCCACTCCCCAGCGCTTCATCAGGCGCAGAGCATCGCCACTGCATCGCTCGGCACGCGCACACTGGCGCATAAGCGACGCAAGGGCCTCTTCGGGTGTTTTGGAACGAGGCTGAGGAGCTTTTACGCTCCCCGTATCGGTCAGGGTTTTCGACATCGGAGCATTCGGGGTTTGGAGTTCATATCGGCCACCACCTCTTCCTCGCAGAAGCCTCGGCGACGGGCCATTTCGGCCACCTCGAAGGCCGTGGTTTCGTGCAACTCGAAGTACAACTTTCCGCCCGATACAAGCGCCCTCCAAGCCACCTCGGCAATGCGCTCGTAGAAGATAATGGGGCTCTCGTCGGGCACAAACAGAGCCATCGAGGGCTCATAGTCCACCACATTGCGCCACATCGTAGCGCTCTCGCTCTGAGGAATATAGGGAGGATTTGATACCACCACATCGAGGCTCTCGGCCTGGGGCTCGTAGACAAATACGTCGGCCTGGCAGAACTCCACCTCAACACCACTCCTCCGGCCATTTCGGCGGGCAATTTCGAGCGCCTCGGTCGAGAGGTCAATGGCCGCGACCTTTGCCCCCTCAATCTTGTGGGCCAGCGACACGGCAATGGCTCCACTACCCGTTCCGATGTCCAAAATTCGGGGCTCGGCAAGGCTGTTATCGGCCACAATCATCGCCACCAACTCCTCGGTTTCGGGCCTTGGGATAAGCACTCCGCTTGCCACCTCAAACCTAAGGTCGCAAAAGTCGGCACCGCCAATGACATACTGCACCGGCTCGCCCGCAGCAAGCCTCGCAAGGTCGCCCTCGAAGCCCACCTCGCTAAGTCCCTCAACCTCGGCATTGGGCTCAAAAGTCACATCGAAGCGGCCGAAGCCTGCCACCTCCGAGCAGTAGCGTTCGGCAATAGCGGCAGCCTCGCCCTCGGTGTAGAGCGTGCGCAGCGTGGAGAGCAGTCTATAATATATGGTGTGGCGTGTCATACTCCACAAAGGTACAAAATAGAATTGAGATTTGGCCAGCCCACTCCACTTTTTGGCACTTGATTTGCCATTTGTGGGGCAAAACCAACCACAACCAACAAAAAACAACAAACACTAGGTTATGAAAAAGATTTTACTTCTTTGTGCTGCGGCACTGATGGTGGCCACAGCAGCAAGCGCACAGGGCTGGGCTTGGGGTCCCAAAGTGGGCGCCACCTTCTCTACCATCAACGGTGTGCGTGATGTAAAAGTACGCGAAGGCGTTACCGCAGGTCTTTTCTTCGAGAGCGTTGCCTGCAACTGGTTTGTCATCGAGGCCGACCTGCTCTTCTCGATGCAGGGCTTCAAGATGAACGACGAGTATGACTCGAAGATACGCCTCAACTACTTGTCGATGCCCGTGGTGGGTAAATACTACGTCATCGACGGACTGAACCTCCAAATGGGTGCCGAGTTCGACTATCTGATCCACTCGGGCATCAAGAGCGACAACGAAAACTTCGACATCGACGGCGAATTCAACCGCTTCAACATCCAGCTGATTGCCGGTATGGCCTACGACTTCGACTTCGGTATGGTGCTCGAAGGTCGCTACTCCTATGGCCTCTCGCCCCTGGCAACAACCACCAAGGATGTCTACTCCGGTATGTTGCAGGTAACGGCCGGTTGGAGATTCTGACACACAGCACACCTCCCCCTGTGTGTGCGAGCCGACCATCATAGAGGACCCTGTTTCCTCCTCAGGTCGGTCGTCGGGCGGTCCCTCGGGCCGCCCCCTTTTTTTGTGTTTGCTCGTTTGGGACAAAAGGAGTACCTTTGTCACCACATTCGGAACATCAAAAGGAGGAATAATGAACAACAAAACCACAAACACCCTACGTCAGATTCTCTATTGGGCAGCCGCCATAGGCTCGCTATGGGTTTCGCCCGCAGTGGCACTCTTTATGGGTATCGCCCTGGCACTGACCATCGGCGCACCCTACACCAAGCAGAACAAAAAAGTGTCGAAATACCTGCTCCAAGCAGCCGTCGTGGGACTCGGATTCGGTATGAACCTCCACTCGGCCCTTGCAGCCGGCCGCGAGGGTATGATCTTTACCATCGTGTCGGTCGTGGGAGTGATGATTCTGGGCGTAGTGTTGGGCAAACTGCTCCGCGTAAACCCCAAGAATGCCTATCTGATTGCTTCGGGTACGGCCATCTGTGGCGGTAGTGCCATAGCTGCCGTGTCACCCATCATCGACGCCGACGACAACGACACCTCACTCGCATTGGCCACCATATTTATACTCAACGCCATAGCGCTCTTTATCTTTCCGCCCATAGGCCACGCACTCGGACTCACCGAGCAGCAGTTTGGTACCTGGGCCGCCATCGCCATTCACGACACAAGC
Organism: Tidjanibacter sp.; assembly: GCA_045634145.1. Classification (GTDB taxonomy): domain Bacteria; phylum Bacteroidota; class Bacteroidia; order Bacteroidales; family Rikenellaceae; genus Tidjanibacter. Next base: position 9,276 of record JAZQZS010000015.1, on the reverse strand, counting down.
TCGGTGGTCGGTGCCGGAGCCGCCTATGGTACCGAGGCCCTCCAAGTGGCCACCACTATCAAGCTCACCCGCGCACTGTGGATCTTCCCTCTGGCGCTGGTGTCGATAGCTATTTTCCGCTCAAAGGGCAAAAAAATAGCCATTCCTTGGTTTATATTTATGTTTATCGGCGCAATGCTGCTGAACACCTACCTCAATATCCCTCAGGAGATTACAAAGGTAATCGTGATGCTCTCCAAGAAGGCCTTGGGAGTTACCCTATTCCTGATAGGTTGTGGTCTGTCGGTCGGAGCAATCCGAAAGGTGGGTGCCAAGCCCCTGATTTTGGGCGTGGTGCTCTGGGCCATAATCTCGGTCACTACCCTGCTGGTGGTTATGTAACAGACTCAACGGACAATAAAAACGCGAGCCTCCCGATGCGGAAAGCTCGCGTTTTTCATTTCACCCCTACCCCAAATTACAGCAGGCGGCTCATAAACTTGGCAGCATCGACCACAAACCTCAGGTGGGTGCCGCTACCGATAACCTTGCCGTCGCAACGAGCCTCGACCGAGAACTCAATCTTGCGACCCTCTACGGCCGTAACCACAGCCTCGGCCTCGATGGTTGCTCCCACGGGCGAGGGGGCAACGTGGCTGGTGTTGATGTGGCCGCCCACGGTGGTCTGGCCCTCCTCCAAATAGGGGGCTACGGCCGTCATTGCGGCATTCTCCATTAGGGCCACCATCGAAGGAGTGGCAAAAACATCGAGTCCGCCCGAGCCTACGGCGCTGGCTACATTGTTGCTACCAACAACGGTCGTGCTGGTGTGGCGTGTTCCAATCTCTATCATAAAATTTGTGCGTTTGGTTTTAGGCAAAGATAGCAATTTGAGTTGAAAGTTGAAAGTTGAGAGTTGAAAGTTAATTTGGGGGCACATTTTGGGGCATTTTTGCACCTTGGGACAAATGTTTGATTTTGTGGATGTTGCAAAATTGGCGTTTGGGAGTGCGAGAAAAAAATGCATTTTTTGTGATTTTTTTGTCCGAAAAATTTGCAGGAATGATTTTTTGCACTACCTTTGCATCGCAAAACAAAGGAACAAGGGAGTTTAGCTCAGCTGGTTTAGAGCATCTGCCTTACAAGCAGAGGGTCGGCGGTTCGAATCCGTCAACTCCCACAAAACAAAGTAATGAGATGTCGAGCAATCGACATCTTTTTGTTTTTATATGCTTTGGCTCAAACTTGTTTGCAGACATAGGCGTGTAAAAACAAAAGAAGTTACCTGTAACTCATTGCTTGGTTTTGTTTGGGCCCCGCGGCGAGCGCAACGGAAAAACAAGCGTAGCGCAGTTAATCCGTGGGCCAAAAAGCGAGTAATTCACAAAAAAACGTACAAAAAATTTGGAGTAACGAATAAAGTTTGTACATTTGCACTCGCAAATGCTTCTTTAGCTCAGCTGGTAGAGCACGACACTCTTAATGTTGGGGTCCTGGGTTCGAGCCCCAGAGGGAGCACTGACGGGGGAAAACGCAAGTTTTCCCTCGTTTTGTTTTATATCAGAAAGTTATCCCCGATTTATGCTGTAACTCGCTGAAACAGCGTGTCTTACTTTGTCTAACTTTTGTCCATTTTTTGTCCAACTTCATATCGTTTTTGTCTAGCCGTTAGACAAAAGAGATGAAGAAATAGAGAAGAAACTCGATTTTCTCTCTTTTTTCTTCACTTTTCTTCTTCATTTGGCTCTATTTCCAGACATATATTCTTCGTTTACAAATATATGCAAAAGTGCTACACGAGAAGGTTGCCAATGACATGGCAATGCTTGCCAGCAAAATTGGTGGAGACTACTCAATCCCTACCAAAAGGAAAAGGCAGGCCATTTAATAGCCTACCTTTATATTCACTCTGTTTGCAGCCGTCCCAGACTCTGGGGCGGCTATTTTACTGTTACCTTGGGGATGTCCGACCAGATGGTTGTGTAGTGTGGTGATTGACTTTCGCTCGATGACTTTATTCGACCACTGCCCTGGATGCCCATTTTTACCGCACCACGCCCGAATGTATGGTTTATGGCATCCATGGACATTAGACATTATCCCCCTGTCGGTCGCCAGGCGGACACCTACAAGCACTCCTCGATGAAGTTTTCGAGCGAATTGTCGGCACTCAGACCTATCTTCTGGCGGAAACGGTGGCGAAGCATCAAAACACTGCGAGGGGCAATGGCCAACAGCTCGGCAATCTCCTTGTTGTCCTGCTTCAAAACAATGAGCATAGAGAGCAACTCCTCGCGACGAGTAATCGAAGGCACCTTCTCGCGCAGGCGTGGCAGAAATTGGGGATAGAGCAGCTCGAAGCGTTGGCGAAATTTCGACTCGCCACTCTTTTGAAGTACCGAGGGAGTGAGCGCCTCCAACTCTTGGCGATTCTCTTTGTCGCTCATAATATCGTCGATCTCTTGCGACATAATATCCTTCTCGGCCTTGGTTTGGTGGAGTTGCTGCATTAGCGACGAGAGCTTGGCATCGGCTCTCTTCATCTGGGCCTTATGCACCCTCTTTTGGCGAATCAGGCGAACAACTATCACCGACAAGGCAACCACCAACAACACGGCGCAGTTGAAGAACCAAAGGCGCTGGTTGGTCTGGCGGAGTTGTGTAATGTTCAACTCTTGGCGCTGCTGTTCGGTCTGCGCCTCCACAATCGCCTCCACAAGATTAAAGTTGAGCCTCTTGGCCTTCAAAGCCTGCTGTTCTTGGAGCATCATTTGGGTGTACTGCTCCACTTTGCGCTGATTTTGGGCTTTCAGATAGTGCTCCAAAATGGGCTTGTAGGCCACTCTGATAAAGAGGGGCAACTCGCTATTAGTGAGCAGCGTATACATTCTGTCGAGCATCGCCTCGGCCAGCCTGTAATTCCTGTTTTTCAGATATGTTTGGCCCAGCTGGTGGTAAGCCTTGGCTTGGTTGGCGGTGGTGCCTTGGCGGGCCACTTGTTGCAGGTCCAAAATACCGGGGTGGATCGAGTCGCCACCTTTGTTGGTCAGGTAGGTGCCGTTTAGGAGGTCTACATCCACCATACCGCTGTTGTAGGGCAGTGCCTCGCACAACTCCCTCGCCTTGGCAACATAGAGGGCTACCGAATCGGGCTCGCCGAGTTGCAACAGCGCACGGCCCTTGTTGATGTAGGTTTGTGCCGACACCATAGGGTTCTTGGTGGTCATACTCCTTTCGACCTCAATGGCCTCGGAGGCGTAGAGGTTGGCATACTCGGGCACGTCCCAATATAAAAATAGGTCTATCAGTGCGTGCAGACTATTCAGCACTCCCAGTTCATCATCTCGCTCTTGTGCCTCGTCTTTGCTTTGCAGAAACAGCTCCAAAGCCTCGTTGATGTTGCCGTTTCGTTTGTAGAGCGAACCCAACATAGCTGCCACCCACTGCTTGCCGGAGGTGTTGTTGCACTGCTCGGCTTGCAGCAGGGCCTCTCGACACCAATCTATTACCTCTTGCTGATATTCGGTATTGCCATAGAATACTGCGGCTGCGTAGGCGTAGTCGCGGAAGAAACGCTCGGGGGTGGCGTGGTGGAGCGGAAGGGTAAATATTTTCAGGATTGTCGCTTCGGCATCGGCCATCTTCTCGGTACGCGACAGCGCATAGCCCAACACCGAGTAGTAATCCCTCAGACATTGGTCTTGCAGAATGGGGGAGAGCTCGTACAACTCCTGCAAGGTGGTAATGCAGGCCTCGGGCTCGCCCTTGCTCTGGTAGGTGTTCATCAGCTGCATCAGAGCGTCGGTGTAGAGGACCAACTGTTGCTGGGTAAGCTCGCCTTCGCCGGCCGGGTGCGACAGGTAATCGACATAGGCCTCGACGGCTTCGGCCAATTTACCCTCGCGCTGGAAGGTTCTTGCTTGGCGAAAGAGGTTGTCGTTGGCGTGGCTCGCTTGGCTGCTAAGTGCCAGGGCGAGCATTAACAGTATGGTCTTAATTGCGGTGGATTGTCGTTTCATCTTCGTTTGTTTAATCTTTTGCAAAAGTAACCAAAATCCCCACAGTGGCCCAAGCTTGGGTGTTTACATTTCGGCCTACATTTGACGTTTTAGGGTAAAAATGGTGGCTAGTATAGACCAAAATGTAGGATATGTTTTCTTGATGCTCCGACAATATCGGAATACCTTTGCGTCTCTATATATAAATAAAGGTTAGGTATATGGTTAAGGCGTGCAAAATCTTGTTGTTGCATCGGGCTGTTCTGGCCCTTGTTGCTTGTGGACTGTAACTTCACCCAATCATCGTAGAAGAAAAAACGCGAACAATATAATTTATCACTTAAACAAATCAAACAAATTTATGAACAACAATTTTTTTCAAACCAACCCCTACGTTTCGCCCCGCATCGAGGTGGTCGTAGTAGAAGTAGAGCAGGGTATTGCTGCAAGTGTAACAATAGAGACCCCGGGTTATAACCCTGAGGAGGGTTGGGACAACAACTAAAAAGTGTCAAAGATGAAGAAACTATTTTATTTAGCGACGGCATTCCTACTCCTCTGGGGATGCGATAAGAATCAGGAGCAGGCTCTGCCCGTAGAGAAAGAGGAGGAGAATACCGTAGTCGAAATCGGCGAACTCCCCGAGGTGCTATTTGCCTCTATTGCAAAAGATCAGGAGGGTGCCGAGACCCGTACTTTCATTGAGAACGGCAAGGTGCTCTGGCAGAATAGCGATGCTATCTCCTACTTTGCAGGCAACACCCACAATGCCAAATACTCCTATCTTGGCGAGGACGGAGAGGCTTCGGTCGAATTGACCAAAGACGCAGAGGTCGTTGGCACCACCGGCAGCGTGTTGCTGAAATCTCAGGCCGTATATCCCTACAACGAGAATATCACCGTTGAGTATGATGCCGAGGCCGGAGTGGACAAAATCAACATTGTCTATCCCACAACTATGAAGTATGGCACCAGCTCGTTTGGTAAGGATGCCAACATTATGGTCGCTGCGGGTACACACAATAGCGATGAGAATCTCTACTTCCGCAACGTTTGTGGTTATTTGGTTATCAAACTTTACGGTGTGGCTACCAATGGCAATCCTACAAGCATCAAGAACATCACTCTTTCGTCTGTGAGCGGTGTGGATATGATTGCAGGTTCGGCAGTGGTTGTTGCCAACGCCGAGGAGGCTCCCGTTATCACTATGGTCGATGGCGAGGCTACCTCTGTTACCCTGGATTGTAGCAACGAGGGCGCAGGTGTGGCTCTGGGCACAGATGCCGAGCACGCTACCGAGTTTTGGTTCTGTTTGCCTCCCGTAACCTTCACCGATGGTATCAAGATTACCGTGGACGACGTGTATGGCAACTCGTACACCAAGCAGACCAGCAAAACCATTAACATTGAGCGCAACCAGGTACAGCCTATGGCGGCTCTCGAATTCAAGTCGAATGCGCCTGCTGCTACCAAGCTGTGGTATACCCGCTCGGATAGCAGCACCGAGCCTTTGGAGTTCTATGTTGATAATGAAGATGCATTCAATGCTCCTATCACAAAGCACGCATGGGATCCCACCCTCAAACAGATTGTAATCGAGTTTGATGCCCCTGTGACCACTATTCAGAAAGAGGCATTCAGGGACACCAAGATTGCTACTATCGAGCTGCCCGAGGGTGTTACCACCATCGAGGAGGGCGCATTCGAGAGCTCTACCCTCCGCGAGATTACCTTCCCCGGTAGTATGCTCAACATTGGTGTGAACGCCTTCTGGGAGTGCACGGAGTTGGAGTCGCTTACCTTCCTGCCCAACGTAACCAACACTCCTCTGAATATCTGCAATATGGAGAACTGGGCTGGCTCGGAGTGGGGTCCATTCTATGATTCTAAACTGACTTATATCAACCTCAATCGCGAGCTTGTATATGTGAACAAGAATGGCGGTAATTTCTCTCCTGATGAGGATGATGAGGGTCTTTTCTATCACGAAAACTATGATGAGGTTGAGTCTGTTACCGTTATTCTTGGTCCTCAGGTGAAGAGTGTGTTGCACAGGATGTTCAACTGCCTGCCCATCAAGTCACTCACCATACCCGGAAGTGTAACATTTATTGACAACGACGCCTTTGCAGAGTGTGATAAGATTACCTCTGTTGTGTTTGAGGAGGGTATCGAGCCTCTTACTATGGGCTATAACACCCTTGGCAGTCACGATGGTCCTTTTGTGGATTCGCCCCTCGAATCGATTGTTTTGAATCGTGAGATTAACTATACTTTCTCCGGTCCCGACACTGCAAATGAGGGTTTGTTTGGTGGCAAGGCTACTCTTGTAAGCGTAACTCTTGGCGAGCAGGTTAAGACTCTGTCGCCCTATATGTTTGCAGGTGCCGCTATTACTGCGATTGACCTGAATAAGGTGGAGACTATCAGCAACAACGTATTTGCCAATACCGGCATTACCTCGCTTACCATTCCCGGAAGTGTTAAGAGCATTGGCAACAATGTCTTTATGGGCTGTACCAGTCTGGCTAATGTCGTATTCGAGCCCAGCCTCGACGGTTCGTCCCTTACTATGGGCTACTATGATTCAACCAACGACGATGGTCCTTTCTATAACTGTCCTCTTGCGAGTGTAAATCTCAATCGTGAGATTAACTACACCTTCTCGAATCCCAACGCAGACAACGAGGGTCTGTTTGGTGGCAAGAACTCGCTTGTGAGCGTAACTCTTGGCAATCAGGTGAAGACTCTGTCGAACAATATGTTTGCAGACGCTTTGATTACCGAGATTGTTATCCCCGGCTCGGTGAACACCATTGGCAACGATGTGTTCCACCAGTGTACCAACCTCACCAAGGTTACCTTCGAGCCCAGCACCAGCGGCACACCTCTTACTATCGGTTACGATACCGATGGCGAGAACGAGAACCTCTTCCAGGATTACAGCCCCCTTGAAACTCTGGTGCTCGATCGTCAGCTCGTTCAGACTCAGACAGGTGTTGATACCAACAGCGAGGGTCTGTTTGGCGGCATCTCGACTCTTGTAAACGTAACTCTTGGCAATCAGGTAACAACTATGCCCAAATTTATGTTTGCAGGTTGTAGCTCGCTTGCCGAACTCGTTATCCCCGGCTCGGTGAACACTATCGAGAATGATGTGTTCCACCAGTGTACCAACCTCACCAAGGTTACCTTCGAGCCCAGCCCCAGCGCAACCGACCTTACTATTGGTTACGACACCGATGGCGAGAACGAGAACCTCTTCCAAGACAACAACTGCCTTACCACCCTTGTGCTCGACCGTGAGTTGAAATACACCTACTCCGACGGAGACATCGACTCTGCAAGTGAGGGTGCCTTTGGTGGTATGTCTACCCTGACCAACGTAACTCTTGGCGAGCAGGTTAAGACCATCTTGCCCTATATGTTTGCCGAGACGGGTGTTACCTCGATTAACCTGAACAAGGTTGAAACAATCAACCGCTATGCGTTTGCTGGTACGGGTATCACTTCGCTTACCATTCCCGGTTATATGATGACCATTGGCAACAACGTATTCAACGGTTGTACTGCACTGCACACCGTCAAATTCGAGCATAACGACAATGGTACTCCTGTTTCGGTAGGCTACCACTCTGGCCTCGGTAGCGGTTTGTTCTGCAACTCTCCTCTTACCACCGTATACCTCGACCGTGATGTTACCCACAGCAACTCAGACGGCTACAACAGGGCAAGTAATGGTCTGTTTGGTGACAAGCCCACCCTCGAAAATATCACCATTGGTGAGCACGTTACCTACTTGCCTCCCTATGTGTTTGCAAAAGCGGGTGTTAAACCCAACAATTATGGCGAGTGCAGGTTGAAGTTTACGAATGTTGCCACCATTGGTAAAGGTGCATTCTTGGGTTGCGGCTACACCCACCTCGAAATTTCTCCCTGCGTAACCTTCATCGACAACCACGCATTTGCACAGTGCGAGAACCTGATAGAGGTATCGCTCAAATACAGCGAGCAGCCCGTGACCATCGGCTTCCAGCCCGGCGACAGCCAGCACGGTCCCTTCTACCAGTCGCCCCTCAAACACATCTGGATGGCCCGTGAGGTTATCCCCACCGAGGAGTATGCAAAGGCTTGCGACGAGGCCGACGAGGGTGTATTCTCGAATGAGCACAGCGCCGACCCCGAGTTGGAGTTTGTGGGTGTGACCGTTGGTGCCAACGTGAAGACCATCCTTCCCTTTATGTTCAGTGGTCTGCCTATGACCAGCATCTACATCCCTGCCAACGTGACCGAGATTTGCAACGATGCCTTTGCCGAGTGTAAAAAACTGACCACAATTCAGTTCGCATCAGGCGACGAGCCATTGACCGTGGGCTACAATACCGTTGCCGACGACGATGGTCCATTTGTGAATTCGCCCCTCGAAACGATTGTGCTGGATCGTGAGATTAACTACACCTTCCCCCTCTCGTACCTCGACACTGCGGATGAGGGTCTGTTTGGTGGCAAAAACACTCTTACCAGCGTAACTCTGGGCAGCAAAGTGAGGAGCTTGTCGAACTTTATGTTTGCCGAGGCGGGTATCACCACCATTACCATTCCCGGAACTTTGGCCGAGGTTAGCAACGACGCATTTGCCGATTGTAGCACACTGACCTCGCTTGTGTTTGAGCAGGGTGCACAGCCTCTTACTATGGGCTATAATACCGTTGGTGACGACGATGGTCCATTTGTGGATTCGCCCCTCGAATCGATTGTTTTGAATCGTGTAATCGACTACACCTTCCCCGGTCCCGACTCGGCTAACGAGGGCCTGTTTGGTGGCAAGTCGGCTCTTACCAGCGTAACTCTGGGTGACGACGTGAAGACCCTGTTGCCCTATATGTTCGCCAAAGCGGGCTTTGCTACGCTCAACCTGAACAAGGTGGAGACTATCAGCAGCTACGCATTGACCAACTCGGCTATCACTAATATAACCATCCCCGCAACCCTGACCGAGATTTGCAACCACGCATTCAACGGTTGTGGCTCGCTTTCGAGTCTTGTGTTCGAGTCGAGCGCAACTCCTCTGACTATGGGCTTCCAGCTGGGTGGCGCTGCCGACCATGGTCCATTCTTCCAGTCGCCTCTGTCGTACATCAAACTCGACAGGGAGATTGAGCTGAATGACAGCTACAAACAGTATGGCGATGAGTCGGATGAGGGTATCTTCTCTAACGACCATTATAGCAACGATGAGTTGGGTGTAACCAAGGTTGTTCTTGGCAGCAATGTTAAGACCATCCACCCCTATATGTTT
>JAZQZS010000014.1:0-2643 GCA_045634145.1 Tidjanibacter sp. | reverse complement strand
GGCTACGGTTTGGATGAACTCGTGGTCGTGACTGCTGAAGAGGACATTGCCTTTATACAGTTTCAAGTTATTGTTGAATGCCTGGATGCTCTCGAGGTCGAGGTGGTTGGTGGGTGTGTCGAGGATAAGGCAGTTGGCATTCTTCAATTGCATGCGGGCAATCATGCAACGCATCTTCTCTCCACCCGAGAGGACATTGGCCTTCTTCAACACCTCCTCGCCACTGAAGAGCATGCGGCCAAGGAAGCTCTTGAAGTACACCTCGTTGCCTTCGCCATACTGGCTGAGCCAGTCGACAAGGTTGAGGTCGGTGTCAAAGAACTCGGTATTGTCGAGGGGCAGATAGGCGGTGGTGATGGTTACTCCCCAATCAAAGCTGCCGGCATGGGGCTTGCGGTGGCCGTTGATGATCTCAAAGAGGGCGGTCATGGCACGTGGGTCGCGACTGAGGAAGACAATCTTGTCGCCCTTCTCCACATTGAAGTTCACACCACTGAAGAGCACGGTGCCATCCTCCATCTCGGCACGCAGGTCATTGACCGCCAAGATCTGATTGCCCGGCTCGCGCTCGGGAGTGAAGATGATGCCGGGATACTTGCGTGAGGAGGGTTGGATGTCCTCGACGTTGAGCTTCTCGAGCATCTTCTTGCGGCTGGTGGTCTGCTTGCTCTTGGCCACGTTGGCACTGAAGCGACGGATAAACTCCTCGAGCTCCTTGCGTTTCTCCTCGGCCTTGGTCTTTTGGTTTTGTGCTTGGCGGAGGGCAAGCTGTGAGCTCTCGTACCAGAAGCTATAGTTGCCGGCAAAGACATTCACCTTGCCGAAGTCGATGTCCACGGTGTGGGTGCACACAGAGTCGAGGAAGTGACGGTCGTGGCTCACCACCAATACGGTGTGCTCGAAATTGCTCAGATACTCCTCGAGCCAGGTCACGGTCTCCATGTCGAGGTCGTTGGTGGGCTCGTCGAGAAGGAGGTTGTCGGGGTTGCCAAAAAGTGCCTGGGCCAACATGACACGCACCTTCTCCTTACCGCTGAGTTCGCTCATCAACAGATAGTGCTTGTCCTCCTTGATGCCCAATCCGCTGAGCAGGGCGGCAGCATCGCTCTCGGCATTCCATCCCTCGAGTTCGGCAAATCGTTCCTCGAGCTCGGCAACTTTCAAACCATCCTCATCACTGAAATCAGGTTTAGCATAAAGGGCATCGCGCTGGTTCATGATATCCCACAGCACGGTGTGACCCATCAGCACGGTATTGAGCACGGTATATTGGTCCCACTTGAAGTGGTCCTGGCTGAGCACCGAGAGACGCTCGTCGGGGCCAAGGGTTACACTGCCCTTGGTGGGCTCCAACTCGCCACTGATAGCACGCAAAAAGGTCGACTTACCTGCTCCGTTAGCGCCAATGACTCCATATATATTTCCGTTGGTAAACTTGAGGTTTACATCCTTATATAACACTCTTTTTCCAAACTGAATCGCTAAATCTGATACTGTAATCATGTTGCTATATCTTAATTTGAGTACAAAGATAGTGCAAATGCTAACGCGAAACAAGCCCTAAGCCCAATATAGCGAAGGGATAACGACATAGCCTCTTCTCAAGCGGAGTCGGGGAGGGGAGAAGAGCGTTGATGGTAGGGATTTAGGGGCTAGGAATCGGGTGTTGTGCCGAGAATCATTTTTGGAGTGACGCATGAAGGTGGATTATTGGATATTTTTTATTACCTTTGCATCTCGAATGTGTGAAACTAAATAAACAAAAGATAATATGTCGGTAAATAAAGTAATCCTTATCGGTAATGTGGGCCGCGAGCCCAATGTGCGCTATGTAGATCGTGATGTGGCTGTGGCCAGCGTGTCGCTCGCAACATCGGACCGTGCATACACACTCCCCAATGGTACGCAGGTGCCCGAGCGCACCGAGTGGCACAACCTCGTCTTCTGGCGTGGCTTGGCACAGACTGTGGAGAAATATGTGCACAAGGGAGATAAGCTCTATGTAGAGGGTAGCATTCACAGCCGCTCATATGATGACCAGAATGGCGTGCGCCGCACAGTGGTGGAGATATGGGTGGACAATATGGAGATGCTGTCGCGCCAAGCACAACCTGCTGGACAGCCCACAGCACAGCCTACGGCACAACCTACACAGCAGACGGCTCCCGATAGCACGATGCCTTTCTAGTAACTAAATCAATACATCTTGGATATATCGTCGTTATGGCATCCTATCGTTGATGCCTTCTCTGCCATACAATTCACAGCACCCTCGGTGGGTGTCGTGGTGGCTCTCGTGCTGGCTTGTCTGCTGCTCTTCTGCTCGGGCTTCGTGTCGGCATCGGAGATAGCCTTCTTCTCGCTCACTCCCTCGGACCTCAATGAGGTGGAGGAGGGCGACAGTGTGAGCGACCGCATCATTGCCAAGCTCCTCAGCAAGTCGCAGAAACTGCTGGCAACCATTCTCATCTCGAACAACTTTGTCAACATCACCATCACCGTGCTGGGCAACTATGCCATGCTCTCGATGCTCGACTTTGGCAATGTGGTGTGGCTCGAGTTTCTCTTCATCACGGTGCTGCTCACCTTCTTGTTGCTCCTCTTTGGAGAGATCATGCCCAAGTTCTACTCTTCGCTCAACCC
>JAZQZS010000013.1:0-29172 GCA_045634145.1 Tidjanibacter sp. | reverse complement strand
CCGAATTGTGGTTGATGACCAGCCTAAGCAAAGCTACCCACAGGCTCACAAGGTGGATGGACGTGACCACGAGTTTAGGTACCTGGATGTTGCGGGTTATGAGTGGTACAGGGAGAGGTACTATAATGGCGTGACCATCACCCCTCCTGTGGCTCCTGCCGAATAACCAATCGGGATGTTCCCCGGCGTGGCCCCTGATGCGCAACGCCGGGGATAACCCTTGATATACAACTCCGGGGATAACACCCTGCTAAGCAACTATGGGGCTAACCCCCTAAACCCAAGAGAGGCAGTCGAAATTTCGACTGCCTTTTTCGTGTGTGCCCCTGCTTGCAAATGCCCGTAGTGTTATGTGTGTTGGTTGAATTCGTACCATTTTTTATTACCCGATATGCTTGTTGCCATAGTCGCGCTAGATAAGTATGCGGATTTAAGTGGAGGCACCTATCGCTTGACGGTTGGTAGGTGGATTGAAAGGGCAAAGCGTGATTGGCTCGACGAGGATACGGGGCTGCTGGTGTCGTTCTTGAATGAGGATGGCACGAAGCTTTGCCACGCACCCGTCAGAGGCTCATATTCGGCCCTAAATTGCTACTATTTGACCTTGATTGACGAGGAGTTTGCCAGGGAGCAATACGGGCGGTTAAAATCGCTATTTTGGAAAGACGGATTTGTTGATGGCTTGAAGGAGTATTGGGATAAGACTTGCTGGTTGGGTATGGATATAGATGCAGGGCCGATACTATTGGAGTTGAGCCCCTCGGGAACTGCTTTCTTCGCAGGCCCAGCCACATACTTCAATGATGCAGAAGTGAGGAACGCCATTTTGCGCACCGCAGAGATTGCGGGCCACACCATCGAGCTTGGCAACAAACGCCACTATCTGCTTGCCAACATCGCCCTCGTTGGCGAGTCGATTATGCTGGCAATGAGCACAAATATGAACCTACCCTAAAAACACGACCAATTATCTTGGGTACTATACCCTTAAAGGTATAAAAAGATATTGGCTTGCCAAATTTATACCCGATAGTGTGTAATATCATATAAGTACTGATGAAATGAAGATTAAATACAAGAATATCTTCACTGAAAAACTCAATATTTTAGCCTCATTTTAAGCTCGAAAATCGCTTGAAGAAAGTGTGAAGAAGAAGGTGAAAATCGCCCTTACACGCACACAGATCCAACAAAACGATGCCCCAGAGGGAGCACAAGACGAAAAAGGCTATCCGGTTTGGATAGCCTTTTTCGTTTATATACCTTTATACGCCAAGGCCACGCATCGGGCGGCAAGGCACAAAAAACAGAAGGGTCCACCGAAATGGTGGACCCTTCTAAATTTATCCCTCAGCGGGGCGCAGTCGTCAGGCAACTAACCCTCCCCCCCACGTCGGAGCCAAATTACTCGGCAACCTCCTCTGCTACGGGAACCTCTACCTGGTTGGGCATAACTGCCTCCTGCTCGCCGCTTACAAGCTGCTCCAATACTGCGTCACCCTTAGGCAGCGACGACTTCTTGTACGACGACATTGCTACGGTCGAAAGCAAGCTCAACACTACGATAGCAACTGCTACATACCAAGTGGTTTTTTCGAGGAAATTGGCAGTCTGGCGAACACCCATAACCTGGTTCGATGCGCCGAAGTTTGCTGCCATGCCGCTCTTGGGGCTCTGAGCCAACACCGACAAGATGAGGATGATGCTGGCGATGATAATCAATACTACAAGAAAAGTGTACATTGTTCTATTATTTTTTAGTTATTTTGTCGTTTCTTCTCCCTTGCGGGCTGTCAGTTTTCAGCACTTTTTGGCCGACTCTTTTTCAAGTTGCCCAATAAGTTCGGCAAAGTAAATACTTTTTTGCAAATCCTGCAAACTTAATTTTCTATATATTGCTATTGCTTCGTCAAAAAGTCCCTGTTTTGCATAAATTTCTGCCAATTCTTCGCTCACAAACTCCTCATCGTCCTCGTCACCCGCTCCAAAAACGGCCATCGACTCCTCGCCGGTCTGTTCGCCAATGACTATGCGGTGGTGGTCGCCACTGCCTATAAAGTCGTCTATCAGGCTCAGTGTGGTATCCTCTCTCTCGGCCACAACTTCGGCAGCTTCGGCCACGGTTTCAACCTCAGTTTCGGCCACGGTTTCGGCTGTTTCAACCACCACATCGGCAGTCGGAACAACCACTTTGGCAGCAAGGGCAAACTCCTCGGCCGAGATTGTTTTGAGCACCGCAGAGCGGCCAAATGCTCGCTCCCTAAGGCGCACACCGAGCAGGTAGCTTTCGGCCACACTTTGGCCCTGCGCCCGTGCCGCTATGTGAGCACCCGCAAACCAAGGGTTGCCGTAGCCCATCTCCTTCAATATCGAGGTGTTATTTGCCATCGTTTTCGTTCTTTTATGAGTGGTCTACCAGTTTGCCACAGCGGCGTTAAAGATATCCTGCACCAACAGATCCACGATGTCGGTAATAAGCGAGTCCTGCACATCCTGCAACAGCTGGTTGGCGTCGTACTCCACAAACGAACTGAACGACTTGTTGTAGTCGAACTGAGGCTCGTAGATGTTGGTAAACTTAACCTTCACGGTGATGGTCAGACGGTTCATTGCAGCCGTCTCGTTGGCGGTAATAGCCGCAGGAGTGGAGGTGTAGTTGGTAATCTCGCCCTCGAAGGCCAGGTCGCCACCCGTGGGTACAAGTTGCAGTTTGGTTTGGCGTGCAAACTTATCCTGCAATCCGTCGGTAAGCGCCGAGCTAAGCGTGGGAGCCACCATAGGGGCGTTGTTTGGGAAGTAGGCGATGCTCACGGTCTTGGCTTCGAGCGGAATCGACGCGCCCGAGAAGGAGTATTTCACCGTACAGCCGACCAGCAGGGTTGCCGCACAGAGGAGTGTAGTGATGATGGCACTACGAACCAATTGCTTAAAATTCATCTATTCCGAGTTCTTTGATTTTTCTATAAAGTGTTCGCTCCGACATAAAGAGCTCTTTGGCGGCATCTTTGCGCCTACCGGCACACTTGCGCAGGGCTTTGACAATCGCCTCGCGCTGCACATCCTCTTTGGTGAGGGGGCGTGCGGGCTCGTCGGTAACCTCTTCGCCAATAGCGTCTTGGGGCTCTTCGGCGTAGGTGTAGGGGGCCGAGTGAGAGGGCAATAGGCCGTAGACCTCGCCACCACCCTGGGGCTGAGGCTGACCGCCTTGGGCGTTATACTCGCCACTCATAACCTCCATCAACATACGTTTTATGTCGATAATGTCGTGTTTCATATCGAAGAGCACCTTGTAGAGCAGTTCGCGCTCGTCGGAGTACTCCTCGGTACGCTGACCCATAACCACGGGGGTATTACCAGCGCCCGTAGCGGGCAGATATTTACGCAAAATGGGCTCGGTGATAATCCTCGCCTCCTCGACGGCCGAAATCTGCTCGGCCACATTTTTCAGCTGTCGGATATTGCCCTTCCAATAGTAGTTTTCGAGCAACCTGCGCGCACCCTCGTCGAGCGAGATTACGGGCATTTTGTAGCTCACGGCCACATCAGAGGCAAACTTGCGGAAGAGCAGGTGGATATCCTCCTTCCTCTGCCTCAGAGGGGGTACGTTGATAGGCACAGTGGCCAGACGGTAGTACAAATCCTCGCGAAAACGACCCTCGCCAATAGCCTTCAAGAGGTCTACGTTGGTTGCGGCCACCACCCTCACGTCGGTCTTGCGAATCTCGCTCGAACCAACCCTCAGGAACTCGCCACTTTGGAGCACCCTCAGCAGTCGTGCCTGGGTAGAGAGGGGCAACTCGGCCACCTCGTCGAGGAAAATGGTACCTCCACCGGCCTCCTCGAAGTAACCCTTGCGGGCCTCGGTGGCACCCGTAAACGAGCCGCGCTCGTGACCAAAGAGCTCCGAGTCGATTGTGCCCTCGGGAATGGCGCCACAGTTTACGGCTATGTATTTGTTGTGCTTGCGGGGGCTGTTCTGGTGGATAATCTGCGGAAAGAACTCCTTACCCACACCGCTCTCGCCGGTGATAAGCACCGACAGGTCGGTCGAGGCCACTTTGAGGGCCATCTCGATGGCTCTGTTCATTGCCTCGCTCGTGCCAATTATGCCGAAGCGTTGTTTTACCTCAAAAAGATTCATCCTTTCAGTAGGCTAAATGATTGACTTTCTGCGGAGCACTACTCCTCTACCAACTCAAAATCGCTACCCATCTCGTACTGCGAGTCGCTCAAATCGAGCGCATTGTCGCTGGGAATCAGACCCCACACGAGCGAGAAGAGAGCCAATGCAACAGCCACCAGAGCGATGATGGTAATCAGATCGGGTTTCTTGCGGGGCTGGGGCTTGCGGATGCTGATTTTGCGCGACGCTGCGGGAGCCTCGTCGTCATCCTCATCGTCGTAGAGTGCGCTATGCTTGCTCTTGGGCTGCTCGACGGGCTGAGCCTTGGGAGCGGGCTGCTCGGCCTTCTTGGGGGCTACCACCTGGGGCTCGTCGTCCTCATCATCGAACTCGTAGACAACCTCCTTAACGGGGGCCTTGGGCTCTTCAACCACGGGGGCTTTGGGACCCTCTGCCACAGGAGCCTTGGGGGCCTCCACTACGGGAGCTTTGGGCTCCTCGGCCACCACACTCTTGGGCTCCGACACGGGAGCGGGAATGGTGTGCGAGAAGGGGTTGAAGGCAAAATCGAGAGCGCCATTGGCACCCACCAACAACACGCCTACGCCGTCGATGATAAACTTACGGCTGGTGGCAATCTGACGAGCAATCTCCTCCGAGTAACCCTCCACGATAGCCTCGGCCTCCTCGGCCGAAACGGCAAACTGCTCGGCCACAAGGCCCACAAGCTTACCATCATTCTTTTTGAGCATTTCGACAAAGACAATCTCGCCACTCTCCTTACGTTTCAGCAGAGTTCCCACCGAGGGAATAATAAGGCGGTTCTCGCGTTGGAGATAGGCCTCAATAATCGCACTAATCTTGACAATCATATCTATATAGTTTTTTTGTTATAACGCTAAAAGGGTCTAAAATAGTCCCCAAAGGTACTAAAATTTTGTAAAACAACTGACAAAAAGTCAGTTTTTCTGCCAAAAATGAGAATTTTGGGGCTGAGTGTTGGTAGTCTGAAAAATAATCGCTTGCTTTGTATTGTGAATTTTCGGGGAAAGTAAGTCGGCTACTTTTGATTTTTTCGACCAATGTAGCCGAGCCCGATTGGTTTTTTACTTAACTTTTTGTCGAAATGAAGAACAAGTACACCGACCTTATCGAACAAACTTACGACTGGCCACAGGCCGAATTTTCGATCGAAGACAACGAGCTTCACTTCCACAATGTGCCACTAATGGATATCATCAAACAGTATGGCACACCTCTCAAAATCACCTACCTCCCCAAGATTTCGTCGCAGATCCAGAGGGCCAAAAGGCTCTTCAATGTGGCCATGGCAAAGGTGGACTACAAAGGCTCGTACAACTACTGCTACTGTA
The DNA here is from genome assembly GCA_045634145.1 of Tidjanibacter sp. Taxonomy (GTDB): domain Bacteria; phylum Bacteroidota; class Bacteroidia; order Bacteroidales; family Rikenellaceae; genus Tidjanibacter. The sequence continues at coordinate 23,676 of JAZQZS010000013.1, read as the reverse complement.
CCAAGAGCTCGCACTTCTCGTTCGTGCTCGAAGAGGCTCTGAAAAACGATATCTACCTCGAAACATCGTCGGCATACGACATCTATATCATCAACGCCCTCTATGAGCAGGGCCTTATCAACAAGGATATGTATGTGGTTTGCAACGGTTTCAAGCGTCAGCTCTACGTCGAGAACATCGCAGGACTCATCAACGGCGGCTTTGAAAACACCATCCCCGTTTTGGACAACAAAGAGGAGTTGGACCAGCTGGAAACACTCTTGGAGAAGCCCTGCAAGTTGGGCATCCGCATCGCAGCAGAGGAGGAACCCAAGTTTGACTTCTACACTTCGAGGCTCGGTATCCGCTACAACGACATCGTGGAGTTCTACAAGAAACGTATCAAAACCAACAAGAAACTCAAACTCAAAATGCTCCACTTCTTCATCAACACAGGTATGAAGGACACGGCATACTATTGGAACGAGTTGAACAAATGTATTCAGGTTTACTGCGAGTTGAAGAAGATTTGTCCCGAGTTGGACAGCCTGAACATCGGAGGCGGATTCCCCATCAAGAACTCGCTTAACTTCGATTACGACTACGAATATATGGCCGAAGAGATTGTTGCACAGATCAAGAGCAACTGTAATCTGAACGGTGTAGAGGAGCCAAACATCTTCACCGAGTTCGGTTCGTTTACCGTGGGCGAGAGTGGCGCTACCCTCTTCTCGGTGCTCAACCAGAAGCAGCAGAACGATCGCGAGAGGTGGTATATGATCGACAGCTCGTTTATGACCACCCTGCCCGATATTTGGGGTATCGACCAGCGCTACCCTCTGTTGGCCATCAACCATTGGGACAAAGAGTATCAGCGCGTATTCCTGGGCGGCCTGACTTGCGACAGTGAGGACTTTTACAGTGGTGAGTCACACTCCAATGCGGTCTTCCTGCCCAAGATCGACGAGAACGAGCCACTCTATGTAGGATTCTTCCACACGGGCGCATATCAGGAGTCGGTTGGCGGCTTTGGCGGTATTCAGCACTGCCTCACTCCTGCTCCCAAACACATCCTTATCGACATCGACAAGGAGACCGGCGAGTACTACACCCGCCTCTTTGCCAAGGAGCAGAGCTACCGCTCGATGATGCGAATTTTGGGTTACTAATCGCCCATACCTATATTGCATATAAACAATCGGCTGTCCGTAGTGTTCGGGCAGCCGATTGTTTTTTGTTTGGCGAGCAGGGGGCTAATCCTCGTCGTCGAGCGAGAATATCTCCTCCACGGATTTGCCAAAGATGCGGGCCATTTTGAGCGCCAACACGGTCGAGGGAACAAACTTGCCACTCTCGATAGCGTTTATAGTCTGGCGACTAACTCCTGCTGCCTCGGCCAGTTGCTGTTGAGTCAGACGGGCCTCGGCGCGGGCTATGCGAATCTTGTTATTCATCGGCGCCCCCTTTCCTTGCCTTCCACAACTTGTAGCGCAAAACCACAAGAAAAATCAGCAGTATGGAGAACATTCCATAGATCATTACGGTCAGAAAATCGAGGTCGTAGAACACCAATGCCGCAATAATCATCAAGCCGTAATTGACATAGAGAGCAATCAGCAGCGAGTTATGCCTAATGGCCGTAATCATCTCATCCTCGACCTTCTCGCGCGAGCAGGTAACCAGCAGGGCACCCACAATAGTACTAATAATGGCAATGTTGTTTATGACATATTCGCCATAGCGCACCAGCAGTGCCGAGATGGTAACGTCGCCCGAGAGACGATGAAACTCCATAAGGTTACCATTGCCCCACCAGCCAATCATCACATAGACATCGACAAGCAGTGCAATCGAAAGAATCACCCACCCTACCTTCTGAAAGCGGTGTGGGAAAAGTAGTGTTTTCATGGTTGTGTTGTTTTAGTTTGTTGGTCTTTTTCGGCTTTGGGGAGCCACTTCGAGGCGTGGCCACCACCTCTTTCGCCCCATTGCCACTACAAATGTAAAGTATTTTTTACATTCCGACAAATAAACTTGACATTTTTTCTTAAAAACACCACAACCCTATGTCGATTGCTGGTTTGGCGTGGGTTTCAAATACTATCTTACAAAAAAACCGAAGGAAGTCGCGATTGACTTCCTTCGGTTTTGCGGTATGGACGGGACTCGAACTCACGCAAAGCGTGAGTATTTTTCCGCGACATATATTTATAACCCCTCCAAACCTCCCCTTGATAGGGGAGGCTTAGTCGGTCGCGGGTTCTAAACACCAACACAACAAAAAAACCCGAAGGAAGGGGTGATTGACTTCCTTGGGTTTTGCGGTATGGACGGGACTCGAACTCACGCAAAAGCGTGAGTATTTACCGCGAAACATTTTTACAACCCCTCCAAACCTCCCCTTGATAGGGGAGGCTTAGTCGGTCGCGGGTTCGACACCAATACTATACATAAAAACAAAACGGATACCTAAAAGGTATCCGTTCTTGTTTTGCGGTATGGACGGGACTCGAACCCGCGACCTCCTGCGTGACAGGCAGGCATTCTAACCAGCTGAACTACCACACCGTGCTTTTCGATTGCGGTACAAAAGTAGTACTAATTTTTGAATCTGCAAGCGTGTTTTGAAAAAAATTATACTTTTTTGAAGAAGCTAAATTGAACACTTCCGTAACTCCTTGATTGCCAAAAATTAGGATGCTCCGAAAAATCCTTATCCTTCGAGTGCTCAAAGACCAAAAATCCGTCTTCCCTCAGCAAATCACGGCCCAGCACCAGCTCGATAACCTCCTCGCTGCCCTCCAAATCATACGGAGCATCCGAAAAAATCAGGTCAAATTGTTTCGAGCAACTCTTCAAATAGAGAAAAGCATTGGCGTGAGTGGCGTAGAGATTGGTAAAGCCCAGTTCCTTGGCCATCTTGCGGATAAAGGCGTTATGCACCGAATTGACCTCCACACTCGTCACACTCCTCGCACCACGCGAGCAAAACTCATAGCTGATAGAGCCCGTGCCCGAAAACAGATCCAGCACATCTATCTCCTCGAAATCGACCAGATTGCCCAGCACATTAAACAGATTCTCTTTGGCAAAATCGGTCGTGGGCCTCGCCCTAAGGTTGCGTGGTGGGGTTATAATCCTACCCCTATATTTTCCGCTTACAATTCGCATCTTTATATCTCTCTGTTACGTTATTCGCACTTACACCTGCGGAAGTGTCGCCTGAGGGCTTTATACATCTCCTTGGCGCCTATACCTATTATAATAATGTCAGCCCTGCGCAGATCGAAATCTCCGTTGAGCACCGCCATTGCATAGAGCACATCCTCCACACCCTCGGTCGAAACGGGCAGCACCTCGGCATAGAGCAGTTTTCGCTCGGCCGTGTGAGCTACATAGAGCGCTCCATTCGAGCGGCTAAGCACCACACACTTGTCGTGTTTGCTGCCCACAATGGCTCGGCCCACAACGCCCGACAGAGGAGTGGTAAACGAGAGCGACAGACCACCGCGCTCGGCCCATTCGGCCAGCTCTGCATACGCCCCCTGCTCCACCCATATTGCATAGGCCACGGGGCTATCGGTGCTGAACACCTCCACCCTATCCTCTGCACCCACGGGCACTCCGGCATCGGTCAGCAGAGCGCGCAGGTCGATGCGGTCGCCCTCTTTGCGGGGAAATGGCACACACACTGCCCCATCGACCATCACCTCGACAGTTGTTCCCTGCTCAACGGTCTGAGCCATGGCCTCCTCCACAGAGAAAAATTGTCCATCCTGCCTAAGCCGAATGGACAATTTAACATTGTGGTCGTAAGGCGAACGATTACTCCCAGTTACCTGCATCGTTAGTTGCCTGGTTCAAATCACCCACTTTAACACCGGGGTAGTTGTAGAGCACGTTTTTCTGCTCGTCGATCAGGTTTACGAGCAACTGCTCTTCGAGGTCGAGGAGGAAGGTTTTGTAGGGAGCCTTAGCCTCGAACACAGGAACTTTCACGTTACCAACCTCTACCTCGCCGGCACCCATAATAAACTCAACGGGCACACCGCCGTTAGCCTGAGCCGAGTAGGGGATGTAGCGCAACTGCTCGATCTGCTCGGGGGTGAGTTTTTTGGCACCAAATACGGTATCGATAGCCTTAACGGTAAATTTCTCAATATTTTTCTTGCGGAGTTTTTTCAGACGAGCCAAACCAACCGAGTCGTCGTTCGAAACCAACTGGCGCTCGAACTCCATCTCGGCAGTAAGAACGAAGTTGATCAGGGTGTCGAACGAGCCGGTGTAGACACCGTGAACCTGTTTGTAACCACGCTGAGCCGAACGGATGTCGATGATACGCTCGATAACTGCTGCTTTGCGGGCCTCGGTAGTTTTGTCGAAACGAACAGGGGTCATAATGCTGTCATAGAGCACATAGGCCAGCGCAACCATTACGATTGCAAGAACAATTTGAATAAGGGTCTTTTTCATTTCTATTTTTAATGTTAAGTTTGTAGCGTAAAAATCATTCGAATATGCTTAATGCGCACATTGCGTCCCAAATTTACGACAAATTTGCGTTTACTCCAACTTTGGGGCAAAAAAAAATTATAGAATCTTTTGCAGAGTGGATTTCCGACGACGATTTTGAGCGGATTTTCATCCTCAACGGCTATGCCGGTACGGGAAAAACCACGCTCATTGCCGCCTGCGTCGCCACACTGAAAGAGCTGAAAATCAAGCCTATACTATTAGCCCCCACGGGCCGTGCCGCAAAAGTACTCGCCCAACACACCAACGGACTCGGCGCACACACCATACACAAGCGCATATATCGCGAGCGCACCTCGGCAAGCTACGAATCCAAGTTCGATCTGAACCAGAATCGCGAAAAAGATGCCGTTTTTATCATCGACGAGGCCTCGATGATTGCCGACTACTCCGAGGAGGGCTCCATTTTTGGCTCCGGCTCGCTGCTCGACGACCTGTTTGAGTATGTTCGCAGCGGTCAGCGTTGCCGCATAATGTTTGTGGGCGACTCGGCACAGCTGCCCCCCGTAGGACACGACATCTCCCCCGCCCTCGACCCACAGAAGCTCGCCGTCTATGGCCCCGTGAGCTACAACACCCTCGACGAGGTGGTGCGTCAGGAGGAGCAGAGCGGTATTCTGTTCAACGCCACAATGGTGCGCTGTATGATCGAGAATCGCATCTGGGAGACCCCACTATTCGATATGAGCTACCCCGACTTCAAGGCCCTCAACGGGCGCGACTTTCTCGAAAAGGTCGAGGAGTGTTACTCGCGTTACGGCAAAGACGAGGTGATTGTCATCACCCGTTCCAACAAGCGTGCGGCCCACTTCAATGGCGGTATTCGTGCGCGTGTGCTCTTTGCCGAGGAGGAGATCGACTCGGGCGATATGGTTATGGTGGTCAAGAACAACTACCACTACACCGAGCGCGACGAGGATAGCAAAGCCGACTTTATTGCCAATGGCGATGTGGCCCAACTCCGACGTATACGTCGTTTCAAGGATCAGTATGGATTTCGCTTTGCCGAGGCCACACTTCGCTTTCCCGACTACGACGACTACGAGATTGAGTGTAACGTGTTGCTCGACACGCTGATGTCGAACACCCCCTCACTCACTCGCGACCAGCAGAAGGAGCTATTTTTTGCCATCGAGGCCGAGGAGTATGCCGACATCAAAGGCAAGGCCAAGCGTTACCGCGAGGTGCGCGATGACGACTACTACAACGCCATGCAGATCAAGTTTGCCTATGCCGTAACGTGTCACAAGGCCCAGGGTGGTCAGTGGAGTGCGGTATTTATCGACCGCTTGCTGTTTGGCGAGGAGAGGATGAACAAGGAGTTTCTGCGCTGGCTCTACACGGCCATTTCGCGTGCCACCGAGCAAGTCTATCTGGTCAATTTCGACGAGAGTTTTTTCGACCCCACCACCTACACCCCCGAAGACGATTTTTAGAATTGAAAATTGATTCTCCCATTACTCCCATATAAAAAGCAGTGGCAAGAAGATTTTGCCACTGCTTTTGTTTTTCCGAGCAACTCGCGATGTATTAAGGAGTTACAATAATCTTTGTAGTACCATCGGAGTTGTGCACAATCTTATGCGCTCCGTGGTCGATGACCGTCGAAGAGGTGCCGTCGGAGTTCTGAATAATCTTGTGAGCCCCGTGGTCGATTATGGTCGAACTCTTACCATCCGAGGTTGTCACAATCTTGTGCGCTCCGTTATCTACAATGGTTGCGCTCTTGCCGTCGGAAGTAGTCACAATTTTGTGCTTTCCGTGGTCAATGATAGTAGCACTCTTGCCGTCCGAAGTGGTCACAATCTTGTGCGCTCCGTTATCTACAATGGTTGCGCTCTTGCCGTCGGAGGAGGTGATGGTAGTGTGAGCACCCGACTTGTTCACCACAACACTCTTACCGTCCGAAGTAGTCACAACCTTCTGTGCACCGTTGTTGGTCGCGGAGAGGACTCGGACCTCATCCTTCGCCTTGGCATCGCTACCTACCGCAGTGGCAGCCACAGCAATAGCCGCCATACCCGCCGCCGAGGAGCCCAAAACAGCCATAGGCAGCAGCACCTCACACGAGGCCAACCCCGCACCCAGCAGGGCAACCATCAACACTCTCAAAACTCGTTTCATAATCTTTCGGATGTTTAGTTGGTATAAAAATTTAGGGTCCTCAAAGACTGCAAAGTCCCCAAAGACCCTAAATAAGTAGTGTTTCTTAATCGCGGGTCAGGCAGGACTACAAGCCCCTAACCTTCTTCTCCCAAGCCCAAGCCGACTGCAAAGTTTCGTCGGTGGTGCGCACAGCTTTCCAGCCCAACTCCTCGTTGGCAAGTGCGGTATCGGCCCAAACCGACTCCACGTCACCACTACGGCGGCCGACAATCTTGTAGTTGAGTTTCAGCTCATTAACTCGCTCAAAAGCAGTCACGAGTTCCATAACCGAAGTACCATTGCCGGTACCTACGTTGAAGATCTCGTAGTTCTCTTTGTTCTTGCCCTCAACCAGACGTGCAATGGCTGCAACGTGGGCATTTGCCAAGTCCACAACATCGATGTAGTCGCGGATGCAGGTACCATCGACGGTGTTATAGTCGTCGCCAAAGATGCTCAGGCACTCCCTCACACCGGCAGCGGTCTGGGTGATGAAAGGTACCAAGTTGTTGGGCACACCACGGGGCAGCTCGCCAATCAGAGCCGAGGGGTGAGCACCAATGGGGTTGAAGTAACGCAGTGCGATACCCTTCACAGCACCCTCATAGGCAGCAGCAGTGTCGCGCAAAATATCCTCACACATCTGCTTGGTGTTGCCATAAGGCGAGGTGGCGGGCTGACGAGGAGTCTGCTCGGTTACGGGCAGCTCAACAGGCTCGCCATAAACGGTTGCCGACGACGAGAAGAGCACATTCTGACGACCCTCTTCCTTCATCAGCTCCAAGATGTTGATGAACGAACGCAGGTTGTTCGAGTAGTATTTCAGAGGATCTGCAACACTCTCGCCCACAGCCTTATAGGCCGCAAAGTGAATAGCCGAATTGAAGGGATATTTTTTGAAAACCTCGCGCAAAGCCTCCTTGTCGCAGCAGTCCACCTGCACGAAAGGAACATCTACGCCTGTAATCTTCTTCACGCCCTCAACTGCGCCCATATCCGAATTGGAAAAGTTGTCGATGATGACAACGTCGTAGCCTGCCTCAATCAGCGCTACTGCGGTGTGTGAGCCGATATAGCCGGCACCGCCACTAACAAGAACCTGTTCTTTCATCTCTTTGGTTTAATGTCTATTCTGTAAAAATTAAAACTCTTTCGCATATGTTTGCCACAAGTGCGGCCTACCTTTGCTCGGCAAGCCGCACTGTCGCTCATATATTCAAGGTAGCCTTTTTTGCCACCCATCTGCTCTACTCAACAATGAGGATAGTCTGGCCCTCCTGCAAGTTATCGCCCTCGGCCACAACAATCTCCTTAACGGTACCTGCGTACTCCGAGGGGATGTCGTTCTCCATCTTCATTGCCTCCAAGACGGCAACTTTCTGGCCTGCCTTAACGGTGTCGCCCACCTTAACGCAAACCTCCAACACCTTACCTGGCAGAGGAGCTGCAACCTTCTTGCCTGCTACGGGAGCCTTAGCCTCAACGGGTTTAACCTCGGCCTTAGCTTCCTCAACAACCAAGATAGCCTGACCCTCCTGCAAAGTGTCGCCCTCGGCTACCAAGATAGCCTTAACAACACCCGAGTGCTCCGAAGGAATGTCGTTCTCCATCTTCATTGCCTCCAAAACGGCAACTTTCTGACCTGCCTTAATGGTGTCGCCCACCTTAACGCAAACCTCAACCACCTTGCCGGGCAGAGGTGCCAATACCTTCTTGCCGTTTACAACCTCTGCGGGTTTCTCCTCGGCTTTCTTCTCCTCGGCCTTGGGTGCCTCGGCGGGTTTGGTAGCAGCGTAGCGCTCGCGTTTAACCTTGGTCAGGTAATCCTTAGCCACTGCGGGGAACAATTCGAGCAACAACTCCTCTTTCTCGTTCTCGGCAAGTTTAACGCCACCGCAATCCTCCAATACGGGGTTGGGCTGACGCTGGTTCTTCGAGGTGTCATAAGGAATAGGCTCGCGAGTGCCTGCAATCTTCAAGCGGAAGTCGGGATTGATCTCCACGGGAGTGCGACCATACTCACCCTTCACCAAGTTTACAAACTGGGTCGAGGTGGTAGCATATTTATCTTTGCCTTTCTCCAATGCGATAGCGCAGCTAACAGCCTGCGAACCAACAATCTGGCTAGTAGGAGTTACCAGAGGAGGCAGACCTGCATCCAGACGTACCGAAGGAATCAGCTTCATTGCGGGCTCCAACAAGTGCTCGCTCTTGAGGCCTTTCAGCTGGGCAACCATATTGGTATACATACCACCGGGAATCTCGGCTTTCTGTACAAGCTCGTTGGGTTTGGGGAATCCGAAGTGGGCCTCGATCTTGTGACAAGCGTCGATCAGAGTATCCTCGTCTACTGCATAAGCAGCATTCACTGCGCGGTCGAACTCGGCCTCAATCTCGGCGGGCAGAGTGTCGGTCAGAGGATTGAAGGGTTTGGGGAACTGTTTAACAGCGTCGAATGCCTCCAACTCCTTACGGATACCGAGCAACTCGGCGTTAATCTTGGCCACAGCCTCCATATTTACGCCCAGCTTAACATTCATCTTGCCGCAGAAGATGTAGACCAACTCCAATGCGGGAGCAGCGGGACCACCTGCAAAGTTCCAAATGTTGGTATCGACAACATCAACACCCGCAGCGATAGCAGCAACCACCGAAGCCAAGCCGTAACCGGGAGTACAGTGGGTGTGGAAGTCTACGGGAATCGACACGTTCTCTTTAATCTGTTTAATCAGGTTGTAAACACGCTTGGGAGGAATCAGACCACTCATATCCTTGATGGTAATCATATCGGCACCCAGAGCTGCCAACTCTTTGGCTTTGCCCACAAAGTACTCGTCGGTAAAGACGGGTTTGGGGTTCTTTTTGCCTTTGAGTTTGTCAATCAACGAGAGTTTGGGGTATTTGGGGTCTACGGTGTAGCACACTGCGCAGTCGGCAATACCGCCATACTTTTTGATATACTTGATAGTCGATTTAACGTTGTCCACGTCGTTCAGAGCGTCGAAGATACGCATAATGCCCAGACCGCTCTCGATAGCGTTGCGCGAAAAGCCCTCGATTACATCGTCGCCATAGGGGGCATAGCCAAACAGGTTACGGCCACGCGACAGAGCTGTCAGATACGAAACATCGCCCACAGCTTTTTTGATACTCTCCAAACGATACCAGGGGTTCTCGCCCAAAAAACGCATTACCGAGTCGGGCACAGCACCACCCCACACCTCCATAGCATAGAAGGCTGCATCCTTGTAGTAGGGCAACACACGCTCCACTTGATTCTGATTCAGACGGGTTGCAAAGGCCGACTGTTGGCCGTCACGCAAAGTTAAATCCCTGATTTTAAGTTCTCTTGCCATAGTTTTTGTTGTTTTAAGGTTGTATTTTAGTTCGTTAATTTTCTCGATTGTTATCGTAATCACAAATATAATATTTTTTTCTTAGAAAACATCACCCTTTGCCACTTTTTTATCCCCCACACGCTCCGAGGCCACCTTTTTATCCCAAATATAGCTATCTTTGGGCCCTCAACCGACCCATTAGTAGCAATGAAACGAGCAATATATATAACTCTTGGAATCTTGGCCGTTGTGGCAGGAGCCATCGGTGTGGTTGTTCCGGGCCTGCCCACCACCCCATTTTTGTTGGCGGCCTCGTGGTTGTTCTACCGCTCGTCGCCCCGCTTGCAGGAGTGGTTGCTCGCCTCGCGTCTGGGGGTCTACATTCGCAACTACCACCGCACGGGAGGTATGACCCGTCGCACCAAAACGTGGGTATGCCTGCTTATGGCCGCAATGGTTGCGCTCTCGATTTTCGTTTTTATCAAGAGCCTGACCATCAAACTGATTGTGGGAGCATTGGGCATTGTGGGCATTGTGGTTGTTGCCCTCCTTGTCCCAAATGCAAAAGAGGATCGAACGGCTAACGTCGAAACGAACCATAAAAAAATAGTGTAGAGAATAGGCAGTAAGAGAAAAGTTTTTGGTGCAGCTTTTTTGCAAAAAGCTGCAAAAGAAAAAACTACTGAACGTTGCCTTTTACGAAGAGGGTAAGACTGCCACCGGGAATGTTGGCAAAAAGCTCGATACCTTTATTAAATACGCCCGCATCCTTGGGCACATAGCGCACCACCACTTTACCTTTGCTGCCCGGAGCTACGGGACGCTTGGGAAACTCCACCTCGATACAACGACACGAACTCTTGGCCCTAACGAGCACCAAGGGAGCGTCGCCCGTGTTGGTAAACTCAAAGTCGAAACTCTTGCTCTCTCCGCCCTTAACGAAGACCCCAAAGTCGTGGCTCACAACCTCGAATGTCATACGCGCTCCCGACTGCTGGGCAGGGGTTTGACACAACGCCCTCTGCGGAACGACCACGCCACCCACACCAACAATCAAAAGTATGTAAATCAAGATTTTACGCATCGCCTTGGTTTAGCGGATTTTCTTACCCGTATCGAGTCGGAAGTTGTAGGTAATAGTACCCACTTGCAGGTCTTGCTCGCTCTCGTCGAACTTCACGCCCTTGGCAGCCTTGATAGCCTCGGCCACAAGGCGCGATTTGGCCGACACGGTAGAGCCTTTGGCCTGATACGATGCACCTATCACATCGCCTGCGCCATTAACCCAGATTTCGACAACCACAACGCCCTGCTCATCATCGGAGTAAGGTGGGCGTGGGAATTTATTGCGAGGACGGCGGCCCTCCAAATTCCAGTCGGGCTCGAAGCCACCTTCGCCACCCGTACCCTCGTAGTTATCGGCCTGAGTGCCACCAATGTAGCCCTGATTGCCCTGAGCATTGTCGGTCACGCCCTGCGAAGGCGAGGGCGAATCGGGAGTGTTGCCGGGGAAGAGCGCACGACGGTTTACCTCGCGAGGTTTAATCTCCTCTTCGGGCTCCTTGGGCTCGCTATCCACCTGCTTTTTCTCCTCGGCCTTGGCGTCGGTCACAATGTTACCCTCCTCCACCGCGGGAGCATCCTCCTCAACCTGCTGAGTCTCTACGGGCTCGGTCTTGGGCACATCTTGTGGTTTCTCGACCACATAGTCATCGGCAAGGGCGGTGTCCATTGCACCCTGGCCGCTATCGGGCAGCGTGCCAAAATCGACAAGCATACCCGCCTGGGCCTCTTCGCTCTGGATCTCGAAGTTGGCCCACACGAACAACCCCACAAACAACAACGCATAGAGAGCAACAAAAATTGCTCCCAGGGCGTTACCTATGCCATTGTTATTATTCAGGTTTGGGTTGTTCATATTCAGTCATTTACGCCACCGCACCCTCTATTCGGGCTGTGTGGCCAAAATAAGTCTGTACTTGTTGTTGTTGGCGATGTTCATCACCTTTACCACCTCGCCGATGGGCACACCCTCGTCGCAGTGAAGCGACACAGTAGGATTCTCATCGTCGGCCAGCTTGGCACTCAGCGCAGCTTCGAGCTGACCGAAGGGGATACGCTCGTTGTCGAGATAGAACTGCAAATCTTTCGAGATGCTCACCGTGGTTACGGGCTGCTCTTTGAGCTGGTTGGAGCTCTTGGGCAGAGTCAGTTTGAGCGCATTGGGGTTGATGAGGGTGGTGGCCATCAACATAAACATCAAGAGCAGAAACATAAGGTCGGTTTGAGCCGAGCCACTGCCCTCTTTGGCAATTTTGCTTCCGTGTTTAATAGCCATAATTCACCTATTTTTTCTCTGCGGGTTGGTTCAGAATATCCATAAAAGCAATCGAGTTGGCCTCCATCTGGAACACGAGTTTCTCGATGCGGGCCACCAGGTAGTTGTAGCCAAAGTAGGCAGGAACACCCACGATAAGACCTGCAATGGTGGTAATCATTGCCACATACATACCGCCCGAAAGTGCGCTCATATCTACCACACCACCGGCCTGGCTCATCTGCATAAAGGCCTTAACCATACCAAGAACGGTACCCAAGAAACCGAGCATAGGAGCACCACCTGCGATGGTTGCCAAGAATGGCAGTCCGTCTTCGAGTTTCGACACTTCGAGGTTGGCCTCATTCTCGATCGAGGTCTGGATGTCGCCCATAGGACGGCCAATTCGGCTGATACCCTTCTCCATCATACGGGCAATGGGGGTGTCGGTCTTTTTGCAGAGCCTCAGGGCAGCCTCAATCTTGCCGTCGCAAATCATATCCCTCAGGCGGTTCATAAAGTTGGCGTCGATCTTCGAGGCCTTGCGGATAGCCACAAAGCGCTCAACGAAGATGAAGATTGCCACGCCACCCAACAGCAACAGTGGCCACATAAGCCAACCACCGGCCAAAAAGAGTTCGCCAAATCCCATTGTCTTGGCCGTCTCGGCTGCGGCCACAGTTTGAAGTAGTGTAATCATAGTCTTTTAACGTTTTTATTTCTTATTTATTTTCGTTCGTGTCCGTTTCCCCGTAGGGATTGGCAAAGGTAGTGCTTTTTTCGCTATTGCTCTCTGCTTTTTTTGCTTTTTTGCGCCACAGGTCGCCAAACTTGTCAAAACTGCGGCGATAGTAGAGACCAACACCGTTCTCCTGCAAACCTTGGTTCTCGTCGAAGCGGTCGATGGTGCGCGAAAATCCTTTCAGAATAAAGTCGCCAGCCTTGTCGAGCAGCAGTGTCAGCGAGCCGCCACCACTGAGCTGACTCTGGTCGGGATTGATGGTCTGGTAGTAGGTACCCGTATCCACGTTGGCCTCCAATTCGAGCAACAACCTATCGTCGATAATCTCCGTCTGGAAGTCCACACCGTAGCTCGATGAGGTGTCATCTATGGCGTTGTATTTCAGCTTGAACTTATAGGAGTCGTTCGACATCAGCTTGCTCACCTGGGTGGCCAAGAAGTCCAGGCCGATGGCCGTACCTGCCGTCGTGGGACTCGTTCCCTGAGTCGAAGAGCTCGAATCGGAGTAGAAGCTACCCAAAGCCAGCAGGTAGACAAACTGAGTTGCCATCATCTCCTGCGACGAGAAGTAGCTCGACAGAATGCTCTGGTACTCGGCATTGGCCGTGGGCACGTTGATGTCGAAGCTCAGGTCGATAGCCGAGAGTTTACCTCCCAGATTTACGATACACTCCACGGGGGTAGAGCTACGAGCCGAGCCCACCTCGTTGCCCAACAGAGGTGCAAGCGATGTTTTGAGCTTATAGGTGGCCGCCACATCGAGCGTTGCATCAAGCGGGCTACCGTTCCAACGGATATAACTGCCCTGGTTGATATCGAACTGCTTGGAGATGATATTCTGGAAGTTGAAGTTGTAGACTCCCTCGGAGATCTGGTAGTCGCCCCTAATCTCGATGCCCTCTTTGCGCGAATCGAGCGTGATGTTCATATCGGCCTCGCCATGAGCCACCAGCACGTTGTCGGTTGCCTGGTCCACAATCAGTCGCAACTCGGTGTTGGTACCCACCCTCAGCTGTGCATCGATGTTGGTATTCTTAGGCACATCCACCTTGCGACTCTTGCCTTCGAACTGCAACTTGCGTGTGGCCACGATGTCGTTATCGGCCAAAGCGTTCTGCTCGGCTGCCGAGACAAACTGCACAAAGTCGGCACCCGCAAAGTCGCTGTTACCCTGCAATGGCAGACAGAAGACCGAGCCATCACCCGTAGTGAGCGCTGCCTCGATGTTGGTAGCATTGCCCGCCGAGGTGAGCGACACAGCTCCCGAAGCGAACACATTGCCATAGAAGGGACTTGGAGCGTCGGCCGAGAGGTCGATAACTGTCAGGTTGTTGGGTACAAGGTGTACTCCGTAGGACAAATCGCTACCCGACATATCCACATAGCCGTCGAGCAGTGCCGTATTGTTTCGACCATCCCTCAGCACCACCTGCGAGAGTTCGCCACGATTGTTCACAAAGTTAATCTCGAAGGGGTCGCTCGAATACTCCACACCGGTAAAGCCCACCTTGGCCCTCAGGTTATCCACACCCACACGGCCGTCGATAGAGAGCCTGCGATCTCCGCCACCCACCACGTCGATATCCACGGCAGCCTTGCCACCCACGCCGCTAATTTCTCCGCCCAACAGAGCGTCGGCTACCGAGAGTTCCACCTCACTGATTGTAACCGATGCGTCGAACTCTTTGTTTTTCAGGTTGTAAGACACATTGGCCAGCGACGAGCGCTTATCTCTGTTCACCAATCCGAGTGCCACCACATTTGCGGCCTGCACCTTGCCCACATTCAAGTAGAGGGGCTCGACATCAACGCCATTGAAGTTGATATTGGTGAGGTCTATGCGACCATTTCCGAAGGGGTTGGAAGTGGCGGCATTAAGCACCACCGAGCCATCGGCCCTACACGAAATGTTCTCCATATTGGTCAGCAGCCCCACAATCTCTCCCAGCGGCAGGTCAAACAACTCAACCCTGAGCGATTGGTCGTTGCGGCTGCCAATCTCGCCATCGACAAACAGACGACGCATACCCGACAGCACCGCAAAATCCTTAATCACGGCATAATCCTTCACATAGTAGAGCCTTTGTGCGCCTACATCCCAGAGTTGGTCGTGAATTTTGAGCCACGAGTCATCCACCGAGGCTTCGGCCTTCACAGCCCCCTCGGCATCACGCCCCACCGAGCCGTTCACCTCCAAGTGGGCACTAATCTTGCTATCGCTGTTGTCGAACGCCACCGCAGCACCCACCTTTTCGCCATCGACACAGTCGGCCGAGGCCACAAACTGGGGGAAGTTGGCACCCAGAGCGAGCAACTGCTCAGCCTCGGCACGCAACTCAACCCTATTACCCACGGCAGCTCCGTCGATCATCACCTCCGAGGCAAACAGGTCGCTCATCTCGAAGTAGCCACAATCGACCTGCATCTGCAACTCGTCGGCCGAGGGCGAAAACTCCAACCTCAGCGAGCTATCCGGAGCAACACTCACACCCGGTGCAAATACCGACAAGAGATTCTCGTCGCTCTTGATGTTGAGCAGCAGTGTCGAGTGGTCCTCGGCCATAGCCAGCGAGCCACCCGCCGATGCCACAACCTCACTCTTCTGCTCGCCCGACTTGCCGTCAATCAGGGGCAGTTTTTCGAGCAACGTCTTGCCAAAGTAGTCAATCACGCTATTATACGAGGCCTTGCTCCTATACTCCACATCCACAAGTGGCGAGTAGAGCGACAGAGCGTGCACCTCGGCAGTATTGTTAGCCACGATGTTTATCAGTTCGGTCGAGAGGGTGTCGGCCTTCGAGTAGTAGAGCAGGTTGTTCACCATAGCCCTCGCCTCCAATTCGTCGAGCGTTGCGCCCTCGCCCGTAGCCTCTATGCTACACGAGAGCCTCGACACGGGATTGCTGCCACTAAGGCCCACGGCTGCAAAGTCGGCCCTCTCCACACCCAACACAAACGAGTAGTTGGGCACCAGCCACGACATATCGCACTCTGCCTCCAAACTCAGAGCCATATTGGGGTCGGCCGAGGTGAGCGTAGCCCTCAAAACATCGCCCACATAGCCGCCATCGAGCCTTATATCACGATACTCATAACCTCCGTAGGCCACTCTATCGACCTCCACCGAGCCCTGAGTGTCGAAGTAATCCTCGGCCACAAGCAACTCGCCATCCACACGGCCCGTGATTGCGCCAAGTCCCTCGACGTCAAGCACCTTGCCCAACTCTACCTGCTTGGCCTCAATCACGCCGTTGAAGGCAATGTTCTTGGCCGACATCACCTGCGAAGAGCCCACCACCGAGAGGTCACCCTTGTCGGTAGCCACCGCCAGGTCGAAGTCCTGATGACTCATCGAGCCACCGCCACTCAGCTCAATGGCCAAGGTGTCGAACTTGTCGGTCCATCCGGCAATAGCCTCGGGCAGAGGTGCTGCTGTGATGTTGCTATAAATCTGCCCCGCCTCGCGGGTGGTAGTGTTAAGCCTCAAATGATCTACCTCGAAGGTTGTGGTGGCAATATCCGTCACGCCCACAACTCGGCCACTCACCTTCAACTCGCCCTGCTGGTCCAGCACGCCCTGCGCATCGATCCAGAAATCTTCGAGCACACCGTCATAGGAGCCCTCGAAGTTGCGCACCGTGGTTCCGATAGGGAAGAAGTCGGGCACGTAGGCCATAAGTCCCTCGGGGGTCAAGACCGAGTTCTCGGCCTTCAAGTACATCTTAATCAGGGTTTCGAACTCGTTCCAGTCGCGCCAATCCTCAAAGTCGAACGCCAAACGGGGCACATCGATCGTCGAGCCCATACTCTCGAAGTAGATGTTGTCGAATGTCAGCTCACGGAGTCCGACGGTCAGCATACCGATGCGGCCATTGTTCACCTTGGCACCGCTCTTGTCGGCAAAGCGCATATTCTGCAACTCAATATCCACCACGCCATCCTCGACCACCAACTGAGGGCTCTCGGCACGCTCGATAAGGATGTCCATATCGGCATAGTTCACACCCGTCTTCTGGGGCTTGTATATTAGGGGGTTAATCAGGCGGAAGCGGCTGTTGGTGAGCTCGATGCCCGCAATTTCAAACGGAGGCACATCCTTGTCATCCTTCTCGGGGAGCAGACTCTCTATGTGCCTTATGAGCTCGTCGATGTTGCTGCTTGACTTCTTAGAAACGATGCGCATAGAGGCTCCATCGACCTTCACATCGGCGGGTTTGAGCCCCTGCTTCGAGAAGAGGGCTTTGCGGTCGATGACGGCCGAGGCTGTGGAGGCATAGAGCAGCGTGTCGCCGTCGAGATCCTCTATGTAGAGTCCTTCGATATTTACGCGCGATAGTGCGCTTATGGAGATTGCGTCGATAGAGGCTCTTACACCGGCCTTTTCGGAGAGCCACTCGACGAGCTCAACGGCGGCAAAGGTCTGCACTCGGGGCAGCGAAAAGGTGAGCGCCACCCCCAAAATCAACAAAATAAGGGCGAAAACCACTCCCAAGAGAGAATGGAGCACCACTTTTGCGACTTTTTTTATACCTTTGCTCATCGTTACTAAAATAACTTACAATTTTACGATTTTTTTTGTAGAAAAACAAATATGGAAGTTACAATTTTGGGTATAGAGTCGTCGTGCGACGACACCTCGGCAGCCGTGCTGCGTGGCGGAGTGATGCTCTCGAACGTCATTGCCAGCCAGGCCGTGCACGTCAAATATGGCGGAGTGATCCCCGAGCTCGCCTCGCGCGCACACCAGCAAAACATTGTGCCCGTGATAGATACCGCCATCAAAGAGGCAGGCATCTCGGCCGACGAAATCGACGCCATTGCCTTCACTCGCGGCCCCGGCTTGCTGGGTAGCCTGCTTGTGGGAGTGTCGTTTGCTAAGGGTCTTTCGCTTGCAAAAAACATTCCTCTCGTGGAGGTTAACCACCTGCAAGGCCACATTTTGTCGCACTTTATCGACCTGCCCGATCAGCAACTGCCCCACCCCAAATTTCCATTCCTCTGCCTGCTTGTTTCGGGCGGCCACACCCAGCTGGTGAAGGTATCTTCGCCCCTGGATTTCGAGATTGTGGGCACCACTATCGACGACGCTGCGGGCGAGGCCTTCGACAAGTGCGCCAAGGTGATGGGTCTGCCCTACCCCGGAGGCCCCGTTATTGACCGCTTGGCCCACGAGGGTAACCCCGACAAATTCCGCTTTGCGAAGCCCTCGGTAGACGACTTCGAT
The DNA here is from genome assembly GCA_045634145.1 of Tidjanibacter sp. Taxonomy (GTDB): domain Bacteria; phylum Bacteroidota; class Bacteroidia; order Bacteroidales; family Rikenellaceae; genus Tidjanibacter. Next base: position 5,398 of record JAZQZS010000013.1, on the reverse strand, counting down.
TATAGTTTCAGCGGCTTGAAGACCTCGTTTTTGTACTTCCTCAGGGACGAGATGCAGGAGAACCCCAACTTCATCGAGGAGAACAAAGCCGACCTGTGTGCATCGTTGCAGAAGACTATCATCGACATCCTTTTGAAGAAACTCATCAAGGCGTCGAAGAGTCTGGATATTAAGGAGATTGCCATTGCTGGTGGCGTGTCGGCCAACTCGGGCCTCAGGGAGGCTATTGAGGCCGAGGGCCGCCGTAGGGGCTGGAAAACCTACCTGCCACCGCTGAAATTCACCACCGATAATGCGGCGATGATTGCCGTTGCAGGCCACTACCACTACCTCAATGGCGAGCAGAGCGACCTCGACGTTGCTCCCGTTGCCCGCTTGGAGGAGCTTCTGAAATAATTCCGCCACACAATACCAAAAAAAGATCCCCGAAACGTGTGTTTCGGGGATCTTTTTATCTACAAAGTGCCCTACTCGGGGCGGTATTCGAGCAGGTCGGCAGGGGTACAATCAAGCTCGCGGCAGATCGCATCCAGGGTCGAAAACCTCACCGCCTTGGCCTTGCCCGTTTTCAAGATCGATAGGTTGGCAATAGTTATGCCCACCCTCTCGCTCAGCTCGCTCAACGACATCTTGCGCTGAGCCAGCACTACGTCCAAATTCACAACTATCATAAGGCACACTCTATATCGTTAAGTCATCTTCCTCGGTCAGGACCACACCGCGGTGGTAGGCCAGCGCAAACAGCAGCAGTGCACACGCACCCAATACCGTGTCGGTATCCACAACCCACTGACGTACTCCGCTAACAATAGGAATATTAACCTCGCAGAACGAGTAGACCACAAAGGGCAGCAACGACCAATAAAACAACGCCACATTGCGACGCACAAAGACCCTTCCGCCACCCTTGCGGATGTTGCACACAAAGGCCATCATCATCACAAACAGAGTCAATATGGAGAGTGCACGCAGCGCCACAATGGCCATCTTGGCCCCGCCAAAGAGGCTCCAATCGACCCAATCGCCCGTAACTGCATTCCAGGTCTGCACACCCACGCCAATGGTGTGGAGAATCATCACACCAAAGGCCACTATCAGCACCAAGGCCGACAAAACTTTTTTTGTTCGTTTCATAACTTAATACCGTTTAATGATAAATGTTTATCGTTTTACGATACAAAGGTAGTGCAATTTTTCTAACCTCCAAACGAAAAACAGAAAATTTTTATCGTTTTTCAATAAAAGCCTTTTCGGCCCGTCTTGCAAATCCGCACAAAAGGTGTTAATTTTGAGCAGAGAAACAACCCATACACATATATTATATGAACAAGAGAAACTACCGCAAATGGATTGCCCTCGCAGGCCTTGTGGCGTGTGTGGTGGCGCTCAGAATGCTCGGCGACAAGCCCTACGAGAGTTATACCGACACCTTCGACGCGGGCGAAGTGGAGCTGTTCTACGCAGCCGAGGGGGCGGGCAAACCCGTAATTCTGCTCCACGGCAACGGTGGCAGCCACAACGACCTCGAAACCACCACCCGACAGCTCGCTCAGGCAGGCTATATGGTCTATGCACTCGACTCGCGCGGTCAGGGAGCCAACCCACCGCTCGACGAGTACCACTATAAGGATATGGCTGCCGATGTGCGCAAATTCATTGAGGCTAAGGGACTTGTGCGCCCTGCGGTGTTTGGATTCAGCGACGGTGGTGTCATTGCTCTCCAACTCGAAGTGGACTACCCCGGCACCTTGGGGGCCATTGCTACGGGTGGAGCTAATATCTTTGTGCGCGGAGCTCTGGTGCCCGAGTTCGAGGAGCACTTCTTGGCGCAGGAGAACCCCAATCCGCTCAACGTGATGATGATGAACGAGCCCACAATGACGGTGGAAGATATGCAGTCGATTGGCTGCCCTTCGCTGATTATGTCGGGCGATAACGACCTGATTCGCCAGGAGCATACCCAACTGATTGGCAACAACATACCCAATGGCGAGGCAATGATTGTTCCCGATGCCGACCACGGCTCCTACATCTACCACTCGCGCCGCGTTGGCGAGCTACTCTTGGAGTTCTTCGACCGCATCGGCTACTAATCCGCCCCCTCCCCCAAAAAAACAAAGGCTTCGGCAGAGCACCAACACTCCACCGAAGCCTTTTTCGTATCTATACAGGCCTACGGAGTTATCTCTCGACGACTCCGCAAACCCTCTAACTTTAACTAAAACTAAACGTCGGCTCCCTTCTGATTTTTGGGTCGAGTGATGAGCCAGCCACCCAACATACCTACGCCTCCGAGGCCCACAATCAGCGCAACCGTGAGCAGCACCTCGTCCCAAATAAGCCCCAAGCCAAGGCCCAAAGCCATGCCGATAATCGCCAGCGCACGCACCAACAACACATCGCCCACCTTCTTGGGCTCTTCGGCCCTCTCCTCGGGAATCGCTACCCCCTGTTTGGCACACTCCACCGCAATCTTGCGACGCTGCACCGAGGCCACAATCTTGGAAATCGAATTGAAAAGCGTCACGGGAATAATCATAAAAATTGCCACAATGGCCGTAACCGCAATGGGATCAATATTGATATTTGTCATAACTTTATAAGTTTTTAAGATTTTTTAATAATTACTATTTTGTTTGCTACCGGTAATCAAAATGTTTCTATTTGTGCAGGGTGGAGCGCTCGTCGATGCGGCCCGCCTGCCACTGGGTGAAGATCATCACGCCACCCACCAAAGTCACCACGAGCGTCACTAGACCGAAGGTGGAGGTTTGGGCCAAAGTGCGGAGTATCGCCAGGGCCTCGTTGATGTAGCCGTCCATCTGCTGAACCAGGGCCTCCAAGCCCAAGAACTTCATTGCCAACACCATAGCTCCACCCACAAGGGCCAAGACTGCCACTGCAACCACCACTCCAAGGGCCACATTGCGAATTGTGTGGAGGGTTGCTCGGCGGCGTGCTCGGCGGCTCACAGCCATCATCACTCTCGCCTTCAACTCAGGCGCGTGGGGGGCAAAATGGTCGAGGCTCAGCTTGTCGGCCAAAATTCTCTCGGTATTGTTGCTCTTATTCTCCATCGTTTCTGCTATTGGTTATGAGCAGTGCCAATTGGCGACGTGCTCGGTGGATTATTACTTTTACGTTTCCCTCGCTGCTGCCAACCACCTCGGCCACCTCGGAGAGGGGTAGATTGTGGCGATAATGGAGCTCTACGATGGCACGAGAACGAGGGGGCAGTTGTGTCAGAGCATCTTCGAGAGCGTCCACATCGGCATCGGTAAAGACTTGCTGTTCAACCTCTTCGCTCACGGTTGCCAACACTCGGTCAGACACTTCGGCAAATAGCTGGCGACGTATGCGCTTGCTGCTCAGTGCGGCATTGTAGGCAATGCGGTAGAGCCAGGTCGCGAAGGTGCTCTTGTGCGAGAACTTCGTGAGGTTGGTCCAGGCCTTGATGAAAACCTCTTGTGCAATATCTTCGGCCTCGGCCCCTGCTCCAACAACTCCCGACACCAGGGCATATACCCTCTGCGAGTATCGCTCGACGAGCACCCCGAAGACGTCGGTATCGCCATCGATTGTACGGGCCACGCACTCTATGTCGGTCAGTTGCTGCATTGTTTGGTATTGTTGCTTGTTTGTTTCTGTCATTTAGACTCACCTATGGGCCAAAGGTTACACCCCCGAGGTCATATTTTTTTGCAAGGTAGTTAAAAACTATTGTCCGACAATGACAAATTGGTCATTAAAAAAAGGTTTCTTCATTTATTTAAGTTTGCGTTAGTAGTTTTGCATACCGCCAGACCATCCAACTTTTTGAATCTTGCAAAACATTCCTTATATTTGTAATTAGGTGCGGGTGGCGCAGTCTATTTTGGTGGCTTTTAGACCATTGCAACCTTATAAATAGGCCCGCCTATCCCAAAACCTGGGCATTATATCACAACAGCTTGCGATATGGATTCATTTGTTAATGAGAAAGATTTCGTGTTACTCGGCCAAGATCACTACACCTTTGAGGTGCTGACAAGGATCTTGAAAGGAGAGTGTGAGCTCATTCGTAGCAACCACGAAAATCTGATACTATGTCATTCCGAATCGCCATATCCCGTTTGGATATGGACTCCCGACAACGCAACAGATCAAGTGAAACAGAACGCCTGGGAGCTGGTCTGCGTTATTTGTCCTCTCGACAGCGGCCACCGATACAATCTGAAATATGAATTAGCCGAGTTTTTCATCGAAAAGGCTGCCGGCGAGGGTGTTGGCGCACAGATATCGATGAATCTGTTTGTGTATGATTGTCCTTCGCCCATTCCGCCAAAGAATGTTGCCGATGGCGACTTATACTGCTGTGTCACGGATGATGAGGAAGAAGCAGTGGCCATTATTCCGCATTTCTATACGGAAATAGGCGAGGATGCTCCATCTCGTGAGCACTGCTTGGAGAGGGTGAGATATCACATCGCAGACAAGAGTTTCTTCTTCTGGAAAAACAAAGATGGAAAAACAGTCGCCTGCTGTGCCTACAAGTTGAACGACAAACACGCTGTAATCAGTAGTGTATACACTTTCCCGAACGAACGCAGGAAACATTACGCCCAAAATCTGGTATATCACGTCACACGAAAAGTGTCGGAGATGGGATATACGCCTATGCTATATACTAATGCGGAGTATCAGGCCTCCAACGCTTGCTACGAAAAGATCGGGTATATCCTACGAGGCGAACTGTGCACCGTCGCAATCAAAAAATAACACGGCGCACCTTTTCATCATACGCCTAACCTCTTTGTGTGGCCGGCCCTTCATCCTCAATCCCCTGCTCCCAAAGCAGGTGCGCTGCCCACAATGCCAATACCCCCCTAAACTAATAGGCCATATAGGTCTTAAATAAAAAGCCTCCCCTACGAACCGACGCCCGAAGCGGGAGCAAAGGCTGCTTGCAGACTATGCACCGCAAGTAGGAGGAAAAGACACCGAAGGTGGATTAAAGGGGAGGTTTGGAGGGGTGATCGAACACCCTCTTTAAGGTCAGTGGCACATAACTTCTTGCAGCACCACAAAAAGCCCTCCCCATTCGGATTGGTAGCACCACCATAAAAGTCCCCCTTATCAAAGGGGGATTTAGGGGGATTATAAACGTCGGTGGCGGCAGGGCCGCCTCTTTAATACCCACTGCAATGCAGTGGGTAGTGGCCAAGCCAGCCCGTCAGTTATGCGCATAAAAAAAGACCAACCCTATTCGGATTGGTCTTAAAGAGGCGGCTACCTACTCTCCCACAACTAAATGCAGTACCATCGGCGTAAGCGAGCTTAACTTCTCTGTTCGGAATGGGAAGAGGTGGGACCTCGCTGCTATTACCACCTTAATCTTAATCTGCTACTCTAATCTTCG
>JAZQZS010000012.1:0-20439 GCA_045634145.1 Tidjanibacter sp. | reverse complement strand
GCATCCCACATCGCCTCGGTCGTAGCAGGCAACACGGTCTCCTCGACCGGCTCAACGACAGCCTGTGTCGTCGTATCTACTTGTGCCGAAAGCGAGAGGCTGACACACAGCCCTACTAGCAGGAGAATGTATTTTTTCATGCTTGATTATTCCGAATTTTGAACGCTTCATGTTGAATTCAGCGCGCTGAATTTTGCATTTTCTACCGTTTCACCTTCTGCTCGATCATCGACACGAGCGCTACGCCCGCCTGATACACCTCCTGCATCTGCGCCGAGGCCGAGGGCGAATATTGCGCCTCGTCACACTGGGTGATGATCTGCGAGAAGCGTTGTGCCTCGTCGGTTGCAATGCCACGCTTCGAGAGCTCCTCGCGCACATATTCCTTCGTCAGGTTCGAGACCGGGATATTGAACTTGTCGCTCATATAGCCCCACAGAGCACGCAACATCTCCTCGTAGAAACCGCGGGTGTTCTGCTCGTTCATATATCGCTCGGCAGCGCGAAGGCGTTGGAGCGCCACCTTATTGGCCCTCTTGCCTTTGAGGGTTGCCTGATTTCGCATCTCTTTGAGGTAGGAGCGCAGCCACGCGGTAATGCCCACCGCAAGGCCCACCATTACCACCACAATCAGCCACCACAAGCCGCTGAACATAAATGTTTTACCATCGGGCACAAGTTTAGGTACTCCGAGTTTGATAAAGCGGATGTCGCGACCCAAGAATTTGATATCCTCCTTCGAGATACCGCTCACAAGGCCCGCATTGGGACCCACCGAGGCAGCCTTATCGTCGGGGGTGACGTGAATCATATACTCGGCCGACGAGAGGGTCACATACTTGGCCAACTTGGGGTTGAAGTAGGTGAACTCCAAGGCGGGAATCAGGAAGTCGCCATCGGCCCTTGCAATCATCGGGTACTCGAACTGACGATAGCCGCTCACACCGCTCGAAGTGGCCTGAATACTCTCGCTACTCTTGACGCTATACTGCTCAAACGAGGTGGGCAACTCCACCTGAGGAGCCTGAATCATCGAGAGGTTTCCGCGACCCGAGATGCGTACCGTGTAGGTAACGGCACTATTGGCCACAATGTCGTCGTTGGGAGGAGTGACCTCCATCTCATACTCGCCCACCGCTCCGCTGAAACTTGCAGGAGCACCCTCGGGCAGAGCCTTCACATTTACGGTCACGGGCTTGGACTTGATGGGAATCCTCACCTCCTCGATCTGTGGGCCAAAGAAGTCGGCAAAGGGGTTGTTGCTCATACCCTGACGCTGCACTTGCAGGTGCACCACAGCCGAGAGTTCCAGAGGGTCTATCGTGAGCGCACCGCTCTGCTGTGGGAAGAGCAGATACTCGCCCAGAGGGCAGGCATCGTAGATTTTACCACCCACCTCTTCGCGCTCCCAACGGTTGGCGTCGATGTTGAGCCTCTGGGTCCAGAAGCCCGCAAACGAGGGCATCTTCTGATCGATAATGCCGGCCAGACCCACTCGTGTGTAGATTTTGTAAACCACCCTCACGGGCTCGCCCTTGTAGACATTCGTGCGGCTCACAATGGCACGAATCATCACATCATCGGCAGCCACCTGGTGCGCACCGCTCTGCTGCGAGCCACCCTGCTGCTGACCACCCGACTGAGGACGGCTCTGCTGACCTCCGCCACCGCTCTGTTGGCCTGCCGAGCCCTTCTCGACAATAGCTTTTACGGTCACGGGCTTGGTCTTGTACTCCTGGCCATCGACCTTGACGCTTGCGCTACCGAGCGTATATTCGCCCTCGGCAGAACAGACCACAACGTAGGAGTAGGAGTAGACCACCGACTTGGTCATCTGGCCGTTAATGAACTGCATACTGCTACTCGACCCTGTCGAGGGACCCGCCAAAAGATCAAAGCCCTCGAACGAGGGGGCGGTGAAATCTTTGGCCTTGGCGTTGATGGAGAACTCCACCGAGAAGGGCTTACCAACAGCCACAACTCTGGGGACACCCACCTCGAACGACACCTCGTCGGCCAACACTCCCACCACAAAACTGAGTAGCGCTACAACGAGCAGAAAAAATTTTCTCATAGAGATATCTAAGGTTTTACAAAATCACAACAACGTGGTTGCTCCCCTTTTGCAGGGGGCAACCACGTTATTCAAACGTATGTTTAGCACATTTTAGTGCTGAAACTCGGCAAAAAAGTCGTTGCCCTTATCATCAACGATGATAAATGCGGGGAAGTTCTCAACATAGATCTTCCTTACGGCCTCCATACCCAACTCGGGGAAGTCAACCACCTCAACGCTCTTGATGCTCTGTTTAGCCAAGATAGCGGCAGGACCACCAATCGAGCCGAGGTAGAAGCCACCATGTTTCTGGCAAGCGTCGGTCACAGCCTGCGAACGGTTGCCCTTAGCCACCATAACCATCGAGCCACCCACGCTCTGGAAGAGGTCTACATACGAGTCCATACGACCTGCGGTGGTGGGACCGAAGCTACCCGAAGCCATACCTGCGGGAGTCTTGGCAGGACCTGCGTAGTAAACGGGGTGTTTCTTGAAGTACTCGGGCATAGGCTTACCCTCGTCGAGCATCTGTTTGATGCGTGCGTGGGCGATATCACGAGCCACGATAAGAGTACCTTTGAGGTTCAAGCGAGTCTTGATGGGGTATTTCGACAGAGTCTCGCGAACCTTGTCCATACCCTCGTCGAGGTCGATCTCAACTGCGGGAGCCATTGCGGGAGCAGTCGAGGGCAAGAATCGTGCGGGATTCTTCTCCAACTTCTCGATCCACAGACCCTGCTCGTTGATTTTGGCCTTGATGTTACGGTCGGCCGAGCAGCTCACGCCAATACCCACGGGGCACGAAGCAGCGTGGCGAGGCATACGGATAACCCTCACGTCGTGTACAAAATACTTGCCACCGAACTGAGCACCGATGCCGCTCTCGCGACAGATTTTCAAAACCTTCTCCTCCCACTCCAAATCGCGGAAAGCACGACCACCGTCGTTGCCGCTGGTGGGTAGGTTGTCGAAGTAGCCAGCCGAAGCCTTCTTCACGGCGGTGAGGTTGGCCTCTGCCGAGGTGCCACCCACAACGAGCGCCAAGTGGTAGGGAGGACAAGCCGAGGTACCCAGGTCTTTGATGTGCTGGGTGGTGAAAGCGGTGAGCGACTTCTCGTTCAACAGAGCCTTGGTCTGCTGATAGAGGAAGGTCTTGTTGGCCGAGCCGCCACCCTTGGTGATAAAGAGGAATTTATACTCGTTACCCTCCTCGGCATAGAGGTCGATCTGTGCGGGAAGGTTGTTACCGCTGTTGTGCTCGTCGGTCATAGTGATGGGCACCACCTGCGAGTAGCGAAGGTTGCGCTCGGCATAGGTCTGATAAACACCTTTCGAGATATACTCGGCATCGTCGGCGCCGGTCCACACGCCCTCGCCCTTCTTACCGATGGCAATGGCGGTACCGGTATCCTGACAAGTGGGAAGCTCGCCTGCTGCGGCTACTACCTGGTTCATCAGCATAGTGTGAGCCACGAATTTATCGTTGTCGGTAGCCTCGGGGTCCTCCAAGATGTTGGCAAGTTTCTGCAAGTGCGAAGCGCGCAGGTAGAACGACACATCCTCGAAAGCCCTCTTGGCCAAGACGGTCAGACCCTCGGGATCTACTTTCAGAATCTTACGACCGTCGCACTCGATGGTCTTCACATAGTCGCTGGTTACGAGTTCGTACTCGGTGTTGTCTACACCGTGCTCAAACATTGGTTGATACTTAAATTCGCTCATAGTCTTTTGTGTAGTAGGTAAATATAATTTTTTTGCTTAAATTTGTCATCCCAAGCGCCGCATAAACCTCGGCATTTCGGCCGTGCGGGTTGCTAACCAAAGGTTAGGAAACAGACAAAGGTAACTCTTTTTTGCGAAAAAATCACCCACGAGTGGCCATTATTCCCAAAAAAAGAGTTATATTTGTAAAAATTTTTAATAATTGACAATTCAAACACTTCTAAATAATTGTACAATATGGTATCTTACAAAGAGTTAGGCCTTGTGAACACCAAAGAGATGTTTGCAGGCGCAATCGAGGGCGGCTATGCAATTCCCGCCTACAACTTCAACAATATGGAGCAGCTCCAGGCCATCGTCGCAGCTTGCGTTGAGACCTCGTCGCCCGTAATTTTGCAGGTATCGGCTGGCGCACGCAAGTACGCTAACCAGACCCTCCTCCGCTACATGGCTCAGGGTGCAGTTGAGTACGCAAAAGAGCTCGGCAAAAACATTCCTATCGCTCTCCACCTCGACCACGGCAACAGCTTCGAGTTGTGCAAATCGTGTATCGACATGGGCTTCTCGAGCGTTATGATCGACGGTAGCCACCTCCCCTACGAGGAGAACGTAGCTCTGACCAAACAGGTTGTTGACTACGCTCACCAGCACGACGTAACCGTAGAGGGCGAGCTGGGTGTATTGGCAGGTATCGAGGACGATGTTGTTGCTGAGCACCACACCTACACCGACCCCAACGATGTTATCGACTTCGTTCAGAAAACCGGCGTAGACTCGTTGGCTATCTCGATCGGTACTTCGCACGGTGCTAACAAGTTCAAACCCGAGCAGTGCACCCGCAACGAGAACGGTATCTTGGTTCCTCCCCCACTCCGTTTCGACATCCTCAAAGAGATCGAGGAGCGTATCCCCGGTTTCCCCATCGTACTCCACGGCTCGAGCTCGGTACCCCAGGACAAAGTTGCTATCATCAACGCTAACGGTGGTGCACTGAAAGATGCAGTGGGTATTCCCGAGGGGCAGTTGCGTGAGGCTTCGAAGAGCGCTGTTTGCAAAATCAACATCGACTCGGGCGGCCGTTTGGCTATGACCGCTGCTGTACGCGAGGTGTTCGCTAAGAACCCCGCAGAGTTCGACCCCCGCAAATACTTGGGTCCTGCTCGCGACAGCCTCAAAGAGCTCTATATGCACAAGAACATCAACGTTCTTGGTAGCGCAGGCCGCGTAAAATAATCTCGGCAGAGCAACCATAAACAAGAAAAGCCCGACCGCAATGGTCGGGCTTTTTGTTTTCGGGTCGAACTATTCCTTATTTCAAGGTCGGGGCAGAAACAACATATTTGCTCCGTCCGACAAATGCTACATCTACTATTCCTGGGTGTAGAGTCGCTCGGTAAAGCGGCTTGTAACCTTGGCGTAATACCAAGGCAGGTAGAGTCCGAAGGTCACTACAAGCAGCAGTGTCTGCACCCACAAGAAACCCCAATCGCTCCACATACGCAGGCCGATGCCAAACTTGCGCTCCTTGCCTTCGCCGTCCTCAACCAGAGTGTGGCGGGTAACGTAGCGCATAATTCGCAGCTGAGCCGCGGGGGTGTAGAGTCCGAGAGTGAGCATAATCAGCACAAATTGGCCCACCACATAGAGCGATGCGCCCCAAAGTGGCAATCGGGTAGTTACCACCTTGTCGCCATAGGTGAGGTCGATGCACCAGCGATAGATGAGCACCACATAGAGCCCCATAAAGAAGAACGAGCCAACCACCGACACAAGCCCCACAAGTGGTGCAAACGACATCATATCCACCTCGGCGACGGTATTGACACTCGCAGCAAGCAGGCCAAGCAGCATAAAGGGCACAATCAACACCAACACCGTCACGGCCAGCAGTCGCATACCCTTGCCCCTAAACGACACGAGGTTAAACTTGTGGCTCACGCCCTCGGCAAAGAAGCGCATCAGTCGCGCCACAAACCAAGGGGTATAAATTCCACAGGTGATGACCGACAGAGCCACACCCCCGGCCACCATACGCAGGTAGTCGCCACGGTTGTAGTCGGTCTCAAATGGAGCGCCATCGTAGCTGAGCGAGCCAATGGTCTTGGTCATCACGGGCAGTAGCGCCCACATCTGCACAAATCCGTAGGCAAAGTAGAGTACTCCGCTCACCAACAGATAGAGCCCAAAGCGGCCATCAACCAACGTGGCACCACCCTCGGTGGGCTCCAAAATTCCCATTGCCAACACCAGCCCCACGCAGAGGGCCACAGCAGCAACCAACATTGCCACCATTGGGCACAGAAAGTCGCGCCCGCGAAGGCTTAGCTGAAAAAACTTTTTCATATTCTTGTATTTATGTGCACACTCGGAAGGGGCATACATCGCCCCCACGCATCGGGTGTTACTCTACATATTGAACTTTCTCCCTCTTGCGGGGTTTAGCCTCTGGCTGCTCGTCGGCATAGCCCATACCGATACAGATGCAGAGCTCGTAGCCCTCGCTGAAATTGAGCCTCTCGATGTAGGGTTTGCAGAGCTCGTTGTCGGTCAGGAAGTGCACGGGGCTACCCAAGCACACCGAGCCAACACCCAGCGACCAAGCCGAAAGCATCATATTCTCGGCCAGCAGACCGCAATCGACAGTTCCGAAGGGGTACTTGGTGTCGCGAGCGATAAAGACCATAACGGGAGCACCGCGGAAGGCACCTTTGGCCATTGCGGGGTCCATCTTGGGGTGTGCGGCAGCCATAGCCTCGGCCATCTCGGCCAGCAGGTCGGGATTATCGACAATGCGTACCTCCCACGACTGCTTGTTCTGTCCGTTGGGGGCGTTGATACCGCACTCGGCAATCTTGTCCAAAATCTCGCGGCTCACGGGCTCGGCTTTATATTTACGGATGCTGCGACGAGCCATAATGTTCTCGATGACGGCATTGCTACCCTCCTCGCACTTATTGCACTTACAATCGCACGAGGTTGCCACAAACATCAACACTCCTGCCAAAAAGATATTCACAAGTTTCATAGTCGTAAAAGTATTTGTTGTTAGTCTGTTTTCTACTGCTGCTCCTCCTCGTCGAGCTCGTCTTCGTAGAAGAAGGGGGTGGGAAGTTCCTCAACGTCCTCAAACGAGGGCATAACATCTTCGAGTTCCAACTCCTCGCCCGCGGGGTGTTTCTTCTCGCTGAAAAGGAAAATCTTCTTGGGGATATAGCCCCAGAGGGTAGCCAGAAAGTTGGTCACCACGTTCGACACCACATAGTGCCAATGAAGTCCCTCGGTAAAGACCCACATCGACACGAGGTTCATACACATTGCAAAGATGGTGATGAGGGTAAAGGCCACAAACTCCTTCTTGCGCGAAGATATCTTGCGCTCAGTGAATACCCACGCAACGCTGAAAATGTAGGACGTGATAACGATAGATGCGTAGCCCGCCACACTCGAAATCAGGTAGTGAACATCGAGCAAGTCGGTCATCACCACCACGATAGCGACGTTGATCAGATAAGAGATAGTGCTCGCCAGGCCATATCGCCAGAGGGTTGCAATCTCTTTTTTTGTTTTGGTTTTGGTAGTAGCTTTCATAAATTAGCGTTAGTCATTAGCAAAGTTATGAAAAAATTTGTATTTTTGGTGCAGTTTATAAATATAATTTATGGGAGTGAGAATAGACAAGTGGTTGTGGGCCGTGAGGATCTACAAGACTCGTAGCGACGCCGCCGAGGCGTGTCGCACGGGCAAGGTTACCGTGGGCGGCTCCGAAGCCAAGCCCTCCAAAGAGCTCAAAGAGGGCGACCTGCTGACCGTGAAAAAGGTGCCCATCATGCGCTACTCGTACAAGGTCTTAGGGCTCGTGGAGCGACGTCTACCCGCCAAAGATGTGCCTCAGTACTGCCTCGACATCACTCCGCAGGAGGAGATGGACAAGCTCAACGCTCCGCGCGAAACAATCTTCGTGGTGCGCGACCGAGGTGCAGGCCGACCTACCAAAAAAGAGCGACGCGACCTCGACGCAATGTGGGAGAGCTTGGAGAATTGAGGCAAATGCGAGTAAGCGAGAGCAGAGGGCACTTGTGCACTATGCCGAGCGAGAGCATTTTAGAGCAAGCGAAGCTTGGTCAATTGAAAGTTGAAAGTTGAAAGTTATTTTCCTATAACTCTTATTACTCCTATAACTCCTATAAATCATAAAAGCCCTTAAAAAAACCGGAACTAAAACACAAAAAACACTAATAACTAAAACACTTAAAAACAATGGAAATCGAACAGAAAGTAGCAGGTTTTACCCCCGAGGGTGAGGCCGTAGTAATCTACACTCTTCGCAACTCGAAAGGTTGCGAGGTGGAGTTATGCAACATAGGCGCAGGCATCGCAGCAGTGCGCGTGCCCGACCGCAACGGTAAACTCGAAAATGTGGCCCTGAGCTATCAGAACCCTCTGGACTACATCGGCGACGGCCCCTGCATGGGTAAAGTTCCCGGTCGCTATGCCAACCGTATTGCCAAGGGTCGCTTCGAGATCGACGGCAAAGAGTATCGTCTGGCTATCAACAACGGTCCCAACGCTCTGCACGGTGGTCCTACCGGCTTTGCAAACCAGCTTTGGGAGGGTCGCGTAGAGGAGAACCGCGTAGTGTTCTCGCTCGATAGCGCCGACGGACACGAGGGCTACCCCGGTGCTCTCTATGTAGAGGCCGTGTACGATTGGGACGACGACAACCGCTTGGAGCTCACCCTGCTGGCTCAGACCAACAGCGCCACCATCCTCAACCTCACCAACCACGCCTACTTTAACCTTGCAGGCGAGGGCAGCGGCACTGTTCTGGACCACACCCTCAAACTGAACGCTTCGTACTACCTGCCCACCGACCAGTCGCTCGTTCCTACCGGCGAGTTGGCCCCCGTAGAGGGCACTCCTATGGACTTCCGCACCGCCAAGGTTATCGGCAAGGACATCAAAGAGGAGTTCGAGGCACTTATCTTCGGCAAGGGTTACGACAACTGCTGGCCCATCGATGGCTGGGAGAGTGGCAAGGTTCAGGAGGCTGCCGTGCTCCACAGCGAGGTTAGCGGCCGTACTATGAGGGTGCTGACCGACCAGCCCGCAGCTCAGGTCTACACCGGCAACTGGTTGGATGGTTGCCCCGTGGGTCGTTGCGGTCGTTCGTACAACGACTACGACGGTGTGGCTATCGAGTGCCAGGGTTATCCCGACGCTCCCAACAAGGCCAACTTCCCCGTTCAGCTGCTCCGCAAAGGCGAGCGCTACGAGCGCCACATCATCTTCGAGTTCAGCGCCGAGTAGAGGGTCGAATTGAAAATTGAAAATTGAAAATTGAAAATTGAAAATTGACGGTCGACGGTTGACGGTCGACGGTCGACGGATTGTTAATAACTATTTTTTGCCATCCGCTTGGAGTTTCCAGGCGGATGGCTTACTTTTGTGCAGAAAACTAAAACAACAACCCAAACTATACTATAATATATAATTATGTATCTCGAAAGTGCCAACAAACCCGGCTGGATTGAGGTTATTTGCGGCTCGATGTTCTCGGGCAAGACCGAAGAGTTGATTCGTCGTATGCGTCGTGCAGTATTCGCCAACCAGAGGGTCGAAATTTTCAAACCCCAGATTGACGTGCGCTACTCGGTAGACGAGGTGGTGTCGCACAACTCGAACAGTATCCCCTCGACGCCCGTAGAGAGCTCGGCACAGATTCTTCTGATGGCCACCAATGTGGATGTTGTGGGTATCGACGAGGCTCAGTTCTTCGACGAGGGCATTGTAGAGGTATGTATGGCTTTGGCCGACAAGGGTATCAGGGTTATTGTTGCGGGTCTGGATATGGACTACTTGGGCAAGCCCTTTGGTCCTATGCCTGCGCTGATGGCTCGTGCCGAGCACGTTGATAAGGTACACGCCATCTGCGTTCGTTGCGGCAACATTGCTCAGCACTCGCACCGTCTGACCAAGAACGACAAGCTGGTGGTTTTGGGCGAGAAGGACACCTACGAGCCTATCTGCCGCCACTGCTTCAACCGCCTCCGTGCCGAGGAAGAGGCCGCACAGTAAAGCATTTACGACAAAGCGTCATAAAACAGAGAGAGCACCCTCTATGCGGGGTGCTCTTTTTATTAGGGGGAGGGAGGATATAAGTATCGAGAGGTGGGGCGAGAGCCTTGGCGGAGTCCACAACCTAATTTCCGTCGCTCTCGGTGCCCCCTCTCTTGTTCAGGTTGCTCTCGACAATGTGGGTAACGTAGACCGTAAGGAGCGGAAAGAGTACCATTCCAAGGCCCGGAAGTATGACCGTAAGCACCTTGCCCATAGGGGTTACGGCGAAGATGGGGGCACCCACAGTGGTGACATTCAGCCCCGACCACCACAGAGCCTCGCCAAACCCTTCGAGTCGTGGGTTGAGCCCCTGTTCGTAGGAGTAGAACACCAGTGCGGCGAGGTAGGTGAGCAGAACGATGATGGCCACATAGCTCCACATAATTGCGCTCACGCGCGAGGGCGAGGCCAAGCGTATGAGCGTATAGATGCCGAGCATTCCGCGCACCAGCGGCAGAGCCTTTAGGAATATATACATACCCTTGTCGAGCTCCACCCCGCCCCAATGCATAAAGTTGAGCCAGGGAATCGACACCAGCAGCACCAGAATGTTGCGCCAAAAGTAGCGCTGCGGATTGACGGCCGCAAGGGTGCGCAGCAGGTAGTCGAGCACAAAAACGATGCAGACGACAAATTGAAGATGCTCCATTGTGTCGGAGAGCAGATAGGTGCGTCGGTGAACGATGTCGAGCGACAGCGAGAGCAAAATGACCATTGCGGCCACGATGGCCACCCAATCGAACACCCTTGCGAGGGTTGTCAGAGGCTGTTTTTTCATAGCAAAGAATCTTTTTTTGCCTAATGTGCAAAAAAAATACCTCACTTATTTTGGCAGAGAAAAAAATTCTCTTACCTTTGCACCGCTTTTAGGGCGCGGCGAGATAGCTCAGCTGGTTAGAGCGCATGATTCATAATCATGAGGTCCCCGGTTCAATCCCGGGTCTCGCTACTACAAAACGAGGATTTGGAACACCAAGTCCTCGTTTTTTTATTCTCCCGATGGTCCATTTTCCCTGTGCCGATTTTCTATTTTCGATTTTTAATAGGTATCTTTGCGGGCGTTAGAGCCCCGCAAAAAAGGGGCAAGGTTAGGATTAAAGAGAATATGAAGACAATCAAAGAGATATTTGCCATAGGCAAAGGTCCTTCGAGCAGCCACACTATGGGCCCCCGTAAAGCATCGCTTCGCTTTTTGGACTCCCACCCCGCTGCCGAGGGTTTCAGAGTGACACTCTACGGCTCGCTGGCCGCAACAGGCAAAGGCCACTTGACCGATGTGGCTATCGAGGAGGTACTCTCTCCCGTAGCACCGCTGGAAATCGTGTGGCGTCCACAGGAGTTCCTCCCCTTCCACCCCAATGCAATGCGTTTCGAGGCCCTCGACAGCGAGGGTAATACCACCGACAGTCAGCTTATTTACAGCATCGGTGGCGGCTCGATTGTGTGCGAAGGCGAGCAGGCCGACACCCACGCCGAAATCTACGAGATGAACAGCCTCACGGAGATTATGGAGTGGTGCAACAAACACGGCCGCACCTATTGGGAGTATGTCTTTGCCCACGAGGATGCCGACATTAAGGAGTACCTGCGCAACGTGTGGCACAATATGCGCGGCTCGGTGGAGAACGGACTCTCGAACGAGGGTGTTCTGCCCGGCCCGCTAAATCTGCCCCGCAAGGCAGCAAGCTACTTTGTCCGCTCGCAGAGTTATATGGACAATCTGCGTACCAGAGGACTTGTGTTTGCCTACGCGCTGGCCGTGAGCGAGGAGAACGCCTCGGGTGGAACCATCGTAACCGCCCCAACGTGTGGTTCGAGCGGTGTGGTACCCTCGGTGCTCTACCACCTCCAAAAGACCTACGATTTTAGCGACATACAGATTGTTCGTGCGTTGGCCACTGCGGGACTTATCGGTGCGATTGTGAAACACAACGCCTCCGTGTCGGGTGCCGAGGTGGGTTGTCAGGGCGAGGTGGGCGTTGCTTGTGCAATGGCTGCCGCAGCTGCAAGTCAGCTGATGGGTGGCTCGCCCGCACAGATTGAGTATGCCGCCGAGATGGCCTTGGAGCACCACTTGGGTATGACTTGCGACCCCGTGTGTGGTCTGGTGCAGATTCCCTGCATCGAGCGTAACGCCTACGCTGCTGCCCGCGCTCTCGACGCACAAATCTACGCCTTCTACACCGACGGCAAGCACCGTGTGTCGTTCGACAACGTGGTGAAGGTGATGAAAAAGACCGGCCACGACCTCCCCTCGCTCTACAAAGAGACCTCCGAGGGCGGCTTGGCAAAACACTTCTCCTTCTAAGATTTTAGACCCAAGAGAGGAACAAAACTTTGATTTATAAAAACTTGTCGCTAACTTTGTGGAGATGAAGAGAGTTTTTGCATACGCCTTGATGGTGATGATGTGGCTCGGGCTTAGCGGCTGTCCTGCGGGGCAGAGCGAGATGGCTTGGGGCGAGGCTCTCTATACCCCCCACTCGGCCAAAGGTTTCGAGATTGTGGCCACCGAGGGCGCTTCGACCGTGGTGCGCATCCTTACCCCCTGGCCTGCTGCCAAGGGTGTGGTGAAGGAGATATTCATCTCGCGCGAGGGCGAGTCGGCCCCCGAAGGTTTTGGCGGACAGGTGATAACATCTTCGCCCGAGAGGGTTGTATGCCTTTCGTCGAGCCATCTGGCCTACATCGACGCTCTAGGAGCCATCGAGAGTGTGGTGGCCGTGAGCGGAGGTCAGTATGTGACCAATCACGAAATCGTGGAGGGTTTGGCCGACGAGAGCATCAGGGAGATTGGCTACGATGCAAACATAAACTACGAGTTGTTGGCCTCGCTCAGGCCCGATGTGGTATTCATCTACGGCACCACGGGCGAGAACGGAGCTATGAGCCAGAAGCTCGAAGAGCTGAAAATACCCTACGTCTACATCGCCGACCACACCGAAAACACCCCTCTGGGCAAGAGTGAGTGGGTGGTGGCCTTTGGCGAGATGTTCGACTGTCGCGAAGAGGCCAAGGATATTTTCGACTCCATTGGCGAGCGTTACGAAAACCTGCGCATAGGTGCGCTGGCCGCCACAAGCAAGCCCCGAGTGATGCTCAACTCGCCCTACAAGGATGTGTGGTTTGTACCCTCGAAGGATAGCTACATCGTGCGTCTGATTGAGGATGCCGGTGGCGAGTACATCTGTGGTGGCGAGGGCGACCTTTCGAGGCCCATTAGTGGCGAGAGCGCCTACGTCTACCTCTCCGAGGCCGACTATTGGCTCAACCCCAACACCTCGCGCACCATTGCAGCCTTGGTGGCCGAAAACCCCAAGTTTGCCGACACCCAAGTTGTTCGCAACCGAAACGTCTACAACTGCACCGCCCTGAGTACACCCAGCGGAGGTAGCGACTTCTGGGAGAGCGGAGCACTGAGGGCCGATGTGGCGTTGGCCGATATGTTGGCCATACTCCACCCCGAATTGTCACAAAATCACACTTTATACTACTTCGAGAGGCTCCGATAGCCCCTCCCTACCCACACAATGAGCAACCGAACAAAACATAGCCTATGGTTTCTGCTACTTGGCGTAGCGGTGGTGGTACTTATGCTCTTGGATCTGATGGTCGGCAGCGTGGAGATACCGCTGAGCAAGGTGTGGGGTGCCCTGTGCGGAGCAACCGAGGGCGACACCTATCAAACCATCGTGCTCAACTTCCGACTGCCCAAGATGGTTATGGCGGTGTTGGCCGGAGCGGCGCTCTCGACCGTTGGTTTACAGATGCAGACCCTCTTTCGCAACCCCTTGGCAGGCCCATACGTCTTGGGCGTAAGTTCGGGTGCGAGTCTGGGTGTGGCGCTGTTGCTGTTGGGCCTTCCACTGCTCGGCATATCGACCAGTAACCCCACTGTGCAGAACATTGGCGTAGCGGGTGCTGCGTGGATTGGCTCGGCTGTGGTGATGGCAATAGTTATGTCGGTTACGGCACGCATTAAGAACATTATGACCGTGCTCATCCTCGGTATGATGTTCGGCAGTGCTGCTACGGCTCTTGTGGAGGTTATGCAGTATCTCTCGCCCGAGGGTGCGCTCAAATCGTTCGTCGTGTGGACTATGGGCTCGCTCGGAGGTGTTACTCTCGACCAACTCTGGATTATCGTGCCCATAATACTTGTGGGCTTGGCCCTGTCGGTACTACTCATCAAGCCGCTCAACATACTTCTGCTTGGCGAGAACTACGCCCGCACAATGGGCCTGAACATTAAGGCCATAAGGTTGGGTGTGACCACCACTACCGTGATTCTTGCGGGTACCATTACGGCCTACTGCGGCCCCATCGGTTTTGTGGGTCTGGCCGTGCCCCATATTGCCCGAATGTTGTTCCGCGAGGCCGACCACCGAGTGCTCGTGCCCGCATCGATGCTCATAGGCTCGGCAATGATGCTGTTGTGCGACATCGCCACAGCACTGCCCGGCGGAGATATAACCCTCCCCATCAACACCATCTCGGCGCTGGTGGGCATACCCATAATCGTGATTGTCATCGCCCGTAACCGCAAGATGCTCTCATAAAACCCCCGCAACCAATGGCAGAGTTCAAACACATATACACCATCGAGCTACACGAAGTGACCCTCGGCTATGGCGAGCGCAAACTCGTCGAGGGGGCCTCGGTGGGCTTTGGTTGGGGCGAGCTGACGGCTCTGATTGGCCGCAACGGTACGGGTAAAAGCACCCTGCTGCGCACGATTGCCTCGCTGGCACGCCCTCAGGCGGGCAAAATCACCATCAACGGCATCGACACGGCCGATATGACGATGAAACAGATTGCCGGCCAGATTGCCTTCGTTTCGACCGACGACGTGAGGGTACAAAACCTCCACGTTTGGGACGTGGTGTCGCTCGGCCGTGCCCCCTACACCAACTGGGTGGGACGACTCACCGAGGCCGACAAAGCCAAGGTGGCCGAGTCGCTCAGGCTGGTGGGTATGGAGTCCTTTGCCGAGGCCTCGATGGAGAGCCTCAGCGACGGCGAACGACAGAGGGTGATGATTGCCCGAGCGCTGGCACAAGACACCCCCATCATCCTGCTCGACGAGCCCACGGCATTCCTCGACTTGCCCAACAAGTACGAGATATGTCTGTTGCTTCGCAAGCTGGCCCACTCGGAGGGCAAATGTATCCTCTTTTCGACCCACGACCTGTCGATTGCCATCGAGATTTGCGACACGATTGCGATGATCGAGGGAGGCGAGTTCCACTGCGGAACGGCACAAATGTTGACCGAAAGTGGAGAGCTCCAACGCCTGTTTGCCCATACTCAGATAGAGTTAGACAGCGATGGACGCAATGTTAGATTAAAAAAATAGATTTTTTTTGCAATAAAGTTTGCAAAGTTAGCTTTTTTAGTTACCTTTGCACCGCTAAAAAGCTACCCATTGGGAGTATTCGGGGCCCGTTCGTCTATCGGTTAGGACGCAAGATTTTCATTCTTGAAAGACGAGTTCGACTCTCGTACGGGCTACAAAAATTAAAAAAATTTAAAAAATATATAACTATGGCAAATCACAAGTCGTCTAAAAAACGTATTCGCCAGACCGAGACCCGTCGTCTGGAGAATAAGTACTATCACAGGACTACCCGTAACGCTGTAAAAGCATTGCGTGGTACTACCGACAAGGCTGCTGCTGAGGCTTTGCTTCCCAAAGTAGCTGCAATGTTGGACAAACTGGCAAAGAAAAACGTAATCCACAAAAACAAAGCTGCTAACTTGAAGAGCGGCTTGCAGGTTCACGTTAACGGTTTGTAGTACGGGAAACAGGGGGCAAAAGAAAGGGGTTGTACAATAAAAAGTACGACAACGACAAGTAGCCCCGAATGGTGACTGTAGCTCAGTTGGCAGAGCATTGGATTGTGGTTCCAAGGGTCGTGGGTTCGAACCCCATCAGTCACCCCAAGAGGAGGAGTTCAGAAATGAACTCCTCTTTTTTTGTACACATTATCCGCAGAAACAATTAGGGCCCCCAACGAATTTGAGGGCCCTAATAACTTTATCAAGCAAACGCTATCTACACACCACGGCGTTGATGAAGGGAAGGTTGATGGTGGCCTTGATACCATAGGCGGCCACAAAAGCGCAAGGTCCCGCGGTGGTAATCATCGGGCGGAAGAATGCACCCACCTTCATAAAGGGCGAAATCATATAGTTGCCCTCGTAGGAGAGTCCAAAGGTTTTGCGTCGGTCGTTGAACCCTACAAGGCCCAGCCCCTCGACGGGTTTACCGCCCTCGGCCACATTGGGAGCAAGGTAGTTGAGCTTCGAGCTGCCCCACACAATTCCGCCACCCACATCCCAGCGGCCCATATGCCAATGAGCGCCCAGAGTGAAGTTTACAAGCGACTGTTCCACTCGTGCATCGACGCCATTCCAGAGTAGCATCGACATTCCCGACGAGTTGGTGCCATAGTTCAGTTCGGCCGACAAGCGCATATTATCTACAACAAAATAGCCACCCTCTACACCAAAGCCAAACGACCCCACACAACCGTGGCGGCCACCACCAAAGGCTGGCGAAATGGGGTGCGAAAGTGGCACCACGGGGAGAATATCGATTCCCACGCTCCACACACCCTCGGAGTTCATCTGGTCGTAGCGTGCACGGTCGTGGCGGCTCATCTCCTCGCGGGTCTGGGCCTTCAAGGCGTTAGCCACGGCCAAAGCGGCCACAAGCAATACTATCTTTATACTCTTCATTATTTACACTTTTTAAGCGGTATATCGAAACATTCGTACTCCTCGGCCAGGTAGGTTTCGGGGAACACCTCACGGCACTCTTCGAGCAGTTCTCCCCCATCCTTATAGCGCGACGAGAAGTGACCTATCAGCAACCTCCCTGCCCCGCTCTGCACAGCCGCCTTGGCAGCATCGAGCGTCGAGGAGTGGCCCCTCTCTTTGGCCTCGCGGCGGAGGGCCGCACCATAGGTGGCCTCGTGGTAGAGCAGGTCTACCCCCTCAACCAACCCCACAGCCTTGGCCGAGTAGTTGGTGTCGCTCAGGTAGGCATACGAACGAGGCTCGTAGGGCAGGTAGGTGAGCTCCTCGTTGGGTACCACCTCGCCACCATCCAAAGTCACATCCTCACCCCTCTTGGCCGAAGTAATCTGGGCAATTCCAAGGCCGTAGCGCTCTATGGCCTCCTTGTGGACATTCAGTCCGGGGGCCTTCTCCTTGAAGTGAAAGCCCGCGCAAGGCACACGGTGGCGCAGAGGTATGCTCCACACCTCCAAGCCACTACTCTCCATCAGCAGTTGGTGCTTGCGGGTATCGACCTCGTGCCACACCACCTCGTAGGGCAACTCCGAATCAAAATAGCGGGTGTGGTACTCCAAAATCTCGCCAAAGGGATTGGGAGCGTAGATGTGCAGAGGTCGCTTGCGCCCCATAAGTCCCAGAGTGGATATCATCGGAAACAGGCCAAAGACGTGGTCGCCGTGCAAGTGGGAGATGAATATGGCGGTGAGCCTCATAGGGTTCACCCCCACCCTCATAAGCCTGCTCTGCACCCCCTCGCCCGCATCGACCAAGTAGTATTGCCCGCAGTGATTTATGAGCTGCGAGCTTTGGTGTCGTGTGGTGGAGGGCTTGGCACTTGCCGCCCCAAGTATGGTAACGCTGAAAGTCATACGACAAAGATACAAAGAGAATTGAAAATGGAAAATTGAAAATTGAAATAGTCGATGGGCTGTCGACGGTTATCAAACAAAAAAAGAAGGGCCTGCACTCGTTAGTGCAAGCCCTCCTCGGAATTATGCGTTACGAGAACTATTTCTCGCTAGCCTCCAATTTAGCTTTCAGCTCAGCCAAACCTGCGATGTCACCAAGGGTGGTCTTCTCAACCGAAGCGTTCACTTTCTTGATGGTCGATTTGGTAGCCTCAGCAGCAGCACGTTTCTCTGCTTTTGCTGCGTTCTCCTCAGCACGTTTAGCCTCCTCGAAGATGCGGCTGTGCGACAAGCTGATGTGTTTGGTTACTTTCGAGAACTCAACAACCTTGAAGGGAAGAACCTCACCTACCTTAGCGGTGGTGCCATCCTCTTTAACGATCTGTTTTGCAGGAGCAAAGCCCTCTACGTTCTCTGCCAAAGCAACAACAGCGCCTTTCTCGTTAACCTCGGTTACGGTACCCTCGTGGATCGAATCAACAGCGTATTTAGCCTCGAACTCGTTCCAGGGGTTCTCCTCCAACTGTTTGTGGCCAAGGCTCAGACGACGGTTCTCTTTGTCGATACCGAGAACGATTACGTCGATGTCGGCGCCAAGCTGGGTGAGCTCTGCGGGGTGTTTGATCTTCTTGGTCCAGCTAAGGTCGCTGATGTGAACCAAACCGTCGATACCGCCTGCGATCTCTACGAAGATACCGAAGTTGGTGAAGTTGCGAACTTTAGCGGTGTGGCGGCTACCGATGGGGTAACGCTCCTCGATCGACTCCCAAGGATCGCTGGTGAGCTGTTTGATACCGAGCGACATTTTGCGCTCCTCGCGGTCGAGGGTCAAAACTACAGCCTCGATCTCGTCGCCAACTTTCATGAAGTCCTGAGCCGAACGGAGGTGCTGGTTCCACGACATCTCCGAAACGTGGATCAGACCCTCAACACCGGGTGCAACCTCAACGAATGCACCGTAGTCGTACATCATAACAACTTTACCGGTAACTTTGTCGCCAACTTTCAGGTCTGCGTTCAGAGCCTCCCAGGGGTGAGCGGTGAGCTGTTTCAGACCAAGTGCGATACGTTTCTTCTGATCGTCGAAGTCGAGGATAACAACGTTGATCTTCTGGTCGGGAGCAACGATCTCCTCGGGGTGGTTAACGCGGCCCCAGCTGAGGTCGGTGATGTGGATCAGACCGTCTACGCCACCCAGGTCAACGAATACACCGTACGAAGTGATGTTCTTAACGGTACCCTCGAGAATCTGACCTTTCTCCAAGCGCGACATAATCTCCTGTTTCTGCTGCTCGAGCTCTGCCTCGATGAGAGCTTTGTGCGAAACAACCACGTTGCGGAACTCCTGGTTGATTTTAACAACCTTGAACTCCATAGTTTTCTCTACATAGATATCGTAATCGCGGATAGGCTTAACGTCGATCTGGCTACCGGGCAAGAATGCCTCGATACCGAATACGTCAACGATCATACCGCCCTTAGTACGGCATTTGATAAAGCCTTTGATGATCTCGTCGTTCTCCAAAGCCTGATTAACGCGGTCCCAGCTCTTGAGCTGACGAGCTTTTTTGTGCGAAAGAATAAGCTGACCTTTTTTGTCCTCTGCGTTCTCTACGTAAACCTCAACTTTCTCGCCGATTGCGAGCTCGGGGTTGTAGCGGAACTCAGTTACGGGGATGATACCATCCGATTTGTAGCCAACGTTTACGACTACCTCACGTTTGTTGATCGAGATAACGGTACCCTCAACAACCTCGCCGTTCTGGATGTTCAGAAGCGATTTGTCGTACTCAGCGGCAGCGCCCTCTTTACCAAGCTGACCATAAAGATCTGCATCGGTCTCGTAAGCAGCCCAATCGAAATTCTCGTTGGCAATGTTTTTCATGTTCTCCATGTGTTAGTTAAATGTTTGTTAATTAAAAAGTTAGACTTTATTTATAGACTTCCCCTCGGTCTAACCTGCGGGAAAGAAGCGCGCAAAGATACCTATTATAATTAAAACAGCAAAAAAAATGGAGGATTTTTTGAGTTGAAAGTTGAAAGTTGAAAGTTATAGAAAGCAACTCCCTACACTCCCTAAGTTCCCTAAACCGCTCCCCTAAGTTAGGGGAGCTGGCGCACCGCGCCTGAAGGGTCTGTCGACCGTCGACCGTCGACCGTCGACCGTCTTGCCACGACTACCGTAAGGTAGGCGGTTGGCATCTACCGCTTTTTGTTTTTGTACCTTTTGGTGGCAAAAGGTACCCAAAAGCCACTGCGATGCATTTCGGCGGGGTGTGGGCTATTGGTGTCTAAAACAAACGACCATAAAGGTCGGCCCCATTCGGGCGTCTTTGTTTCTTCACGCCCCCAACACCCCACACCTTATTTCCGCCTGGAAATGCGGTCGCAGGTATTATTTTTAATACCCAAGTAGATGTGGGGGAACTCTTAGAACTCGGAGTGCCCGTAGGCACCCTGCAATGCTGTCGCAGGTATTATTTTTAATTATTATATCAAAGGTGTAACAATCCTAAATTCCCAAGTTAAATAATTTAACAAAGCCCCATCACGCAAAAGTACCACAAATTCTTGATGATTTCAAGAGTTCCAACTATATTGAATTCCAAATCACTAATCTCTTGTAGATTTAGAATTTTGTGCCACCTTTGACATAATAATGTAAAAATAATGGCGACCACTCAGTGTATTGAGCCGTCGCCGTTGTCATTTATTGGAAGATCTCGTCCTTGGCGTATCCTTTTATTGTCTTGCGTTGTTCAATAAGATAGAAGATAAAATGAACAAGAAGACCTATTCCCCATGAGATTGCGGTAATGGTCATTGCTCGCAGGC
>JAZQZS010000011.1:0-3902 GCA_045634145.1 Tidjanibacter sp. | reverse complement strand
ACCACCTCGATTATGCCAACTGGGCCATTGACTTCACCGTGGACTATGCAACCGTTTGCGTAAAAAATATCAACCAAAAATAGCACAATATTTGCACATATCGCAAAAAAGCCGTACCTTTGTGGAGTCAAACGTGTAAGGACTATTATTAACCAATAAAATCAATATGTTATGAAGAAAATTTTTACTTTTTTCGTTTCTCTCTTTTGTTGTTTGAGCATGTTTGCTGCGAACGACACCATTTTCTATGTCAACTCCACCCAATGGAGCAAGGTTTCCGTACACGCGTGGGACGGCTCTGCTGCTGGCACCACATGGCCTGGCAAGCCTGCCACCAAGGCTAGCTACCAATTGCAAGGCTTCGATGTATGGTATTTCGTAGCGGCTCCTGGCGACTATAAGAAATGTATCTTCAACAACAACGGTGCGGGTGCGCAAACAGCCGACCTCAACTGGACACCTGGCAAGTACTACTACAAAGGCGTATGGTACTCTCGTTCAGAGCTCTCTAGCGGCACAGTTACCACCAAGAACGACACCGTCTATTTCGTCAACAAAGACAAATGGTCAACCCTTAAGTTCTATGGTTGGGGCGGTTCTGGTGCTTCTATCACATGGCCAGGTAATGCCATGAAGAAAGCCACCTACAAGCTCAAAGAGTGCGACGTATGGTACTACGTAGCGGCTCCTGGCGACTATGGCAAATGTATCTTCAACGATGGTTCGGGTCAACAAACAGCTGACCTCGATTGGACGGCTGGCAAGTACTACTACGGCAGCTCATGGTACACCCGTTCCGAGCTCGAGAGCGGCAGCGTCACCCCTAACCCACAAGGCACCTTCTATATCACCGGTACTGCCGAACTCGTAGGCGGCAACGGTTGGACAGCCAAAGAGATCAAGATGACCTTCAACGAGGCCACCTCTACCCACACCCACACCTTCAAGGGCCTCGCTACCGGCATCGAGTACAAGATGAAGGTCACCAACGGCACTTGGGACAAGAGTTGGGGCTTCGATGCGGTGAAGAACGCGCCGGCGGGTGTCAAGGCCGACAACGACGGCAATATCGTCTTCCACATGGCTGCTGCGGGCAATGTAATCGTGTCTTTCGACGGCGCTAACATCACCTTGCAAGGCAACTTCGGCCAAGGCAGCGTCACTCCAGGCTTGCCTACCGTCGTTCTCGCGGGCGAGATGAACGAGTGGAGCACCACAGCCAACAAGTTCGTGCCTGCTAAGGACAGCCTCACCGCTTCGGTCAGCGTCAACTTGGCTGCACAGACCTACCAATTCAAGGTCGTAGTTGACAACACTTGGCAAACCAATATCACCGCTACCATGACCCGCAACAACTGCACCAACTGGGCCTTCAGCGTCATGGACGGCGAGGAGACCAACGCCAAGATCACCGCGGACGTGGCTGGCCAATACACCTTCGTTTGGACCTACGCTACCAACTCGCTCAGCGTCATCTACCCTAACACTTCGGCTGTAGAGAATGTAGAGCTCCACAAGAATGCTACCAAGTATATCCAAAACGGCCAACTCTACATCATCCGCGATAACGTACGATACAACATCATGGGTCAAGTAGTAGAGTAATTAATCCCCTTTGGCAAGCGCAATGTTGGCGCGCGCAGAAGTTGTTCAAGTTGTCGTTCAATTCAACATCTACCCTGCAGGTGGCTCAAGGCGCTCACGCGATGTTTTAGTCAAATATCTGCGATGCTCCTTGGTCGCGGCAGAGAGTTGATTGCCGCGGAATTTGTTGACATTGTTTTCAATAAATAACAACCCGAATACCCAAAAGTGGTGTGTCTATCCAGGCGCACCACTTCTTTTTAGGGCATATAACCCGCAGAAAAATTCACTTTTTTTGGGTATTGCCCATGTCAACAAAAAGCAGTACCTTTGCACCCGATTTCGAAGGTACAAAATGTAATAATATATGAACAAAAAAATTCTTATTTTCTTTTCTATCCTTGCTGGTTTATTGTCCAGCAACACCCTGCTGTTGGCGCAGCACCACCATCACCACCATCAGCACCAAATGTCAGATGCCCATATTGCGGGCCACGTGTTGGATGCTCACTCTGGAGAGCATCTTTCTTTTGTTAATGTGCAAGTAGAAGGTACAGCACTCGGATGCCTCACCGACGAATCGGGTCACTTCTACCTCAAGAACCTCCCCGAAGGACCACTCACCCTCATCTTCTCGATGATTGGTTACGAGACCGAGAAGCGCCAAGTCACCCTCCACCGCGACACCCTTGTTGAGTTGAACGTCAAGATCGCCGAGACATCTTTTCTGATTGATAACGTGGTGGTTACTGCCAACAAATACGAGACCAAGCAGAAGGAAGTTGCCACGATTGTCAATATCGTTTCGCCCCTCATCATCTCCTCCACCACGTCCAACAGCATGGCCGACGTGCTGAATTTCCAGACGGGCCTACGCGTCGAGGAGACCTGCTCCAACTGCGGTGTGCCACAGATCCGCATCAACGGTCTAGAGGGCCAATACACCCAGATCCTCATGGACTCGCGTCCTATCTTCTCCTCCTTGGCTTCGGTCTATGGACTGGAGCAACTGCCTGCGGGCATGGTGGACCGTATCGAGGTCATCCGCGGCGGAGGTAGCGCCTTGTATGGCGCCAATGCTATCGCGGGCGTCGTGAATATCATCACCAAAGAGCCCAACCGCAACTCGCTCAACGTCAGCAACAGCAGCGCTTTCACCCAACAGGGTACCTACGATATCAACACCAGCATGAACGCCAGCGTAGTGGCGGAGAACCAAAAGGCGGGTATTTTCCTTTTTGGTGTGCAACGCAACCGCGAGCACTACGACCGCGACCAAGACGGCTATTCCGATATCCCTCATCTCAACTCCACCACGGTCGGCTTCCGTTCCTATTTCAAGACCTCGGACTATAGCAAGATCACGGCCGAGTACCACCACACTTCCGAGTTCCGCCGCGGCGGTTTTGGTATCGACAGCTTGCAGCCACACGAGTCACCGCTCACCGAGCAGCTCAGGCACAATATCGACGCCGTGTCTGCCAAATGGGATATGTATAGCGCGGATAACAAGCATTTTGTGAGTGCCTATACCAGTTTCCAACATATCGGCCGCGACAGCTATTTCGGCACGAACTACAATCCGAACGCCTATGGCAAGTCCACCGATATCGTTTCGGTGACGGGTGCGCAGTATCGTTTCTCCTACCCTTGCGGTCTGATGAACGCCGACCTCAGTGCGGGTGCCGAGTATTCGTATAACCAGCTGCGCGACCAGATCCTCGGTTACGACCGCAACACCCTGCAAAAGGTGCACCTGGGCGGTGGCTATGTGCAGAACGAGTGGAAGAACAAAGAGTGGTCTATCCTCATCGGTGGCCGCCTCGAGCAACACTCGCTGCTGGATAAACCCGTCTTCTCCCCTCGCGCGAATGTGCGTTACACGCCTATCGATCCTATTATCTTACGCCTCAGCTATGCCAGCGGCTACCGCGCACCGCAGATCTACGAGGAGGACCTGCACGTAGGTGCCGTAGGTGGCGAGGTATCGCTCATCTCGCTAGACGAGAACCTCCGTCCCGAGTACAGCCACTCCGTCAGCGGTAGCGTGGATATGTACCAACGCTTGGGCAAGTGGGACCTGAACCTAACCGTAGAGGGCTTCTTCACCCAGCTCAACGACGTGTTTACCCTCGTGGAGAACGGCCACGATGCGCATGGCAACCTACTCCTCACCCGCACCAACGCCAGCGGCGCACGCGTAGCAGGTCTGAATATCGAGGCAAAGGTGGGTTATGGACACTTGCTGAGCTTGCAGGCGGGTTATACCTACAACCACAGCCGCTATATCCAGCCCGAGCAATGGAGCGAGAACCCCA
>JAZQZS010000010.1:0-242216 GCA_045634145.1 Tidjanibacter sp. | reverse complement strand
CCCGCGACATTTCCCTCAAAAGAGTTCGCCATTCGGAGAAAATAATTATCTTTGCGCCCAACAAAACTAACACAAACTTAAAACAGATGATCTCTAAAATTCTTCTGATTTTGTTCTACCTGCTCTTTCCCGCGCTTGTTTTGTGGGGCTGTCGCAAGGTAAAAGTATTGAACAAAGTAGGTCCCGTGCTTACGCTCTACATCTTGGGCGTAGTGATCGCCAACCTCCACATCATCCCTGCCGACATGCACGGCATTCAGAAAACCATACAGGATGTGATGATTCCTCTGGCCATTCCGATGATGTTGTTTGGCTGCAACTTCAAAAACTTCAAGGCGGGCGTTACCGTTAGGGCCTTCGTTGTTGGCACCTTGGCCGTAGCCATTATGGTTGTGCTGGGCTTTGTGCTGCTGAGGGAGCAGCTCGGCGTGGATGGTCCCACCATTGGCGCTACCCTCTCGGGCCAATACACCGGTGGTGCGGGCAACTTTGCCGCTGTGAATATGATGTTGGGCAGCAAGGGACTCTCGGAGGAGATGTTTGCTCTGGTGGCAACCTGTAACCTTGTGGTGTCGTTCTTCTACCTGATGTTCCTGATGGGCGGAGGTGTGCAGATAGCTCGTAGGATTGTTCACGGCAAAAACTACGAGGCCCACAACGACGTTATCGACACCCAAGAGTTCACAAACGACAACCCATATCGCGATTTCGGCAAAAAGAAGAGCATCGTTCAGCTCTTGAAGGTCTTTGTTGCCGCAGCGGCTGTTGCGGGAGTGTCTTTGGTGGTTAGCAACTTCTTCAAGGAGGGTACTGCGATGTTCGACCTGCTGGGTGGCGACTTCTCGATGGTGGCTCTCATCCTTACCCTTACGACCATAAGCCTTCTGCTGACGGGCTTCAAAGGTGTGCGCTCGTGGGACAAGAGTTTCGATGCAGGTATGTACCTCATCTACATCTTCTGCTTGGCGATGGCAATGTTGGCCGACCTGTCGCAGCTCGATTGGAAGTTGGGCTTGTGGGTATTGGTCTACCAGGTCATCATCGTCTTTGGCTCGTTGGCGCTGGGTGTTTTGTTGGCCCGCCCCTGCAAAGTGGATGCCGACAGCGCCGTTATTACCTCCGACACGCTGGTCAATTCGCCCATCTGCGTGCCAATGATTGCGGCCACTATGAAGAATAAGGGTGCAATTATGGTTGGTATCACCAACGGTCTGGCGGGTTATGCCGTGGGCAACTATTTGGGATATCTGATATACCAGCTTTTGACCCTGCTCTAAGCCGGTAATAGTATAGTAAAATGTGTTGTGAGCGCCCCTAAATTGCAAGGGGTGCTCACTTTTTTGTGCAAAAAAGTGCGTTTTACACAAAAATTATTATATTTGACACGCCACACACAAACTAAAATACACGCAAAATGTTTGGAACAATTCTACTTTTGTTGTTCTACCTGCTCTCGCCTGCACTTGTGTTGTGGGCCTGCCACAGGTCGAAAATCCTTAACAAAATCGGGCCCGTTTTGTTGCTCTACATTATGGGCTTTATCGCCGCAAACCTAAACCTTATCCCCGAACAATACCTTGGCTTGCAAAACACCATCTCGACAATTGCCATACCCCTGGCGTTGCCAATGATGCTTTACAGTTGCGACTTCAAGAAGTTCTCGGTTAAGACCTCGCTCAAAATCACCATCCTGGGCATAGTGGCCGTAGTGGCAGCCGTAGTGATCGGTTTCTTGGCCTTCGGCAGCAAGATTGGTCCCGAGGCCGAGATTATCGGCGCCGCACTTGCAGGCAAATGCACCGGTGGTACCCCCAACCTTGCAGCCCTGAAAGTGATGCTCGGCATGGGCAACGACACCTTCATTATGCTCAACTCGTTCGATATGATCATCTGCTTCATCTACCTGATCTGCATTATGACATTCGGTATCAAGTGGGCACGCAAGGTGCTCGGACGAGGTCAGTACACCACCGACCAGACCGTAAACCTCGAAGAACTTACCGTCAAAAACCCCTACAAAGATTTCGGCAAGAAGGACTCCATCCGACAGCTCGTCAAAATTCTGTTGCTGACACTCGTAATTGTGGGTTGCGCCTTTGGCGTGGCCACCTGGGCCAAGAAGTTCGACGAGAACATCTTTACCGTAGTAATGATTCTGACCATCACCACCCTCGCGCTTATCGCCTCGCTCTACAAAGAGGTTAAGACGTGGGACAAGAGCTACGATGCGGGTATGTATCTCATCTACGTCTTCTCCATTGTGGTAGCCTCGATGGCCAACCTGCGCAACATCGACTTCGAGGGCACTCTCTTCATCATCTTGTTGCAGGTAGTGGTGGTCTTCGGCTCGTTCTTGCTGACCATTCTGCTGGCCAAAATCTTCAAGGTCGATGGCGACACCACCGTCATAACCAGCAATACGCTCATCAACTCGCCTATCTTTGTGCCCATGATTGCCGCCTCGATGAAAAACCGCGACATCGTAATCGTGGGTGTAACCATCGGTCTGGTGGGCTATGCCGTGGGCAACTACCTCGGCTATGGCATCTACCACCTGCTGCTGGCGCTCTAATCTAAACAGAAACAAAACATTTCAACTATTATGAAAAAAGCGATACTTCTTTTGGCCTGCGCAATGGTTGCACTCGGTGCAAGCGCCCAGAAAAAAGAACAAGTAAAGACGGGTTGGAACTTGGGTCCTCTGCCCGCAGTGAGCTACAATAGCGACCTCGGATTTCAGTATGGCGCTCTGTGCGACTTCTTCTACTTTGGCGACGGCAGCACCTACCCACAGTACCTCCACAAGTTCAACGTGGAGCTCTCGCACTACACCAAAGGCGAAACCATCGCCCACGTCTTCTACGACTCGAAATACCTAATTCCCGGAATGCGTCTGACCGCTGCCCTCTCCTATATGGACTCGGCAATGTCGCCCTTCTACGGCTTCAACGGCTACGCATCGCCCCTGAATATGGATCTGACCAAAGATAGCTCGTACTACTATATGGACCGCACAATGTTGCGCGGTATTGCCGACTTGCAGGGCAAAATCAACGACCAGCTGACTTGGATGGGTGGCCTGACCTTCTGGAACGTAACCACCGGCGACGTGGCCCTCGACAAGTACAAAAACGAGCTCTCGCTCTACGAGGAGTACCTTATGGCAGGCCTCATCGACGACAATGAGGTTGCCGGCACCCACCTCGAACTGAAAGGCGGTCTGGTCTATGACACCCGCGATATGGAGGCTGCACCCACCCGTGGCTACTGCGCCGAGGTGGTAGCAAGCTACTCGCCCGCCCTGTTTGGCGACGCCGACTCCTACGGTCGCATTATGGCTACTTGGCGTCAGTTCTTCCCCGTTGTGGGCGACAAACTTGTGCTCGGCTACCGCGTCAATTGGCAGCAGACCTTCGGCAACGCTCCCTTCTACCTCCAACAGACCATCACTCCCCTCTATCTCCGACAGATCAAAAACGAGGGCCTGGGTGGCAAAAACTCTCTGCGAGGTATCTACCAGGGTCGCATCTTGGCCGACGGCTACGCTTGGGCCAATGTGGAAGCTCGTATCAAACTCATCTCGTTCCGCTTTATCAACCAGAACTGGTATATCGCCACCAACCCATTCCTCGATATGGGCGTAATCACCAAACCCCACGAGTTCGACAAGCAGAATACCGACTTGGCAAAACTGTTGGGCCTCAACACCGGTAGCGGCTGGGGTGGTGTTCACGCCAGCGCAGGTGCGGGTATCAAGATTGTGATGAACCACAACTTCATTATCTCGTGCGAATACGGCAAGCCCTTCGACAAGCGCGACGGCAAAGGCGGCATCAACATCGGTACCAACTACATATTCTAAATAAAAAGGGGGAGCTTAATTATGGCTCCCTTTTTTTTGTTTTTTCTTTTGTCGCTTTTTGTAAAAAGCTCCGCAAAAACTTTTCTGAGATACTCGCTTCGCTCATATCTCTTACGGCCTATGCTCAGCCATTCTTAGCACCACTACCAAATACATTCGGTGTGCCCGACGGCACCTTTTTGTAAAAAGTCGCCCAAAAACTTTTAGGAGATACTCGCTTCGCTCATATCTCTATACTGAGTCTGCTCAGAACCACCAATACACTCGGTGTGCCCGTAGGCACCTCGCTGCGCTCGTATCTCTTACACTCCTATGCTGTGCCATTATATTTTTATTGTACCTTTTGGTGGCAAAAGGTACCCAAAAGCCACTGCGATGCATTTCGGCGGGGCGTGAGCCGTCAGTGGCTAAAACAAACGACCATAAAGGTCGGTGCACTATGGCACGTCTTTGTTTCTCGACGCCCCCGACACCTCCCGCCTATTTCCGCCTGCAATGCGGTCGCAGGATTTAATAAGATTAAGGTGGTTCTCCCCACCCAAAAAAAACGCAGAGAGCGAGATAAATGCAAGGCACACAAGGAGGCGTAACGCCTCTTTTATTAGGGTGGTTCTCTCCACCAACAAAACGCATAGAGCGAGGGGATTTCAAGGCACACGAAGAAGGGCGACCCGCAGTTTACAAATCGTAAATGAGGAGTCGCCCTTCGAGCGTAACGCGGAAATCAACCGCTATATGCGTTTTTTTAGATCTCTACGACTTTGGTCCAGCCATGCACATCCTCCGCACGACCGTACTGAATGTCCTGCAACAAGTTGTACAACTTAACACTCCAAGGACCAGCCTCGCTACCGTACTCGAAGTACTTCTCGGTCAGAGGATCGTAGATGCGACCCACGGGCGAGATAACAGCAGCAGTACCGCAAGCGCCGGTCTCCTCGAAGGTAGCCAACTCCTCAACGGGAATAGGACGATTCTCAACCTTCAAGCCCAAATCCTCGGCCAGGGTGCGCAACGACATATTGGTAATCGAGGGGAGTACCGAGTGCGAGTCGGGAGTTACATATTTACCCTCCTTGATGCCGAAGAAGTTGGCTGCACCAAACTCGTCGATATACTTCTTCTCGCTGGGGTCGAGATAGAGGCAGTTAGCGAAGCCGGCCTCGTGAGCCCTCGAACCCGAACCGATACTTGCAGCGTAGTTACCACCCACCTTGGTGTGGCCGGTACCGCGAGGAGCAGCCCTATCGTAGGTGCGCTCCAAAGTTACGGTAATAGGTTTGAAGCCCTCTTTGAAGTAGGGACCTACGGGAGTTACGAATACCACAAAGGTGTACTCGGTCGACTCCTTAACGCCCACCTGAGGGCCGGTACCAATCAACAGAGGACGGAAGTAGAGCGAAGCACCGGTGCCATAGGGGGGAATGTACTCGGCATTTGCCTGTACGGCCATAACACACATCTTCTCAAAGAGCTCGATGCTGGGCACCTGCATACGCAGATACTCACCCGAGTTCTGCATACGTTTGGCGTTCTCCTCCAAGCGGAAGATGCGCACCTTGCCATCTACGCCGCGGAAGGCTTTCAGACCCTCGAATACCTCCTGACCATAGTGGAGGCAGGTTGCCGCCATGTGGATGGGCAGATACTCGCTGTCGCTCACTTCGATTTCGCCCCAAGCGCCATCTTTCCAAACGCAACGAACGTTGTAGTCGGTCTTAACATAGCTAAAACCAAGCTCTTGCCATTTAATGTCTTTCATTACTTAAGTAGTTTTAAGGTTTGTATTTGTGTTTATTTGTTTTGTTTTCTTTTGTTTTTCTGCACTAACCCACCTGCGAGCCATTGGGCACCTTGTCGGTAGGAGCCAGCAGTGTGAGTTTGCCGGTAGCGTCGGCCGACATCAGAATCATACCCTGCGAGGTGATACCCTTCAACTCACGAGGCAGAAGGTTTACCAACACCAGAATCTGGCGGCCCACCAACTCCCCGGGAGTGTAGTACCCGGCAATCCCCGACACGATGGTACGGGTGTCGATACCGGTATCGACGGTCAGTTTGAGCAATTTCTTGGTCTTAGCCACCTTCTCGGCTGCCACAACGGTCGAAACCCTGATATCCATCTGGCCAAACTGGTCGAAGGTTACGCTCTCTTTCTGCTCGGGCACCTCGGCTGCTGCGGCCTCGTTAGCCCTCTTGGCATCATCGAGCTTCTTAACCTGACGCTCGATAACGTCGTCTTCGATCTTCTCGAAGAGCAACTCGGCAGCACCAATGGTGTGACCTGCGGCGATGATGTCGCTGCGACCAATCACATCCCAATCCAAGTGGTCTACGGCCAACATACGGGTCAGCTTCTCGGTGCTGAAAGGCATAAAGGGCTCGATAGCCACGGTGGTGTTGGCCACAATCTGCAACGCCACGTTCAGGATGGTTTTAACCCTCTCGGGGTCGGTCTTAACCACCTTCCAAGGCTCGGTATCGGCCAAGTATTTGTTACCCAGACGGGCGATATTCATAGCCTCTTTAAGTGCCTCGCGGAAGCGGTAGTTCTCGA
Source organism: Tidjanibacter sp. (assembly GCA_045634145.1). GTDB lineage: Bacteria > Bacteroidota > Bacteroidia > Bacteroidales > Rikenellaceae > Tidjanibacter. The sequence continues at coordinate 235,797 of JAZQZS010000010.1, read as the reverse complement.
TACTCTCCTCCAACGACTTGCGAATCTTGGGCAGCTCGGCCAAAATCTCCTTATCGTAGTCGGTCAGCTCGCCAGCCTCGGGCACCACGCCACCGTAGTATTTGTGGGTAAGTACCAGAGCGCGGTTTACGAAGTTGCCCAACACGGCCACCAACTCGTTGTTGTTACGAGCCTGGTAGTCTTTCCAGGTAAAGTCGTTATCTTTGGTCTCGGGAGCGTTGGCGCAGAGCACATAGCGCAGTACGTCCTGCTTGCCGGGCATATCCTCCAAGTACTCGTTGAGCCATACAGCCCAATTCTTCGAGGTCGAGATTTTGTTGCCTTCGAGGTTCAAGAACTCGTTGGCGGGCACATTCTCAGGCAGCACATAACCGCCGTGGGCCATCAACATCGAGGGGAAAACAATGCAGTGGAACACAATATTGTCCTTACCGATAAAGTGTACCAACTTGGTATCCTCGCTCTTCCAATACTTCTCCCAATCGGGGGTGAGGTCTTTGCTTGCCGAGATGTAACAAATGGGGGCGTCGAACCAAACATAGAGTACCTTGCCCTCGGCACCCTCAACGGGCACGGGGATACCCCAATTCAGGTCACGACTTACGGCACGGGGCTGCAAGCCGAGGTCCAACCACGATTTACACTGGCCATATACGTTGGTTTTCCACTCTTTGTGTCCCTCCAAAATCCACTCGCGCAACTCTGCCTCGTACTTGTCAAGGGGCAGATACCAGTGGGTAGTATCTTTCATCACGGGGGCCGAGCCCGAAATCATACTCTTGGGGTTGATCAGATCGGTGGGGTTGAGCGTCGAGCCACACTTCTCGCACTGGTCGCCGTAGGCACCCTCACTCTGGCAGTGGGGGCAGGTACCGGTGATATAGCGGTCTGCCAAGAAGATTTTAGCCTCCTCGTCGTAGTACTGCTGCGAAGTTGCCTCAATGAAGGTACCCTTCTCGTGGAGGGTCTTGAAGAAATCCGAAGCGGTCTGATAGTGAGTGGGGCTGGTGGTACGCGAGTAGATGTCGAACGAGATACCAAGACCTGCGAACGACTCCTTGATAATTGCGTTATACTTGTCCACAATCTCCTGTGGGCTCACACCCTCTTTGCGTGCTTTGATGGTAATGGGCACACCGTGCTCGTCGCTACCACACACCCAGATAACATCTTTGCCCCTGAGTCGCAAGTAACGCACATAGATGTCCGAGGGGAGGTAGGCACCTGCCAAGTGGCCGATGTGAACAGGGCCGTTGGCATAGGGAAGTGCCGATGTTACCAAATATCTTTTATACTCTTTTGCCATATATCTTTGTTTCTGTAAAAAATCGTTATTCTGACTGATTATACCAAGCTCTGCGAGCTGCGTTTCACAGGTTTGAGCTCACCTTTCTGAGCTGCCTTCGAGATTTTGTAGTTGTCGAAGCCCTCGCCATAGACGCCCATTACGTTGGCAATCGAAATAAAGGCGTTGCTATCGATACTCTTGATGCATCGCATCATCATACTCATCTCGCTCTTGCGGCACACGATCATAATCACCTTCACAGGGGTTTTGGAGAACCAGCCTGTACCATCGAGCAGGGTAACACCGCGCTCCAACTTGGTGGTAACATCGTCGCAAATCTTCTCGTAATCCTTCGAGAGGACAAACATCTGCAACGACTGCTTGTCACCCGATAGGACTATATTCGTAGCATATCCGAAGACTACCGTAACCAAGAAACCGTAGATGGTTACCGACCAATCCTTAAAGATGAAGTACGACGAGCCGATGATAAACACGTCGACCATCACCACCACCTGGCTGTAACTAAGGTTGCTAAACTTGCAGATAATCATTGCCACCAGGTCGCTACCACCCGTCGAGCCACCGGCCAGCAGAGCGATAGCCACACCAAAGCCCATAAGTACACCGCCCAGAATTGACGAGAGCAGTTTGTCGTCGGCCAGGCCCAGGATGTTCATTTCGGGGGGCATAACCTCCTGGAAAAGAGTCATCATCACCGAGGTCATCAGAATAGCATAGAGCGTCTTGATGCCGAACTTGGCACCCAGCAGCCACACGCATATTGCACCGAACACGGCGTTGAAGATAAAGAACGTGATACCGATAGGCACACCGCCATTAGCGCCACCTGTGATATGATAGATGAGCAGCGAGAAACCCGTTGCGCCACCACCGACACCCTCGGCAGGCATAATAACACCCGTCCACGCAAAAGCATAGAGCACAACGCCAAAGGTTATCACAATGATATCCCTGACGAACAGAAGGATCTCCTTCCAATTAGGTTTAGCAATAGTCATTCTTTTTCAAACATTATATTTCGCCCACGAAGGTACGATTTTTCTCGCGAATTATTCCTATTTTTGTAAAAAATAAGCACCCATTTTGTAACTCGCCCCTAAAAAAGGCAAAATTAGCCCCCACAATGGCCCCTCTGTATGCCGACATAATACTTCCGCTGGCCCTCAGGCCCCTCTCGTTTGCCATTGGCGAAGCCTTGGCCGAGAGCGTCGAGGTGGGCTGCGGTGTGGAGGTTCCGCTGGGTGCCGGCAAGGTCTACACGGGCATCGTGAGCCGTATTCACACCACTCGCCCACCCTACAAAAATATCAAGGAGATTCTTTCGGTCGTGCGCACCGAGCCTTTGGCTTCGCCCGAGCAGCTGGCCCTGTGGCGATGGATTGCCGACTACTATATGTGCACCGAGGGAGAGGTGATGAGGGCAGCCCTGCCGTCGCTCCTCAAACCCAATGCCGAGAGCCACGAGCTCTTCGAGGAGGAGGTATTTTCGCTCGGCAGCGAGCAGATGTTGTCGCTGGGCGAGGGAGTCCGCTCCGAGGAGGCACTCGGCGAGGCTCTCGAAGCACTCCTGCCCCGACGCAAAGCACAATACAAAGCGATGATGGAGTTCTGTGACAAGGTGGGGACCGACAGAGTTTTTTCGGGTGCCGAACTGCCCCGCCGACAGATGGAGGCCTCGCTGGCCGTGATTCATAAACTCGTCGAGGGCGGACTCTTGCAGACCACCTCGCGCGAACGCTCCACGGCCGAGATTGCTGCCGAACTTATCGGCCACACAACCCTCTCCGAGGCCCAAACCGTGGCCCTCGACTCTACGGCCCAAAACTTCGCCCGCCACCAGACCGTACTCCTCCACGGAGTGACCGGCAGTGGCAAAACCGAACTATACATATCGCTGGCAGCCAACACTTTGGCCGAAGGTCGCTCGGTGCTCTACCTTGTGCCCGAGTTGGCCCTTACGGAGCAACTTGTCGAGCGTCTGCGTCGAGCCTTTGGCGACGGACTGACGGTCTACACCTCGCGCCTTACCTCCCGCGCCCGCACCGAGACCTACATACGCCTAAGTCGCAGCCGTGGTGGACAGATTGTGGTGGGCACACGCTCGGCCATACTGCTGCCGCTCAACAATCTGGGACTTGTGATTGTGGACGAGGAGCACGACGCGAGCTTCAAACAAGAGGACCCCGCACCGCGCTTTTCGGCTCGCGACACAGCCGTGTGGATTGCCCACAACCTTGGTGCAAAGACCATCTTGGGTAGTGCCACACCCTCCATCGAGAGTTTCTACAACGCCTACACGGGCAAGTATGGCTACGTTCGCCTCGACGAACGCTATGGCTCCGGCGAGATGCCCCGAGTGATGATTTCCGACACCCTGCGTTCGGCCAAGCGTGGCGAGCGCAAAGGGCACATAAACAAAGAGTTGGCCGACGAGATTCGTGCTGCCCTGGCCGAAGGTCGCCAGGTGATGTTATTCCAAAACCGCCGTGGTTTTGCCCCCTACATCGAGTGCCCCGACTGCGGTTGGAGTGGCCGATGTCCCTCGTGTGGCGTAACGCTCACCTACTACAAGAAGGGCGAAAAACTGCGCTGCAACCTCTGCGGACACTCCGAGCCCGCTCCCCACAAATGCCCCTCGTGCAAGGTGGCCGAGCCACAACCTCAGGGCTTCGGTACGGAGAAGGTGGAGGAGGCGGTGGCCGAGATGTTCCCCTCCGCGCGAGTGGCCCGCCTGGATGGCGACGTGGCCCAATCGGCTTCGCGTATGAGGGCGGTCATCAGCTCGTTCGAGAATGGTCAGACCGACATTCTTGTCGGCACTCAGCTCATAACCAAAGGCTTTGATTTCGAGGGAGTTTCGGTGGTTGGTGTGCTCAATGCCGACAACCTCTTGTGCCGCCCCGACTTCCGAGCCGAGGAGCGCACATTCCAAACCCTTGTGCAGATTACCGGACGTGCCGGCCGCAAAGACAACTGCGGTCGTACCATCATCCAAACCTCGCAGCCCGACAACAACACCATCATTCAGGCTGCCCGTGGCGACTACTATGCAATGGTGCGTAACCAGCTGCGCGACCGCGAAGCCTTTGGCTACCCACCCTTTGCCCGCATCATAACCATCACTCTGCGCCACACCTCGGCCGAGATGGTTACCTTCGGAGCCCGAAAGTTGGCCCGCAGGCTCAAAGAGCTCATCGGTCCCGAGGCCGTAACCGACGCCCATCCACCCGCAGTGAGCAAGGTGGGCGAGATATTCATCTTGGAGATTATGGTCCGCATCGAGAGGGGTGTTTCGCCCTCAGAGGTAAAGGCCCTGATTGCCGAGGCGATAACCGAGTTCGGACGCGACAAAGTGGTGCGACGCATCTCTACAACCATCAACGTAGACCCCAATTAACGTGCAAATCCTCAGCGACATAGCCTCTCTGTTCGCTCCTCCCGCCTGCCCCGTGTGCGGAAGGTTGCTCTACGAGGGTGAGCGGGTATTTTGTGTGCGCTGTATGGCCGAAATGCCCCTGACGGGCTACGCTGCCAAGGCCGACAATCCGCTCTTTCGTCGCTTTTGGGGCATTGTTCCCATCGAGCGAGCCTCGGCCCTTGTCTACTACGTCAAGGGTAGCGGTTGGCAGAAGGCTGTTCACGACTTCAAGTACCGCTCGGCGTGGAGGGTTGCCAAACATTGCGGAGCCCTTATGGCCGACGACCTGCTCGAAAGCAACCTCTTCTACGACATCGACATAGCCGTTCCCGTACCCCTCCACCCCACCAAGTTGCTGCGTCGCGGCTACAACCAATCGGCCTACCTTGCCGAGGGGTTTGCCGAGGTCTACGGGTGTGCTCTTTCGACCAACAATCTGGTGCGCACAAGCAACAATGCCAACCAAGCCCAGCGCTCCTACTTGGAGAGGTGGCAGAATGTGTCGGGCATCTTCAAGCTACGCCACCCCGAACGCTTCGAGGGCAAACACCTGCTACTCATCGACGATGTTTTCACCACCGGTGCGACCATTATGGCGTGTGCCGAGGCGATTCTCAAAGTCTGCCCCACGGCCCGCATCAGCGTTGCCACCTTTGCCGCCGCCCGAAACGATTTCTCCTACTAAAATTCTGGTTTTAGTAGGAGAAATCGTTTCTTTTTGCACCTTTTTGTAAAAAGCTGCACCAAAAACTTTTCTGAGATACTCGCCTGCGGCTCATATCTCTTACTGCCTATTCTCTACCCTAAGGGCTTTAATGTCCTTAAAGACCTTAATGATTATATAGGAGATATAAGAGTTATAGGATTTATATGTCTTAGACCTCCTATTACTCCTATAAACCTCGGACGGTCGACGGTCGACGGTCAACAAACAAAAAAGCCCCAACCAAGCGGTCGGGGCTTTCTTGTTTTTATAAGCTTTAACTATTTGGCAGCCACCTTTTTAGCGGGAGCCTTTTTAGCTGCGGGTTTCTTCTCCGAAGCGGCTTTCTTGGGGGCACACTTCCTTGCGGGGGCTTTCTTCTCGGGGGCCTCAACCTTGGGCTCCTCAACCTTTACGCCACCCTCTGCCAGAGCCTTATCCAACTCGATGTCGAAGTCGCTCAACACGTTCATATAGTTGATAAAGGCGGTGTAGGCCGAGTCGTAGGGGTTGAAGTAGCTGTGAACATCACCATCCGAGAACCACTTGGTTGCCATATAGTAGAAGTGGTCCGAAGCCTTCATAAAGTTCCAAACATAGTTGAAGTCGGGCGAATTGAGAGCATTCACCTTCTCCTGCAAGCCGTAGAGTTTCTTGAACGCCTCGTTCTGCAACTCGTTACCGAGCCAAGCAGTCACGTCGCGCTCCTCGTCGGCCCACGACATTGCGTGCAAGCAGTAGAGAACGCCGGTGGGCTGGTGAGCTGCGGCACTCTCGGTCACAGTCTTGAACTCCAACTGACCGGTGGCCAACATAGCCTTGGGCAGTGCGGCCATAAAGTCGAAGATACCCGACGACGATTTCTGGTGCTCGCCGAAGGTCTCGTAGTCCATAAAGAGGTTGATAACCTCGCCCGAAGTATTCTCGTCGGCAATCCAGCCTGCATACTTCTCGGCAGTCAGAGGCCACTCACCCCATCCCTGGTTCGAGAAACGGAATGCAATATCGTCGCTGAGTTTGTAGTTACGCATCAACAGACGGAGCTTCGAGTCCAACGAGTTGGCATACACAAAGTTGGGGCTCTTCCAACCCAAGACGTGACGCGCACCCTCGGCCAACATTGCGCGGAAGCCCATAGCGGCCACCTGCTCGCCAATCTGGTCAGAGTAGATCAACTCGGTGTTACGGAAAGCGGTTGGGGTGTAGCCAAACTCCTCTTTCATCAGAGCGATGTGTGCATCGACCTCTTTTTTGAACTCCTCGGGCGAGATGAGCGACGAGAGCGAGTGCGAGTAGGTCTCGGCCAAGAACTCTACGCAGCCTGTCTCGGCCAGAGCGCGGAAGCTGTCGAGCACCTCGGGAGTGTAGCTACGGAATTGCTCGATAGCCAAACCCGAAATAGAGAAAGTTACTTTGAATTTGCCCTCGTTCTCACGGATAAGACGGAGCAGCAGGTTGTTCATAGGCAGGTAGCACTCGGCTGCCACGCGCTGCATAATCGAGCGGTTGGCCGACACGTCGAGATAGTTGTGGTCCTTGCCCATATTGAAGAACCTATAAGTTTTGAGCCTCAGAGGCTGATGAACCTGAAAATATAGCGATACGGTTTTCATATTCTTGTGTATCTGTGTGGTTTATTTGTTCTGGTTAATAACACGTTCGTAGCCTGCCTTGATTTTGGCAGCCGCATTGTTCCATTTGAGGCCCGTAACCTCCTCCAAGCCCTTGCGGGCAAACAGCTCGCCCAGAGCGGGATAGGTAACAAGTCCATAGATAGCATCGGCCATTGCATCGACATCCCAATAGTCTACCTTCACGGCGTAGTCCAATACCTCGGCTACACCCGACTGCTTACTGATAATGGTGGGAACGTTCGACTTCATAGCCTCCAAAGGCGAGATACCGAAGGGCTCACTCACCGAAGGCATAACATAAACATCGCTCAGTGCAAACATTTTCTGCACATCGGCACCTTTGAGGAAGCCGGTGAAGTGGAATTTGTCGGCAATACCGAGCCTTGCCACACGACGAATCACGTGGTTCATCATATCGCCGCTACCGGCCATCACAAACCTCACATTGGGGGTTCGTTTGAGCACCTTGGCAGCAGCCTCGACAAAGTAGTCGGGACCTTTCTGATAGGTGATACGACCGAGGAAGGTTACGATTTTGTCCTTCACACCGCGCTCCTCCTCCAAGTTGTTGTCGGCAAAGCGCACTGCGTTGTGAACGGTAATAACCTTCTCGGCAGGAATACCATACTTATTTATAATAATATTGCGCGTGAGGTTGCTCACTGCCATTACCAGGTCGGCGGCCTCCATACCTCCGCGCTCGATGGCGTAGGTCTGAGTGTTGATATTCTCGCCGCTACGGTCATACTCGGTGGCGTGCATATGCACCACCAGAGGTTTGCCCGACACCTCTTTGGCAGCAATACCGGCGTAGTAGGTGAGCCAGTCGTGTGCGTGAATCACGTCGAACTGACCCTCCAACTCGATGGCCACCTGACGTGCCACGAGTGCATAGCGTGCCACCTCTTCCATAAGGTTGGCACCATACTTACCGGAGAAGTTGTAACGCTCGCGCCACACATCGCCTTCGTGGTGAACATCGCCCACCTTCTGGCTCATCTGACGCTCTCTTTCGAACTGCTCGGGCGAGATGTAGGGCACCATATTGGAGTTGATCTCCATAAATTTAACGTGCTTCCAGATCTCGCTGTCGCTCTCGCCTGCGGTGTAGACTGCGTCCACATCGCTTGCGTTCACAACCCTGATGAATCGCTGATCCTCGTCGCCATAGGCTTTGGGGACCACAAAAATAACCTCCACTCCGTTACGAGCCAGACCTCGTGTCAAGCCGTAGCAAGCGGTACCCAGACCACCTGCGATGTGGGGAGGAAACTCCCATCCAAACATTAAAACTCTCATACAGCGACCCTATTTTTTATGTTTTTTAACCATCTCACAAATACGCAGCACTGCGCCCACACTCCAAGCCTGCGACGTTGCGCCACGAGCCTCGTGTGGTGGGTCTGCCTCATAGATTTCGGAGATCGAGCCGATACCGTTGTGGCTCATATCCTCCTCAAAGTTCTCCAACATCTCTTCGGCCTTGGCCAAGAAGCCAACACCCTGGACGTCGAACTTGGCCTTAACGTAGTGCTCCAAGGGCCATACCCAAACGGAGCCCTGGTGGTAGGCCAGATCGCGCTCTTTCTGGTCGCCGCCGTAGCGTCCCTTGTAGAGGGGGTTGCGGGGCGAGAGGCTGCGCAGACCTTTGGGGGTCAGAAGGTGGCGTTTCACCACATCCGACACGGCCTCCTGCTGTACCAGCGAGAGCATCTTGTAGTTCATCGAGCAAGCCACAATCTGGTTGGGGCGGATAAAGAGGTTTGCACCCTCCTCGTTCACATAGTCGGCCAGGTAGCCGTCGGCCAGCCAGAATTTCTCGACAAAGCTTGCTTTGGTCTTTTCGGGAACATCGCTCCAAGCTGCTGCCCATTTCTTGTCGGCATTATCCAGAGCGTAGCACACGGCGTTGTACCACAGAGCCTCCACCTCAACAGCGTAGCCATTGCGGGGAGTCAGAGGTTTGCCGTCCACCTCGGAGTTCATCCAAGTCAAGGCGTAGTCGGGGTGCGAAGCCCACACAAGGCCATTGTCGTGGAGCACTGCATAGCCGTTGCGACCTGCGCGGTAGGCCTCCAAAATCTCCTTAACAACAGCGCCATATTTTTTCCAAACCTTCTTGTGTCCGCTCTTTTCGCCCAACTGCTGAATGGTCCAAACCATCCACAGGGGTGCGTCGGCCGAGTAGTAGTTGGGGAAGGTACCCTCAACCATCTCGCTCACTACGGTATCGAGCACGTCCTCGCAAGCCTGCACATCGCCCTGAGCCAGAGTGATACCGGGCAAAGCCATAAAGGTATCCCTCAACTGACGGCCAAACCAGGGGTAGCCTGCCACAACACCGCTCTTGCCCTTCGAGCGCACCACAAACTGGTGTGCCGAGTGACGCAACAGCGACTCGAAGTCGATTTTGTTGTTCCTCTCCGAGAGCTCCTTGTCGAAAGCCTCGTGGAGCAACTCGGGATCGATCTCCTCCAACGAAGCCGAGAAGACCAGAGGTACATTTTTCTGCAATTTAACCTCGAAGTAGCCGTTGGTCATCAGGTCTTCGTGGCAGTCGTAGCCACGTTTGTACTCCTCGGCATACTCGAAGTCGTAGTACCAATCGGGGGCCGCCACAAACTCGGCTATGGGGTCGGAACACTGCATGTGCAGGAAGGGGAATCCGTCGTACAGACGGCACTTCACACCGCCCTTGATGTCCCACGAGTGTCCATTGGCATACATATTAGCCTTGCTGAGCGAGTGTTTCTCGCGGAAGGCCAGGTAGGGACGCAGGCGCAGGGTTGTTTCGCTGCGAGCGTCGAGAAGGGTGTAGCGAATAAAGAGCCTTGGATGGCTGGTGTGCTGACGCCACAAAATCTCCTTCTTCAAGAGTACACCACCTACTCGGTAGGTGATGGTAGGGGTTGGGTTGTACTCGAAATCCACGATATACTTGTGGCCACGAGGCTCATAGATACCGGGGAAGCGGTGCAACGCCAGGTTGAAAGGCTCACCGTGCTGAATAACGGTCTCGTCGAGCGACGAGAGCAGAACGTAGCTCTTCTCGTCGGTTTCGCTAATGGGGCACACCATCAATCCGTGATACTTGCGTGTGTTGCAGCAGACGATGGTGGTGCTCATATAGCCACCCGTACGGTTGGTCGAGAGCATCTCTCTTTGGAGCGAGTACTCCAAGTTACCCAGACTGTTCTTGTCAAATGTAAGTTCTGCCATAAATTATTAAATTAGTTTACTGTTTTCTCTTTCTCTCTTCATCTTCATTCATCTACAAGGCCGCGGGACCATTCTTCTTCTCCCTTCGGCCTCTTGTCATCTTGACAATAATTGCAGCCCACACTCGCGGTTGCATCATCGCTCACCTTTTTTTTGGCGTGTGGGGCAACAAAACCTTTCAAGCCTAACCTTTTCTATCTTATGTTGTAGGCCCTGCACAGCCGCCCTTTCCGACGGCCGTGCAGACCCACATCTGTTTTGTGTCCTTTTTCTACCCGCGGACTCTTATGCCCACTTAACAAGGGCGAAGTCCATACGGTAGGGCAGGTTGGGGTTCTTGGGGAATACCCTCAGTGCAACGTCATACGAACCGGTGTGCTCCATCAGAGCATCTACGGCGTAGGTTACGTTCGACCCCTCGACGCTCACTACCGACAACTCAACCTTGTCGGCAATCTTCACATCCTGACCGCGGTCGATCTGGCTTGCGAGCAACAGCTCAACACCGATATCCTCAGGATTCAGAGTATCGATATCCAGACTCACCTCGAAGCGGTAGTTGCCACCCACAACGAAGGGCTGTTTGCCCATATCGGCGGTTTTGGTCTCGAGTACCCTTACTTTGTCCCAAGCGGCGCTCACTTTGCGTTTCCAAGCGGCAATCTCGCGAGCCAACATATAGTCGCCCTTGATAACCTTCTGGTAGCGCTCGAACAAGGGGTTGTAGAACCTCTCCTCGTAGTCGGTGATCATCCTGTTGGTGGTGAAGTTCGACGCGATGTCGGCCACACAGCTCTTCATGCTCTCGATCCAAGCGCGAGGCATACCGTCTTTGTCGCGGTTGTAGTAGAGGGGAACAATCTCCTCCTCGATGGTGCGGTAGATCATCTCGGCATCGAGCTCGTTCTGGTGGTTCTGGTCGGCGTAGGTGCGCTCCATTGGCAGCATCCAACCTGCACCCTCTTTGTAGCCCTCAACCCACCAGCCGTCGAGCACACTGAACTGCATTACGCCGTTCATTACAGCCTTCTCGCCGCTGGTACCCGAAGCCTCCAAAGGACGGGTAGGTGTATTCAACCAGATATCCACACCCTGAACCATCTTGCTCGAAAGCTCCATATCGTAGTTGGGCAGGAAGAGGATCTTGCCCACAAACTCGGGCCTTGCCGACACCTCAACGATGCGTTTGATCAGCTCCTGACCGGGAATATCCTGGGGGTGAGCCTTACCGGCAAATACAAACTGTACGGGACGCTCGGGGTTGTTCACCAGTGCCGACAACCTTTCGAGGTTGGTGAAGAGCAGGTGAGCACGTTTGTAGGTAGCAAACCTTCGTGCGAAACCGATAGTCAGCACATCGGGTTTGAAGTTCTCCTTCACAGCCACCATCTGACGGGGCGAAGCCACTGCCGAGTGAGTCTTGTCGCTCATAATCTTGCCTACGGTCTTGAACAGACGCTCTTTCAGCTGCAAACGAACGTTCCAGAGCTCCTCGTCGGGAATCTGTTTAGCCTTCTGCCAAGCGGGGATGTCGTACTGGTAGTCGTTGAAGCCCTCGGCAAAGTATTTTGCGTAGAGCTTGCGGAGCAGGGGCGAAGTCCAAGTGGGGAAGTGAACACCGTTGGTAACGTAACCAATGTGCAACTCATCCTTGAAGTAGCCGGGCCACATACCGCCCAACACATCCTTGCTCACCTCGCCGTGCAGCCAGCTCACACCGTTCACCTCCTGCGAGAGGTTGCAAGCCAAGAAGCTCATCGAGAACTTCTCGCTGGGATCGTTGGGCCTGGTCTTACCGAGGTTGATAAACTGCTCCCAGGTGATACCCAAGCGCTCGGGGTAGTGCGACATATACTGACGAATCATCTGCTCGGGGAAAGCGTCGTGACCGGCAGGCACAGGGGTGTGGGTGGTGTAGAGCGACGACGAACGTACAACCTCCAAAGCCTCGCTAAACGAGAGTTTCTTGCCAGCGATAAGGTTGTGGATACGCTCCAAGCCGATAAATGCGGCGTGACCCTCGTTGCAGTGGTAAACATCCGACTTGACACCCAGCGAGTTCAAAGCGCGGATACCACCAACGCCCAAGAGCAACTCCTGTTTCAGACGGTTCTCCCAGTCGCCACCATAGAGGTGGTGGGTGATGAACCTATCCTCAGCCAAGTTGAGCTCGTGGTCGGTGTCGAGCAGGTAGAGGTCGGTACGACCAACCTCGCATTTCCAGATGCGGGCGGTTACGGTACGACCGGGCAGTGCCACCTGAATCGAGCACCAGTTGCCCACCTCATCCCTTGCGGGCGAAATGGGGAGTTTATAGAAGTTCTGAGCCTCATAGGCAGCCTCCTGTGCGCCCTGGGCCGAGAGTTTCTGAGTGAAGTAGCCATAGCGGTAGAGCAGACCAACTGCCACCATAGGCACGTTTTTGTCCGAAGCCTCTTTGATGTAGTCACCGGCCAAGATACCCAGACCACCCGAGTAGATCTTCAACGACGAGTGCAGACCGTACTCCATGCTGAAATATGCAATCCTGGGACCCTTAGCCTCCAACTTCTTCGACATATACTCCTTGAAGCTTGCGTATACGGCATCGAGTTTTGCGAGGAAGGCCTCGTCTTTCTCCAACGCTTTGATGGTCGAGTAGTCGAGCTTGTCGAGCAGAGCGATGGGGTTCTTCAAGCACTCAACCCACAGAGCGGGGTCGATCGACTCGAAGAGCTCCACAGCCTCCATAGTCCAGCTCCACCAGAGGTTCTTCGAGAGCTCCTCCAAAGCGTGCAGACGCTTGGGCAGACTCTTCTCTACCATCACGCGGCTCCAATTAGGAGTGCTGCTTACCAACTGCTGACGAACAAAGTTCACCTGCTCGCTCACGCTGCCACCATCGTAAACAGCCTTGTTGGTACGGGTAATAACCCTATCGAGTGCCACACCGTAAGCGTCGGTGTAGTATTTTACGATGTTCTTCCACAGTACGGTGTGAGCAACCTCCAAGGCCGACTTGCAGCACTCGTTGTACTCTTTTGCACCCATGCGGGCATAGCGGTCGATAGCATCGGCCACGCTCTCGATAACGTGAGCGTTATTGCTGTCGTTACGAGTGAGCACCAACACACCTTTGTGAGCGCCCTCGGTCTCGTCTACCCATTTGCCAAAACCTGCCAAAGTGGTGGTGATGGTGGGAACCGAGAACGAGATACTCTCCAGAGGAGTGTAGCCCCAAGGCTCGTAGTACGATGCGAACACGGTCAGATCCATACCCACGAGCAACTCGTAGTAGCTCTTGTTGAACACGCCGTCGTTGCCGTTGAGCACAGCGGGAACGAAGATAACCTTAACCCTCGAAGTGCCACCAATCAGACCAGCCTCGCCGAGAGCCTTAACTACGGGATCTGCTGCGGGGTTAGCCAGGTAGTGAGTCACGTTTACCAACTCTGCTGCGTCGATTGCGCTCTTGCCGTCTACCAAGTCGCGACGTGCGCCCTCGTTAGCGGTGGGCAGAGTGATGTAGGCCAAAATCTCGCGACCCTCGGGAGCCTTCTCGGCAACATCTTTCAGGGCAGCGATGAATACGTCGATACCCTTGTTCTTCATCTCGTAGCGACCCGAGGTGCCAACGATCAGGGGATCTTTCTCAAATTTGCAACCCAGAGCAGCCTCAGCCACGCCGATCAAACTCTTGCGAGCCTCGGCACGACGAGCCTTGTGTTCCTCGCCTTTCAATACATTGTTCTCGTCATAGCCGTTGGGGGTGATAACATCCACTTCCGAGCCGAGAATGTATTTGCACTCCTTAGCAGTGATTTTGCTCACGGTGCAGAAGGCGTCGTGATTGCGGGCAGCAACTTTTTCGAGCGAGTGTTTGGCCACCACATTGAACTGACGAGCGAAGTCGTCGGCATTGTAGGTACCCAAACCGCTGTAAAGCTGCAAGCCGTTGTTTGCTACGCAGCGACCCATAACGGTCGAGTGCGAAGTGAATACGGTTGCGGTGTAGGGAGCTGCGTGACGCAGATAGAGGCCGCCACTTGCAGCCATCCAGTCGTGGAAGTGAGCCACGGTGCGGTCGGTCGACGCGCTGAAATTGTTGATGTAGCTCTCGATAACCTTACCTGCTGCGTAGCCAAAGATTACGGGCTCAACATAGTCCCACTGGCCACTGATGCTGTCTACTTTGTAGACCTCCCACAAGAATTTCAAGATATCGTCTTTGCGTGCGATGAGCGAGCTGAAGTCTACCAACACGACAATAGGATTGCCGGCCACTTTCCAGCGACCGATCCTCACGCGATAACCCTCGGTGTAGAGCAGCTGACGCCACTCGCGCAGCATATTTACATCCTCCTCAAATTCGGGGTTTGCACCCTCCTGATTAAAGTCGGGACCAACAAGAATATACTTGTCGCCCAACACCTTGGTCATGCACTCAGCCTTGGTCGACAAGACGGTGTGAATACCGCCGACCTTGTTGCAGACCTCCCAACTAACCTCAAACAAATAGTCTGGTTTCTGTACTGTTTCGTTTTTCATAATAGCTAAATTCATTCGGCCCCACGCTGGGGTAGTTGATTGTGGACCGAAAAGAGTTTCGTTACTACTTGTGTTTTATATTCGTTTAACTTGATGATTGTCTGTTTCCAAATAGGATTTGGGCAACACCTCGCCCCTTTTTGGCGCTCGGCATCGACCCTCTCCCTCACCTCTCGGCAACTACTCCCGAGAAATCAACCACAAAAGTAACTATTTTTCTCGAAGTTACCATATTTATTATTAGATATTTTTAAATTTTTTTAATAAATCTGCTTTTGTTGTGCCGAGTGGTCGTTTTTGGCCGACGAACAGCACAACCGTGGGCTCTAAATTTGGGCGCTAAGGGTCAGAACAGCTCGGCGATCACCGCATCCGACACCAGCCAGTGCTGCTCCACACATCGGATCCTGTCAGCCTCCTTTGCAAGCCAGCCGCACTCCACAAATCGTTCGGCCCCGGAAAGGAGTTTTTGCACATACCCACCACCAAACTTCTGCTCCACCTCCGAGAGCGACAAACCCTCGGCCGTGCGCAGACGCACCATCACATACTCCTCGTAGAGTTCGTCGGTGCTTAGGTGCTCACACTCAGCCTCTACACCCTCCAAATAGCGGGCCACCGAGGCCACATTCCAGCTCCTCACCAAGCCTCCGTCGTAGGAGTGAGCCGCAGGGCCTATGCCCAGATATGGTGTACCTCGCCAATAGGCGCTGTTGTGTTTCGAGCGACGCCCGGGCAGCGAAAAATTGGATATCTCATAGTGGTCATACCCCGCCCTGCCAAGCACCTCACACAACACCTCATACTCCCTGTCGGCCACCTCTTCGGGGGCAGTTTTCACCCCTCGTTTGCCAAACAAAGTGCCCTCCTCGATGGTCAGGTGGTAGGCCGAGATGTGCTCCACGCCAAGCGCCACAGCCTTCTCGACATTCTCCCGCCACACCTGCTCCGTTGCGGTCGGCAGACCATAGATAAGGTCGATGGAGATATTATCAAACCCCGCCTTACGGGCCTCCTCCACAGCCCTCACGGCACCTGCCGCATCGTGGCGACGATTCATAAAACTCAAATCCTCGTCGGAGAAGGATTGAATACCTATGCTCAGGCGATTAAAACCCACCTCGCGCAGCCCCGCAAGATAGTCGGCCGAGAGGTCGTCGGGGTTGGCTTCGATGGTTATCTCCTCCACCTCGGAGCAGTCGAAAACGGAGCGAATGGCGGCCACAATTTGGGCCAACTCAGCAGGGGTACAAACCGTGGGCGTACCACCACCGAAGTATATGGTTTTCAGCACCGTGCCATCAAGCATTCCACACCTGCGCTGCACCTCTTCACAGAGCGCCCCAAGCACTTCCTCTTTGCGCGCCAGCGACATCGTTTTGTAGAAGTCGCAGTAGCCACAAAGGCGCTTGCAAAACGGTATGTGAACATAGAGGGAAGATGTGGTTGTCATTGTCGGTTGTTTTATGCCATAAAGGTAACAATTTGGCGCGAGAAAACAAATCTTGCGGCCCACTTTTTGTTCCAAAACATACCAATATATAATAAAAATTTAATGATAATTTCATATTAAGTGTTTTTCAGATAACAACAAAATCGCTACCTTTGCGTCGCAAATTGCAGAAAACAACATTAATCAACTCATAAACAATACATCAGGACAATGACTAAACTTGATTTGACTAAGTATGGTATTGAGGGTGCTGAGGTTATCTACAACCCCTCGTACGAGCAGCTTTTCGCTGACGAGACCAATCCCGAGCTCACCGGCTACGAGAAAGGTCAGCTGACCGAGACCGGCGCAGTAAACGTAATGACCGGTATCTACACCGGCCGCTCGCCCAAAGACAAATTCTTTGTAAAAGACGAGACTTCGGAGAACACCGTATGGTGGACCAGCGAGGAGTACAAAAACGACAACAAACCTGTGACTCCCGAGGCTTGGAAAGAGCTCAAACAGATCGCTACCAACCAGCTCTCGAACAAGAAACTCTATGTAATGGATACCTTCTGCGGTGCTAACGAGAACACCCGTCTGAAAATCCGTTTCATCATGGAGGTTGCTTGGCAGGCTCACTTTGTTAAAAATATGTTCATCCGCCCCACCGAGGAGGAGTTGGCAAACTACGGCGAGCCCGATTTCGTAGTACTCAACGCTTCAAAAGCAAAAGTTGAGAACTACAAAGAGCTCGGCCTCAACAGCGAGACCGCAGTTGTATTCAACCTCACCGAGAAAGTTCAGGTTATCATCAACACCTGGTACGGTGGCGAGATGAAAAAAGGTATGTTCTCGTACATGAACTACCTGCTGCCCCTGAAAGGTATCGCTTCGATGCACTGCTCGGCTAACACCAACGAGAAGGGCGAGACCGCTATCTTCTTCGGTCTGTCGGGTACCGGTAAGACCACCCTTTCGACCGACCCCAAACGTCAGCTTATCGGTGACGACGAGCACGGCTGGGACGACGAGGGCGTATTCAACTTCGAGGGCGGCTGCTACGCTAAGGTTATCAACCTCGACAAAGAGAGCGAGCCCGATATCTGGAACGCAATCCGTCGCGACGCTCTGTTGGAGAACGTTACCGTTGATGCAGAGGGCCACTGCGACTTCGCAGACAAGAGCGTAACCGAGAACACTCGTGTTTCGTACCCCATCTACCACATCAACAACATCGTTAAACCCGTTTCGAAAGCTCCCGCTGCTAAGAAAGTTATCTTCTTGTCGGCTGACGCATTCGGCGTACTGCCTCCCGTTTCGATCCTGACTCCCGAGCAGACCAAATACTACTTCCTCTCGGGCTTCACCGCTAAGTTGGCAGGTACCGAGCGTGGTATCACCGAGCCCACTCCTACCTTCTCGGCTTGCTTCGGCGCTGCATTCCTTTCGTTGCACCCCACCAAATACGGCGAGGAGCTCGTAAAACGTATGCAGGCTTCGGGCGCTACCGCTTACCTGGTTAACACCGGTTGGAATGGTACCGGCAAACGTATCTCGATCAAAGATACCCGTGGTATCATCGACGCTATCTTGGATGGCTCGATCGACAACGCTCCTACCAAACAGATCCCCTACTTCAACTTCACCGTACCCACCGAGTTGCCCGGCGTAGACCCCGCAATCTTGGATCCTCGCGACACCTACGCTGCTGAGGCTGAGTGGACCGTGAAGGCTGAGGATTTGGCTGGCCGTTTCATCAAGAACTTCTCGAAGTTCACCACCAACGACGAGGGTAAAGCTCTCGTGGCTGCTGGTCCCAAGTTGGAGAAATAGTCAATCGTGATTATCGAATAAGGGCTCGGCCCATTCAATAAACACAAATAGCGAGTGGCCCGTTCTGAACAAGATCGGGCCACTTCTGCTATAAAACCAAACTACAATCCCCAGAACTACATCCAAGCAGAGATATGAAACGACTTTTCTTGATCTTTGTCCTTACGCTGAGCCTTCTGCCGGTAAGCTGCAAATACAACGACACAGACATTTGGGATGCCTTCAACGACCTGAAAGAGCAGGTAGAGCAGAACGAAAAAGATATTGCTGCCCTCACGGCTCTAATTGAGGCACAGCAGAACAACAAATCCATCACCTCGATTAAGGAGGGCGCTGGTGGTGTAACCCTCACTTTCAGCGACGGCTCGACCACAACCATCAAAAATGGCACCGACGGCACCGATGGCGACACGCTCTTCAAATCTGTCGAGGAGGTGGGCAACTCGGTAGTTATCACCCTGACCGACGGCCGCGTTATCACCCTCGTAAAGCAGGGCCCTCTGGACCAGAGCAAAGCCAAGAGGGTGAGCATCATTGGCGACTCATACTCGACCTTCGAGGGTTGGTCGAACAAAGATCTGGGCGGCAACGCCAACGGCTACTACGTCTACTACCCCACCGACGCTACCGACCTGACCAAGGTGGAGCAGACCTGGTGGTGGCAGTTGTGCTACACCGAGGAGTTTAAGTTGGAGGCCAACAACTCGTTTTCGAGCTCGACTATCTGCAACACTTGGTATGGCAATACCGACGTTAGCGGTCAGGATTTGAGCTTCATCAACCGTGTGGGCAAAAACCAGAGGGGTGTAGACTACAACGGCGATCCCGAGATTATCCTCATCTTTGGTGGCACCAACGACTCGTGGGCCGGTGTGCAGATGGGCGACTACATCTATGAGGATTGGTCGTACACCGATTTGCGCTGCTTCCGTCCTGGTTTCAGCAAGCTGCTCGCATCGCTCAAAGAGACCTACCCCAATGCCGAGATCTACAACATCTCGAACGAGCACTTGCACGGCCAGCCCGGCTTGACCGACAATGTAGCCACCTCTATGGCCTACATCTGCAAACACTACGGTGTGCCCAACATTGTGCTCACCAACATCGCTAAGAGCGATATGCACCCCACCGTGGCAGGTATGAAGAGCATCTACGAGCAGGTTTATGCCGTGCTGACCGGCAAAGCCGAGCCCGCACCCGAGCCCGAGGGTGAGCCCGAGGAGCCAGCTCCTTCGGTTACTCTCACGGGCAAGCCCATTGAGTACACCACCATCAACAAGAGCTTCATCGAGTATAAGAACGGCCAGACCATTTCGTACAACGACTCGGCTTGGTGGATTACCGACTATGTGGCCATTCCCGAGGGCGTGAGCAAGCTGAGCGTTGCTCCTATCACTATGTTCGATGGTGGTTCGAGCGGCAACCAGACCTGCCCCGTATCGTTCTACGATGCCAACAAGAACTACATCAAAGAGGGCTCGTTCCCTCCCCAGGGCATCAGTGCGTGGGCCGGCGATATTATCGATTGGGCCATTCCCGCAGGCGCTGCCTATGTACGTTTCTGCTGGGCCGACTACAACTACGTTCACGTCACCACCGGCGAACAGGTGATGATTGGCAACAAGATCAACGCTGTTTGGCCTGAGCTTTAAGCCAAGTAGCGTGGCGCGAAAGTTGCAACAAGGGTGGTTTGTGTCGAGTGACACAAACCACTTTTGTTTTCCAAAAACCTTAGCGCTATGAGCTGTTGCAAGAAAAAACCAAAGAAGTACAAGTGCAAAAAATGCACCTACGTCTACGATCCCGAGGTGGGCGACCCCAGACACGGCATCCCCGCAGGTACACCCTTTGAGGATCTGCCCCCAACGTGGAAGTGCCCCGTATGTGGTGCTCCCAAGAGCGAGTTTGAAAAAATATAGGGGAAAGTTAAAAGTTAAGGACTTTAAGGTCGTTAGGGGCTTTAAGGTCCTTAATGATTTATAATACCTACCCGACCGCCTGATTGCGGTACTCGCGTGGCGAAAGGCCCACCACGCGCTTGAAGAACTTGCCAAAGAGCGACTGCGAGCGAAATCCCAACTGGTCAGAAATCTGCTGAATGGTCAGCTGCGTCGAGGTGAGCAGAGCCTTGGCCTCGGTGGTCACATACTCATCTATCCACTCGGTAGCCGTGCGGCCCGTAGAGAAGCGTACAGCCTTGCTCAAATACTTGGGCGTTAGGCACATCTGCTCGGCATAGTAGCCGAGTTCGTGCTGACTCTTGTAGTTGGCCCTCAGCAGCTCTACAAACTGCTCAAAAATCTCGTCGCCACGGCTCTTAGGCTGCAAGGCGGTGGTGGTGTGCATACCGCTCGTGAAGGCATAGAAGAGTGCCATAGTCAGGTGGCGGACCGCTTCGAGCGCATAGGGCGAGTCGGAGCGGGTAACGAGCGATTTGAGCATCTGGTAATAGTGCTCGATAGCCTGAATACCAGTATCTTTGAGGTCGATGATGGGGTTGTCGAGAATGGCCTTGTAGAGTGGCGACAGGTTTTGGTGGGCCGTAAAGAGCGAGTCCGAAAAGTTGCGCGACATAACCACAATGTCCGAGTCGATATCGGCCGACACGTCGAGCGTAGCAATAATGGCATCGGCAGGCAGCACCACCATACAAGGGGCCTCGGCCCAAAACTCCTTCATATTTACCTTAAAATGAACTTTACCCCGCTTGTATATTATACAGGTAGTGGCATCGCACTTAAACGGTGCATCTTTAAACCCGCGGGGCGAACTCCCCTCAATCAACAACACATCCTCGCCCAGGCGCATATCGCTGGGGGTAATCTCGTTCAGGCGGGCTCGCCACTGCACATAGGAAATCTGTTTGTCCATATCGGATAGTTAGTGAAGTTTTGCAATACAAATATAAGTGCTTTTTGGCATTTTAGACCACTACGCCCACTATTTCACCCCAATCATTCCAATTTATTGGCATTTTAGGCGAATTTACGGCCAGCATACGCCCTACCTTTGCACCATCAAACATGTTTAACAATTTAAAACCCCAAGAGCATTATGAAAAAAGGTATTATTCTGGCCACCCTGCTGGGTGCCGTCACCCTGAACGCAAACGCACAAGAGAACATTTCTAACAACACAAACACTCAACAGACAGAGACTATGGAAAATCAGGAGAAAAAAGAGGGTTTCCTCAAACGCGCATTCCGCGACATGAAAGAGAGCGCTAAGTTGCAGCACAAAATCGACAAAGCAAACTACGAGGCTACCAAGCTCGAAAGCAAAGCATTCTATCAGGAGCAGAAACGCCTCTCGAACCCCAAAGTTCGCACCGCAGCCGAGAAGGCTCGTATGGAGCAGGAGTTGGAGGCTGCCGAGCAGCGCAAAGCCGAGGCACAGGCCAAACTCGACTCTATCAAAAACAACTAATAACTATTCAACATTACACACTATGAAGAAATTTATCGCACTTTTGGCCCTGCTGGTTGGTATCACCTCGGCCACCTTCGCACAGGAGAACGAAAACAAATGGTTCGACAAAGGTTACGCCTTCAACATCGAGTTGTCGGCCACCGATGTAAGCATCTTCCACATCACCTCGGCCCACGGCTGGGCCTTTGGCAACGGTCTGTTTGTGGGCGGTGGCGCAGGCTTTGGTGCCGAGTGGACCGACGGCAAAGTGGAGGGCACCCCCCACTATGTACCCTCGCTCTTTGTGAACGCTCGTTGGAGCATCCTCAACAAGGGTGTGAGCCCCTTCGTAGACCTCAAAGCCGGCCAGTATATCGACCTCGCCGACAAGAAAGCCACCTATGGCATCAACCCCTCGGTAGGTTTGGACTTTGGTCAGTTCTCGCTTGCCATTGGTTACAGTATGCGTGAGCAGAACCTTATGCAGGCAAGGCTCGGCGTTTGCTTCTAGCAAAAATTGAAGATTGAAGGTTAAACACTAAGGACTTTAAGGCCACCGAGGGCTTTAAGGTCCTTAATTTTTATAGGGGGTATAGGATATATAAGAGTTATAGGAGTTGTAAGAATCTTATTACTCTTAGTTCTCCTATAACTCTTATTTGTTAGACGTTGGACGTTAGACGTTAGACATTAAAGCCTATCCAGGCACGAGCGAATGAGTCGGCAACAATCCTCAATCTGCTCGGTGGTAATGGTCAACGGTGGCGAGATGCGGAAGGCGCTCTCACAGAACAAGAAGCAATCACTTAAAATTCCCGCCTCGATAAAGAGGTCGAGCAGTCGGAAGTAGCTCTCGCTGCTGCCCAACTCAACGGCCAGCAGAAGTCCGCAGCGACGCACCTCAACAACCTTGGGGTGGTCGGCTACCAATCGCTCAAAGAGCGCACCCTTGCTCTCCACCTCGTCGAGCAGGTTGTTCTTCTGAATATAGTTGAAGGCCGCAAGTCCTGCTGCACAACAGACGGGGTGACCTCCAAAGGTGGTAATATGGCCCAACACGGGGTTGTGGGTAAGCAGATTCATAGTGTCGTGGTTGCTCACAAAGGCACCCAAGGGCATACCTCCGCCCAGAGCCTTGGCAAGGCAGAGAATGTCGGGCGTAACGCCATATTTCTGACACGCAAACATCGCCCCACTACGTCCGAAGCCCATCTGTATCTCATCAAAGATAAGCATTGTGCCCACCTCGTTACACCTTGCCCTGAGGGCTTCGAGGTATCCCTCGGCGGGGACAATCACGCCCGCCTCGCCCTGCACGGGCTCGACCAACACTCCCGCAGTACGGGTGGTGATGTATTGAAGGTCCTCGAACGAGTTGTATCGAATGTGGCGCACATCGGGCAGCAGTGGTCGGAAGGCGTAGTTCCAATCCTCGCCACCCATCATACTCATTGCTCCGTGGGTTGAGCCGTGGTAGGCATTGCACATACCAATCAGCTCGGTACGGCCCGTGGCTCGTTTGGCCAATTTGAGCGCACCCTCCACTGCCTCGGCTCCCGACGAAACGAAATAGACGCTATCGAGCGGCTCGGGCAGATCCTCGGCCAATCGACGGGCAAACTCCACCTGAGGCCTCTCGACCACCTCGCCGTAGACCATAATGTGCATATAGTCGCGCGCCTGGGCACAAACCGCCTCGACAACATCGCTGTTGCCGTGACCCACATTATTGACCGACACGCCCGAGATGAGGTCGTAATAGGGTTTACCCTCGGGGGTGTAGAAAAAGACCCCTTCGGCTCGTGCCACCTCGATGAGTTGTGGCGCGGGCGAGGTCTGACCTATGTGTTGCAAAAATTGCTTGCGAAGTATTGTCATAACTGCTTATGGTTGTTACGATTGGGCTCTAAATATCGTCGCCAAACTTTTGGCGCAGGATAGGCTCGGCCTCCTTGACACTCTCGCGCATCCAGCGGTAGAGCAGCTGGGCCTTGCTATGCTCGTCGAGCTGCCACTCCACATCGCTACGGTGGAGCCTTTCGACCATTCCCTGAATAAGAATTGCCGCACAAGCCGACACGTTCAGGCTCTCCACAAAGCCATACATCGGAATCTTCACAAACTCGTCGGCCACGGCCATAATTTCGGGCGAGATACCCTGCTTCTCGGTTCCAAAGACCAAGCAGAAGGGACCCGCAGCTACGTCGAACGAATCGGGAGTTTTGTCGTCGGTATGGGGTGTAGCGGCCACGATACGATAGCCGTTCTGTTTGAGGTGTGCTACAGCCTCGGCCGTTGATTCATAGCGTTTTATATCCACCCATTTGTCCGTGCCGCGCACAATGTGCAGGTTGGCCTGAAAGCCACACAAAAACTCAATGGCGTGGAGCTCCTGCACTCCGAAAGCCTCGCAGTGACGCACCAGCGCGCTGGCATTCTGGGGGTGAAAGGTGTTCTCGGCACAGATGGTCATATAGCGTGTGCGGTTGGAGAGCACTCGCTCCATCGTGGCAAATCGCTCGGGGAGCATAAACTCCGCAAGCCACTCTACTCGCTCGGAGTACCACTCGGTGGTGTGGGTGGTTTTATCTGTATTTGCCATCGTCGTCGAGAATTTTGAGGTAACTTTCGTAGCGGCTCATAGAGATAAGTCCGTCGGCCACAGCCTCGGTCACGGCACAGTGGGGCTCGTGGGTGTGGGTACAGTTGTAGAACTTACAGCCCTTGCTGTGGGCCATAATTTCGGGGAAGTAGTGGTAGAGTTCCTCGGGTTTGATGTCGATGAGTCCGAATCCGCGGATACCGGGGGTGTCGATTATGCGACCGCCAAACGAGAGCGGATAGACGTGCGAAAATGTGGTGGTGTGTTTGCCTTGCAAGTGAGCCTCCGAGATTTCGCCCGTCTTGGCCAGAGCATTGGGCTCGATGGCATTCACCAGGGTCGATTTGCCCACGCCCGAGTTGCCCGACAGAAGGGTTGTCTTGCCCCTGAGAAGCTCCACAACCTCCTCGACACCCTCGCCCGTGAGGGCCGAACACTCGATGATGCGGTAACCCGCCTTGGTGTAGATGTCGCGGAAAGCAGCCAACTCCTCGGGGTGGTTGCGAGCCACGTCTATCTTGTTGAGAATGATTACCGCAGGCACCTTGTAGGCCTCGCAGGTAACCAAAAAGCGGTCGATAAATTCGGGAGCCGTAACGGGTGCTGCGAGGGTGGCCACAATGGCTGCTGCATCCACGTTGGCAGCAATGATGTGCGACTCCTTCGAGAGGTTCGACGCCTTGCGGATGATGTAGTTGGTGCGGGTGTCAATGGAGGTAATCATACCCTCGCCCGCCTCGGTAAACTCCACCTCCACACGGTCGCCCACAACTACGGGCGAAGTGGAGCGAAAACCTTTGAGCCTCAGGCGACCTCGTGTGCGGCAGTCGTGAATTTGGCCATCGATATCGACCTTATACCAACTACCCGTGCTCTCTATAACGATTCCTTTCATAGGTACAATTTTGTGGTTTTAGATGGTTTGAACGCTCTGCTCGGCCTCGGTTGTGGCACTGCTCTTGCTGTCGAGCCTGAACGAGTCGCTCTCCACAATGGCCTCTTTGAACTCGATCAGGTAGGGGAATACGAAGTCCGACACCGTCATTACCGGCTCGACCAACACCGACTCCTCAACCACCTTGGGCTCTACCCAACCGGTGGCGTTATTGACTCTCTGGAAGAGCCCCAACAGCAACGAGCTGATGAGGATATAGACCACCAACGAGAGCGCCATACCGCCCAGGCGATTGATGATACCAAGTCCGGTGGCTTTGAGTATTGCGGCCGAGATTTTGCCCGCCAGAGCTGCGAGCAACACCGCTCCGATGAAGATAATCACAAACGAGGCAATCTCGCCAATCTCCACTCCGAGCCAGAGGCCCAACTGGTCGCCAAACTTGAAGCCGAGCCACACGCCCAGCAGCACGCCTGCAAGGCCACAAAGTTGCGAGATTATACCCTTACGAAAGCCGTTCACGGCACCCACAACGAGCAAAACGGCCAAAATTATGTCCAAAACATTCATAGGTGTTATACAGAAAAGCTGTGGTTATGCAAAAAATTTTCCGAAATGTAGTTATTTTTTTACCTTTGTGCAAATCTTCAACCCGACTATGTCGGGTGAAACAAGTGCCACACACACTACTTTGAACAAGAAATGAGAGTTCTCACCACTTTGAAATATAGCCTTCTGCTGACCGCCACACTGCTTTTGTCGGTGGTTGGCGCATCGGCACGTCAGACCTACGACCTGTCGCGCAGTTGGAAGTTTTTTACCCACAGCGAGAGCGAGTCGCACATCGTAAACCTGCCCCACCAATGGAACCTCGATGCACTGAGCGGAAAGGCCGACTACTATCGTGGCGAGGGTAACTATATGCGCTACATCGACGCCAAGCCCGAGTGGCGTGGCAAACGTGTCTACATCCGCTTCGAGGGTGCAAGCCTGGTTACGGACCTGCTGGTAAACGGCCGCTATGTGGGCCGCCACGAGGGTGGTAGCAACGCCTTTACGTTCGAGATTGGCGACCTGCTGGGCTACAACGGACGCGACCTTATCTGGGTCATCGTAAACAACGGCAAAAACATCGACGTAATGCCCACCGAGGGTAACGCCATACACTACGGAGGCCTCTTCCGCGAGGTAAAACTGATTGTCGAGGAGCCCACCCACATCGCCCTCGAACACTACTCCTCCAACGGTATCTACATCAACACCAAGGAACTCTCGAAAGAGGTGGCACGAGGCGAAGTGGAGGTGAAAGTGAGCGCCAAGAGTGTAGTGAGCGGCACCATCAACCTCGCAATCAACGATGCCGAGGGCAACGAGGTGTTCAGCACCACTCAGCGAGTGCGTACCATCAACGGCACCACCACCGCCTACATCCCCTTCGAGGTGGTCAATCCCACCCTTTGGCACGGTACCATCAACCCCGCAATGTACTCCTTCACCGCCACGCTCTACACCGGCGAGGAGGTCAAAGATAAGGTGCGCACCACCTACGGATTCCGCACCATAACCATTGGCGACGAGGGCATTATGCTCAACGGAGAGCCCTACCCCGTTCGTGGCGTACTGCTCCACCGCGACCGACCTCTGTGTGGCAACGCTATCTATGCGCGCGACATCGAGGAGGACCTCGCCATTGCCGTCGAGATGGGTGCCAACACCATTCGTGTTGTGGGCGGCACTCACCACCAGCGACTCTACGACATCTGTAACGACCTGGGATTGTTGGTCATCAACGACCTCCCACTGATAGGCTCGACCACCATCAACGGCAAGGGCTTCTTCAACACCGATGCCTTCCGCCAAAACGGCAAAGTGCAACTCTCCGAGATGGTCTACCAGCTCTACAACCACCCCTCGGTGGCTGTGTGGAACCTCTTTTCGGAGTTGGAGGTGCGTGGCGAGAGCCCTGTGGCCTACATCCGCGAGCTCAACTCGCTGGCCAAGCGCATCAACCCAGACCGACTGACCTGCGGTTGGAGCAATCAGGATGGCGAGATAAACTTCATCACCGACCTTGTGGTGTGGAGCCACGTCTTTGGCTGGACCGACGGTCTGCCCGAAGATATTGCCGTGTGGCAGGAGCAGATTCACGACAACCCCGATTGGCGTGCGCTGCGTAGCGGTGTGAGCTACAAGTGTGGCGGAAGTATCTTCCACCAGAGCGACCTGCTCGAAAAACCCGTGGCAAACGACCATTGGCACCCCGAGAGGTGGCAGGCCCACTTCCACGACACCTATCTGGCCTCGCTGACGGGCGACAAGCTCTTCTGGGGCCTCTTTGTTGATAGCCTCTTCGACTACCCCGCAGCAGATGCTTCGCGCGCTTCGGGCAGGGTTAGCGACTTGGGCGTGGTGTCGTTCAACCGACAGGAGCGCAAAGATGCCTTCTACCGCTACAAGGGCGCTTGGAACACCCGCGACGAGTTTGTACACATTGCCGAGAAGCGTTGGAGCCGACGACTCGACACCCTCCAAACCATCAAAGTCTACACCAACCTGCCAATGGCCGAGCTGACCGTCAATGGCGAGTTTGTGGGCGCAAGGGAGAACGAGAGTGGCGTGATGACGTGGAGCAACCTCGACCTCGAAAGGGGCATCAACCGCATCGAGGTAACCTCGCAGGGTTTGACCGACAACACCGTAATCGAAATCCCCGAAAACTACTCCGTAGAGTTGTAGGCAACAACGGGATGCCAAAAAATAAGCGGGGGACTTGCAAAAGTCCTCCGCTTTATGTTTTTTGGGGCACTCCTTCGAGCGCCTTACTCTTTATCTTTCTGAGCAATGCCCAACCACGCAAACAGAATAGAAATCAGCGGCGAGAGCCAGCAGAAGAACGCAAATGGCAGGTAGGCAATGGTGGCAACTCCAAGCACCGTGGCCTGAGTGGCACCACAAGTATTCCAGGGGATAAGCACACTTGTAACCGTGGCTCCGTCTTCCAACGTGCGGCTCAGCAGCGTCGAGGAGTAGCCCTGACGACGGTAGGCCGAGTGGAACATCTTTCCGGGCACCACAATCGACATATACTGATCGCCCGTGGTGAGGTTGAACAGCAGACACGAGGCCACCGTGGCCGACACCATAGGAGCTCGACGACTCAGGCGGCTCACCAAGGCCTCGGTCATCGTTTCGAGGAAGCGGCCCGCCTCCATAACGCCCGCAAAAATCATAGCCGAGATAATCAGCCACACGGTATTCATCATTCCGGCCATACCACCCGTTCCGAGCAGGTCGTTCACCGCCTCAACACCCGTCTGGGGCGAGGTGGGGCCATACATACACTGCATCAGCACCCTGTAACCGCTACCCCAATCGAGCGACTCCACACCCGCCAACTGTTGGAGCAGTGGTTGTTGGAACAGAGCAGCGCACACTACCGCCAACAGAGAGCCGATCATCAACACCGGAATGGCGGGCATACCGCGCGCAATCAGCACCACTACCGCCAGCGGAATGAGCATCAGCCAACCGCTGATGTTGTAGGTCGAGGCGATGGCTTGTTGGTACTCGCCCGTGGCACTAATCTCCACCTCCGAGCCGCCAAACACAAATCCCATAATGGTAAAGGCGATAA
Source organism: Tidjanibacter sp. (assembly GCA_045634145.1). Classification (GTDB taxonomy): domain Bacteria; phylum Bacteroidota; class Bacteroidia; order Bacteroidales; family Rikenellaceae; genus Tidjanibacter. The sequence continues at coordinate 207,174 of JAZQZS010000010.1, read as the reverse complement.
GGGTCAAAATTATCGAGGGTACGGTTGTGCGCATCATAAATCGTACGTGCTTGAACAGAGGCACCTCGGCCACGGTTGCAGCGAGGTTGGTGGTGTCCGACAGGGGCGAAATCTTGTCGCCAAAGTAGGCACCCGAAATGATAGCACCCGCACTCCACGCGGGGTTGATACCCAGAGCGTTACCCACAGCTATGAGCGCCACACCGATGGTGGCAATCGTAGACCACGAACTGCCCGTGCGAATGGCAATCACTCCGGCCACCATCGAGGCCAATATCAACGAGAGGCGAGAATCTGCCAAATGACTTTTGGATGATTTTTGAGAAGTTTTGGGAGGGGTCGAGTTTTCTCTAACTATCTCAAAATGAATAAAAAATAAAGGAGTGCGAAATGCACTCCTTATATTTTTTTGTTCTTTAGCGGAAAGAGAGGGATTCGAACCCCCGGAACATCGCTGTTCAACGGTTTTCAAGACCGCCGCAATCGACCACTCTGCCATCTTTCCTTGTTCGTTACCACAAAGGTAACCCATTTTTTGGCTTTACCAAAAAAATACCTCTGCTGAGCAGAGGTATCAAGGCTTGCGCCACTTGCGGAGAGACAGGGATTCGAACCCTGGATACCCGAAGGTATAACGGTTTTCGAGACCGCCCCGATCGACCACTCCGGCATCTCTCCAATCGGGTTGCTAAAAGAGTTATCTCTCTTTCGGCCTGCAAATGTACGAATAAATTTCAATTTCCAAAATTCAAGGCACAAAAAATTGATTTTTCCACTCCCTTTTGCTACCTTTACACCAATTATTAACCCTAAACCAGACCGCCAATATGATTTTCAACGCCAAAGATTGGACCACGACGTTCAACAAAAAGCCATACAGAGGCGAACTCAAAAACGGTATTCCCAACGGTTGGGGAGTTATGGCGGTGGAGTCTGACAAGTGTGGCGAGCCCACTATGGTCCACGTCGGCCACTTCGTAAACGGAGCGCTCGAAGGACGCGGCTACCGACTCTATCAAATCACCACCTCGCGCACCATCTTCCGCAAGCCCACCTACGAGGAGGTTATGTCTACGGCCGAGTTCGACTCCTGCGGACGACCCATTCACTACGACGGCTCGATGCGCAAAGAGGTGATCTACGACACCGAGTGGCGACTCGACTACGACGGAATCTGGAAAGAGGACCGCTACCTGAAACCCCTCCGTCGCGATTTCTCCGCCTGGAAGGATGCTAAGCTGGAATGGGAGTGGTGGGAAGATTTCGCAGGCAGCTGCACCCGCACCTCGTCGGAGATCTACAAAATCCACAAAACCCTCAGCAACGGTGTTGCCGAAAGCTGCTTTATGCACCTGCGCATCACCCCTCTCGACGACGAACAGATGCTTGTTCAGGACTCTATGGAGCTCTTTGTGTTGCGCCGTGGCGAGGAGCACACCTTCAAGAGCGAACCCAACAAGACCCACTACAACTACTACAAATACAAGCTGTTGTAGCCCTCACGAACACATAAAAAAACGAGCAACCATTGTTGAGTGGCTGCTCGTTTTGCGTTCTTCGGAGCTGCCCCTACTGCTTTTGGGCAAAGAAGTGGTCCACGGGGCCGTGACCGCCACCAATCTCATAGCGTGCGCCCGAAATGATGGCCTGGTTGATATACTCCTTGGCTCCACGAGCCGCCTCGGTCAGTTCACAACCCTTGGCCAGCAGAGCCGCCAGCGCACTCGAAAGGGTGCAACCCGTGCCGTGAGTGTTGGGGGTATAGATGCGTGCCGAGGGAAGTTCAGTAATGGTGTCCTGCTCGGCATTGTAGAAGATATCCACAAGCCTATCTTCGGTCAGGTGGCCCGCTTTGAGCAACACCGACACCCTGCCTCCCAGCGACAACATTCGAGCCACCTCGGCAAGTTGGTCGTTGGCGGTAATTTTTACTCCAGCAAGGATTTCAGCCTCGGGGATGTTGGGCGTAATGACCCTTGCGCGGGGAATTAGCACTCGTTTGAGGGTCTCGATGGCACTCTCTTCGATAAGTCGGTGTCCCGATGTGGAGACCATCACGGGATCGAGCACAATGTTATCGACGTTGTGCCTGTCGAGGGCTTGGCGAACAACCTTCACCACCTCCGACGAGTGGAGCATACCGATTTTCACGGCATCGGTGCCCATGTCGCCCAGAACGGCATCTATCTGACCGCTCAGGATGTCGAGCGGAATGGGGTGTACGGCCTCTACGCCGAGGGTGTTTTGTACGGTCACGGCGGTGATGGCCGAGGTGGCAAAACAGCCGAGTGCCGAGATGGCCTTGATGTCGGCCTGAATGCCTGCGCCACCGCCCGAATCGCTACCAGCAATGGTAAGTACTCTATTGTATTTCATTGTGTTAAAAGTGTTTGAATCCTACTTTGTCAAAATCCACTGCCTCTCCCCCCTCGAGCCACACAATACCGCTACCCGAGGTTATTCGGCCTATGGGGTGGAGGGTTATACCCGCTTTGGCAGGCAGGTCGGCCGTGCCCACAACAAGTAGCTGGTAATCCTCGCCTGCCGAGGCTGCAAGTTCGGCGATGTTCCAACCCTTCCGGGTAGCCACCGAACGCAACTCGGCCGATATGGGCAGTGCGTCGAGCTCCACCTCGGCACCCACGCCCGAAGCTCGCAGAATGTGACCGAGGTCGGAGGCAATGCCGTCCGAGATGTCCATCATTGCGTGACCCGCGCCCGAGAGAGCAATGGCTCTACCCTCGGCCACGCAGGGAGTGGGACGGTAGTGTCGCTCCACGAGGGCCGCCACCTCGGGGGTGCGTTCCAGCCCCTCCAAAATAGCCTTCAAGCCCGCGCCCGAATCGCCCAGAGATCCTGTGACGTAGATTGTGTCGCCCACCTCGGCACCGCTGCGCAGAAGAGCCTCGCCCCTCTTGCAACGCCCCACGACCGCCACATTGATTGCAATATCGCGGAGCGACGAGGTGGTATCGCCACCCAACAAAGCCACTCCATACTGCTCACTGACGGCACGATAGCCCTCCAAGAAACGCTCCACCCACTCGCCCTGAGCATCTTTGGGCAGGGCAATGGAGAGGAAAGTCGCCACGGGCTCGCCACCCATTGCGGCAATGTCGCTTATGTTTACGGCAGCCGACTTGTGGCCCACATCTTCGGGGCGTGCGTCGTTGCGCAGAAAGTGTACCCCCTCGATGACCATATCGGTCGAGATGAGCAGGTCGCTCTCTCCGTCGGCAGCCATTATGGCACAATCGTCGCCAATGCCCACAAACCCCGTCGGGGGTGTGGCAAAGGTGGCTCGGATGTGGTCTATAAGTCCAAATTCTCCCTTTTTCATACGAGTCGTTTATTTGCCGTTGTAGCCCCAATCCCAGAAGGCCCACTCATACTCGGCCGCTATCAGATAGGCCTCGTTCATCTCCTCTCTTACCTTGTCGTCTGCCTCGGCAACAATGCGGTCGCAGAACTCCAAGATGAGTCGTGTGCCCTCGGTAAAGTCCTCCGAGGCATAGGTCTCTACCCATTCGGCATAGGGGTTGGGGGTAGCGGTACGGTGGTTGTAGATGTAGAGTCCCACCTCGTTGTAGATCCACATACAGGGCAACATTGCCGCCATTGCGTGGGCCAACGAGCCGCTATTTATGTGACTACGGGTGTGGGCCATATAGCCGGCCGTAACCTCCGAAGGCTCCACGGCAGTGTCTATACCAAAGCGCTCGATAAGTAGCTGGTGCATTGCGGCCTCGGCCTCCATACCTCCCTTGGCAAAGTCGCGAAACATCTGACGCATCTGCTCGTCGGGCATCATATCGGCCATCAACATCATCTCTTCGCCGTAGTTTTTGATGTAGATTTCGTCTTGTGCAATGTAGCGCACAAACTTCTCGGTGGCCAGAGTTCCCTCGGCCAACTCTTTGATAAACGGATGGGCAGTAATTCGCTCATAAATTGGCAGCGATTTCTGCCATACCTCTTTTGTCCAACTCATATTATTCTCTACGATTTTGTTAGTGACAACAACTCCTGTGCAGCCTGACGGGGCGAGGGGGCCGAACAGATGGCGCTCACCACAGCCACACCGTCACACCCCGTAGCCATAACCTCGGAGACGGTCTGTTGGTTCATTCCGCCAATGGCCACCGTGGGGTGAGCGCTCCGCTCTACGGCCTTGCGAAGTCCCTCGATGCCGAAAGGCTGAGCCGTATCGGTCTTGGTGGGGGTGCCATAGACGGGCGAAATACCCACATAGTCTACATCCATAGAGTTGGCCCTCTCCAAATCCTCAAAGTTCTCCACCGAGAGGCCTATGATTTTGTCGGGGCCCAAGAGTCGGCGGGCATCTTCGTAGGCCATATCGCTCTGACCAATGTGGACTCCATCGGCATCAGCCGCAAGGGCCACATCCACTCGGTCGTTTATGATGAGGGGCACACCCAAGGGTGCAAGGAGTGCTCGGAGCCTCTTGGCCAGAGCCACAAACTCGCCCGTGGGGGCCTCTTTTTCGCGGAGTTGCACCATTGTTGCACCTCCCGCAACAGCCTCAATAACAACCTCTTCGAGCGAACGTCCCAGCGACAGCCCTCGGTCGGTCACCAAGTATAGTCTTAATGATTCTCTGTTCATATCTTTGATTTATTTTCTTCTCTATTGACACACCATTTGGGCCGCCTCGGCCGACGAAAAGTTGTAGAGTTCGTCGAGGAAATTGACCTGCATCGAGCCGTTACCCTTGGAGTAGGCCGCAGCCCTCTGGCCCGCAATTCCCATCACCGCCATAGCGTGCAGGGCGGCCTCCATAGGGTCGGGATTGACTGCCGCAAAGGCTCCCACCAGGGCGGTTGCCGTACACCCCATACCCGTTACGGAGGTCATTATGGGGTGGCCGTTGGAGATGGTTTCGACCCTTTGGCCGTCGGTTATGTAGTCCGTGGGGCCGCTGATGACAACCACCGCACCACTACTCGCGGCCAACACCTTTGCTGCCCCCAGAGCGTCGCTACTCGATGCGCTCGAATCGACTCCCTTGCTCTTGACCGATGCATCTACGAGGGCCATAATCTCGCTACCATTGCCGCGGATGATTGTGGGGCGGCAGAGCTCTATGATTCTCAGAGCCGTGGCTGTGCGCTGAGAGGTTGCACCCGCACCCACGGGGTCGAGAACAATGGGGGTGCCACGCTTGGAGGCGGCCACACCCGCAGCAATCATACCTTCGATCCACTGAGTGTCGAGGGTGCCGATGTTGATTACCAACGCCCCTGCAATGGCGGTCATCTCCTCCATTTCGTCTACCCAATGGGCCATAACGGGCGAGGCTCCAATGGCCAACAGCGCATTGGCCGAGTTGTTCATTACCACATAGTTGGTGATGTTGTGCACAAGTGGCGAGTGGCGACGTACGGACTCCACATCGGCCACAAATCTCTCTTTGTTTATCATAACGCAATTGTTGTTTAAAGGCCACAAAAAAAATCGTACCCTGCAACGACTATTGCAGGGTACGATTGTCAGGTTCATTTAGAGTTACCGTTCACGGCGGTTAGTAGAAGCAATTTGTATATTGTGGTTTTGCTTGGCTACCGTTTACTCATCCTATATGATACCGTTTCCCTGCGCTGTCATTATACATATCAGGTTCGGAGGGTATATTCTCAGCCAACGCCCACAACGCTCAACAAAACAGGTCAAAGCCCCTAAAAAAATCGGTCCTTCTGCCCATTTCGACGCGCGCCACTCGGAGTTGGCACCCCTAACAGCACTTCAAAGATAGAGAATAAATCTTCAACCACCAACTCTTTTGTGCTTTTTTTGTTTTGGAGAGGAGGTGACAGCGTCGGACTATCCCCGCAACTTGGGGGATGTGATGACACCAAACGGGCTACGGGTATAGGCTTATTTTCTCACAAAAATGTTTGCATTTTCCTTTCTGTTTTGTTAATTTTGATGCGACATAATATTCTATTAACCTTCTTTATAATACTCGACCAAGCTATGAAAACAATCAACAAACTCGCAACCATTATAGTATTGATGTGTTCGTTGGCCTCGTGTTATCCTAAGGAGGTGTATTACCCTCCTTATAGGGGATATCTCGAAATTGAGAATGCCACAGCAGACACCGTTACCTTTCTGCTGGTGCGACATAGCTCAACATTTGATTTTAATTCCTTTCGAGATGTTCCACCGTACGTTGTGGAGACTTCTAAGAATATCATAGAGCCAGGAGATGCTCAAATCCCCTTTATGTACTCCCATAGATTTAGCTACATCGAAGACATAGATTTTACTGAATGTAGGGTTTATAGTTACAAACACCAAAGGCTCTTATTCTTCAAGGGAGATATTAGTAACGAATTGGCCAAACTCCCAAAATCAGACAATGGGCGTTTTTTGCAAAGTGCTTGGGATGAAAGCATCGAGGGCAAAATTATTTTTGAGATAAGCGACGACATTTTTACTCCCGACCATTGGATACAGCGCATCCAAGACGAACCGGAAGATGGTGAGTATTTAGAGAAGTACAACGACTTGGAAATTGACGATCCCACTTGGTACAAGTATGTCTATTGGACATTTACTCTGACCGACGAACACTTGGCCGACTATGCCGCACAGAAAGGCCAATAGGCAGAGTAATCTAACCACTTAATTAAAACACAAAACGAAGGCTCGGAGCAGACCGCTGTTCCGAGCTTTTTTTTATTTATGACGTTCGGTCATTGTCCAGCGTGGCACAAGGTTTGCACCCCACACAAGCGACACCGCCCCCATCCGCGGGGCACTTTTGTCTAACCATAAAACCAACCAAAAACATTTTGTCTATGTCAGCAATTGTTCGACACAATGGGGGCGGATGGATGCCCTCGATTTTCAACGACCTGCTCGGCGCCGACTGGCTGCCCGCAACCTTCACCCCCGCCGTAACCCCCGCAATCAACGTCAAAGAGGGCAAAGAGGCCTACACCGTAGAGGTGGCCGCACCCGGTATGACCAAAGAGGACTTCTCGGTACACATCAACGGCCAAAACGACCTGGTTATCACCATGGAGCGCAAAGACAAAAACTGCGCCTGCGACGAAAAAGAGTGCCACTACCTGCGTCGCGAATTTTCGTACACCAAGTTTCAGCAGACCATGGTTCTGCCCGACGACGTAGACCGCAACGGCGTGAAGGCCGAGTGTGACAAGGGTATTCTCTGCATCAAATTGCCAAAAAAACCCGAGGCAAAAGAGAAACACGAGAGTCGTATGATCGAGATTCGTTAGTCCGCAACTCCCATCGGAAGCAGACAAAAAGAGAAGGCTTGGCAGAGTATTTTGCCAAGCCTTTGTATTTTAGTGGAATATGTGTGCGGACTTATGTCCTGAAACACCAAGTTACACTATTTAGTCGCAAACTTATAGATGCAAGTGTGCTTATACTCCTCGCCGGGATTCAGGCGGGTCGAGGGGAAGTGCGAGTGGTTGGGGCTGTCGGGGTAGAGCTGAGTCTCCAAAGCATACGACTCGCGGTAGTTAAGGGTGCGACCCCATTTACCCTCGGTCGAACCGTCGAAGAAGTTGCCACCATAGAACTGCAATGCGGGCTGGTCGGTCCAAACCTCCATATAACGACCCGAAACGGGCTCCCAAACCGAAGCTGCAAACTCGATGTCGTTCTCGCTCTTGCGGTCGAGAATCCAGTTGTGGTCGTAGCCAGCACCATTTACGAGCTGCTCGTTCTCTTTCTCGGCAACAAGACCCTCGCCAATAACTTTACCTGCGCGGAAGTCGAAGGGAGTACCCTCTACGCTTGCAATCTCGCCGGTGGGGATGTAAACGTTGTCGATGGGGGTGTTGAAGCTACCGTTGATGGTCATAACGTGGTCGTTGATGGTACCGTTGCCCTCGCCTTTGAGGTTGAAGAAGCTGTGGTGCGAGATGTTGCAGTAGGTAGGAGCGTCGGTGGTAGCCAGATAGGTTACTTTGAACTCGTTCTCGGGGGTGAGAGTGTAGGTCATAGTAACGTCGAGGTTGCCGGGGAAGTTCTCCTCACCGTCGGGCGAGAGGTAGTGGAACACGATCTCGTTCTCGGTAGCCGAAACAACGTCCCATACAACCATATCGAAGCCTTTGTCGCCACCGTGGAGGCACTGACCGTTGTTGTAGGTCGAGAGCTGATACTCTTTGCCGTCGAGGGTGAATTTACCGGCAGCGATACGGTTTGCATAGCGACCTACGCAAGCGCCCAAGAAACGCTCGCCGGGGTTGTTGATATAGGTGTCGATGTTGTTGTAGCCCAACACGATATCCTCCATATTGCCCTGTTTGTCGGGGGTCCAGAGGGTAACTACGCGAGCACCAAAGTTGGTCACCTGCATAGTGATGTCGCCTGCGGTGAGGGTGTAGAGCGCGGTCTGTTTGCCGTCTACGGTTGCCTCAAAGGCGCTCTCGTCGAGCAGAACTACCTGCTTGGGCTGGGTGCACGAGGTCAGCAGTGCCAAACCGAGTGCCATAAACAAAAATTTCTTCATACTCTTTTTGGTTTTTTTTAGGTTTATATTTGTGAATGAATTATCCTCTCTTTCAGAACCAACCACAAAAATAGAAAATTTTTTCGGCTATTTACGACAAAAAACCTAATTTTGTGGGCAAAAGCGGGAAAGTGCGACTTATTGCACACCCAACGAAGGAGAATTAACCACACAGACAAATAAGTATGAAGAGATTTTTTGTGGGCCTTTGTGCCCTTTTGACCATCGGCCTGACGATGTGGAGCTGTGCCGACAAAGAGCTGACCGAGAGCCGCTACCTGGCCTCAGCCACCACCACAGCACAACTCTACTCGCTCAACCCCGAGGAGGGTACACTGAGCGAGGCCGGTCGATTCCTGCGAGGCACCGAGCTGACCATCTACCCCAACTGCATCGAGCGCGTAGATAAGTGTCGCTACATCAAGGTTGCCGTGGACGGCTACGAGCTCTACGCCCCCGAGGAGGCCCTGGTGGCCACTCCCCGCGAGGTGGTTTTGGAGCAGAGCGTGTGGGTGCGCACCCCCGCCACCATCCTCACCGACCTCCACTCGTCGAAGATTGCAGGCTTTGCCGACAAGGAGAGCCAGCTGACCGTGCTGGGCTACGACTCGCTGCGCCACGACGGCAGCGTTGCTACCTATAAGGTGAGCCACGGTGGTGTTGAGGGATACATCTACGGCAAGTACACTGTCTTTACCCCCGAGGAGGCAGCCCTGCGCTACGAGGCCGACAAGTATGACCCCGTTCACAAGGCCGTAAAAAACCCCTTTGGCGGTGGTCTGGCCATCGGTTGCGACTTCTACCCCGTGGAGAAACCCGCCTTTGAGGAGAATCCTATGCCCGCAGCCTGCTACTCGCTCTACCTCAATTCGGGCACCAATGTGCTCCAAAAAATCGAGCAGTATATCGCTCTGGCCAAACAGTCGAAAATCAACACCTTCGTTATAGACATCAAGGACAACGAGAGCCCCGGCTACAAGGCCGACGCAATGAAGGAGTACTCGCCCACCAACTACCGTCGCGCGGGCGACAAGGAGGAGCTCTACCGCAAGGTTGTGCGCCGTCTGCACGAAGAGGGCTTCTATGTTGTTGGCCGAATTACCTGCTTCAAGGACTCCTACTTTGTTAAGGACAACCCCGGCTGCGCCATTACCGACCGCGCCACGGGCGAGCCCTTCAAACACAACAAGGCCTTCTGGCCCAGCGGTTTCGACCGTCGCGTGTGGGAGTTCAACGTAGCTCTGGCCAAAGAGGCCGTGGAGAAGTTTGGCTTCAACGAGATCAACTTCGACTATGTGCGCTTCCCCGACCGTATGACCTCTATCGAGAACTTGGTGGATTACCACAACCGCTATGGCGAGAGCAAGGTACAGGCCATTCAGAGGTTTGTGCAGTACGCCTGCGACGAGATTCACAAGGTGGGTGCCTATGTGTCGGTCGATGTTTTTGGCGAGAGTGCCAACCCCGGCTACACCACCGCCTATGGTCAGTATTGGCCCGCCATCAGCAACGTGGCCGACGTGATTAGCGGTATGCCCTACCCCGACCACTTCTCTAATAATTACTATGGTGTAAATAAGCCCTGGAACCACCCCTACGAGATTCTCTACGAGTGGGGCAAACGTGTGCAGGGCCGCCAGGAGATTACCCCCACCCCCGCAGTGGTACGCACCTGGGTGCAGGCCTATAATGTTATGCGCCACGTCGATAGGAACGGTATTGCCTACGATGCCGAGAATGTGGAGAAGGAGATTCGCGGCCTCTATGCGGCAGGCCTTACGGGTGGCTATATCACTTGGCTTGCCTCGTCGAACATCGAGAAGTACCAGCAGCAGTTGGGTGCCTTTGTTCACGACTACTATGCCGACTGGCGCAACCCCGACTTCCACTACGACCCCAACGCCCCTGCCGTGGTGGCCGAGCCCGAGATGGTAGAGGAGTAACCCTGCCAACAGACACATATATAGTTCTTGCCACCACGAAACGAGATGCGCTTTTTGTGGGTATTATAACAGAATACATAAACCAATCAAAAGAGTAGTGTATGAAAGCAATTTTCAGATATTTATTACCGATGTTGATGCTAACATCTCTAACCTCGTGCGAGGATCTTGCAAACGCACGCGACGAGGTGTTGAAGGAAACACTAATTAGAGCATTATACCCTTATTATGGGTGGCAGAAAGATGTTTATGTTTCATGTGAGGTCACTTGTCCTGAGCAGGGTTGGAAACAAAAACTCTTTGAAGCTAATGGCTATTTTTATGAGCCCAAAGATCCTCATCATTATTACCGCTCAGATGCCAATTCGGTACATTTGTATCATAGTCTGACAAATCCTACAATTGAAGAACCTTTTGAGGTGTCATTTTCTGTTGATCGTCAGGGAGCCGATATTGAGATAGGGAAAAGATATCCTGCAAATTTGTGTTCAGGACTAATTCGTTATCCATCAGATGTAGACACACTAACCACATCATCAGGAGCGACAATAGTGGAAATAATCACCCATGGTATTGGTTATGACGAGCCTATCGACGGATGGGTTGAATTTGAAAAATGTGGACAATTTAGCACTACTAGGCATTGGGTAGTTAGTGGTCAATTTGAATTCTCGGCAAAAAACGAAGAACCACCATACGATGTGGTTGAAGTAAAAAAAGGTGTCTTTAAGGATGTTATAGTGGTATGTTGGTGGTAAGAGTTAGCCAAATCTGATATTTCATACATATAAATAATATAGGCGACCCGATTGGGCCGCCTATATTATTTAACTTTCAACTCTCAACCTTCAACTTTCACCAAGTCGTTGTAGTCCTCCATCGAGCGGGCAATAACCTCGCGGGCCACATCGCGGCCATAAATGCCGAGGAACTGCATACGCTGGTGATTCTCGCCGGGGATATCCTTATAGGTGGTGAAGTAGTGAATCAGTCGGCGCACAATCCTCACGGGCAGCTGCTCGATATCCTCGTAGTCGCCATAGACTGCATCGTTCTTCAACACCGCGATAATCTTGTCGTCGGCCTGATTGTGGTCGAGCAGGCGGATGCCGCCAATGGGACGAGCCGTAACCAAAATGTCGCCGTGGGTCACATCCTTCTCGGTGAGCACACAGATATCCAGGGGGTCACCGTCGCCCTCCACATCAAAGCGGGCCATAGCCTTATTGGTCAGCTCGGCCATCTTGGTCGAGCAGTAGGTGCGAGGGATGGAGCCGTAGAGCGAGGGTACGATGTTAGAGAATTTCTGTGGGCGGTCGAGCGAAAGATAACCGGTCTGCTTGTCCACCTCATACTTTACGGTGTCGGTAGGCACAATCTCGATAAAGGCCCTGACCTCTTCGGGCGACAGCGGGTCGATGCCGTGCCAAGGGTGGGCTTTGTGCATAGGTTCGTACTTCATATTTTGTGTTTTTTATACGTTTTCTGACTGATACTCTCCCACAAAGATAAAATTTGTGTTTCAGATTGCCAACAAAAAAGCGATTTAATTCTCTTGGTGTAGTGGTGTTGTAGTAGTCCGAGTGGGCCATAGGCTCCCCTCCACGAGCCCCCAAAGTACCCCCGCTCCAACCCCAAGAGCACCCCTCCACCGCTCCCCAAGCGGGCCCCGCCGCGTTGCAAAAAGTGCTATTTTGTGAGCCGATTTTACCATTTTCGCAGGTGGTCGGAAGGGGTGGTGGTGCAAAAATGTTGCTCCGAAATTTTTTTCGTAACACAAAAAGTGCTATTTTTGGAAGGTCGAAAAGTAGAAAAATCTTCTCACTCCGAGGGGCAAAATAGTAAAATTGGCTCATTTTGTGGCTGTTTGGGGTGAGAAAATAGTAAATTTTGGGCCAAAACCGCCCCAAACCAAGCGACAACCAAACCTAAGACCGCAACAAAAGACCACCTAAACCGACAACAACGAAACACTAACATAATCCAACAACACAATCCTATGAAAAAAATCCTCACCTCGCTCGCACTGATGGTATTTTCACTCTCCGTGTGGGCTGCACCGGCCGAATCGAAAGCCGTAGCACCAACCCGAGCACTGATTGAGCGTATCGCTCCCCAACACTCCGCAAACATCGAGCTCAAACTGCTGCCCCAGAAGGGTGGCGACCGCTTTGAGTTGTCGGGCAATGGCGACAAAATCCTTATCGCTGCAAACAACGTCAACAGCCTTGCAGTGGGTTTCAACTACTACCTGAAATACTACTGCAACACCACCGTAACCTGGTGGGCCGACGACGCCATCATCCTGCCCGAGGTACTGCCCGCAGTGCCCGAGAAGGTGAGCGTAAACGCGCGTAGCGAAAACCGTTTCTTCCTTAACTACTGCACCTACGGCTACACTATGCCCTGGTGGGGTTGGCGCGAGTGGGAGAGGCTCATCGACTGGATGGCTCTCCAAGGCGTAAACCTCCCCTTGGCCAATACCGGTCAGGAGGCCGTTTGGCAGAAGGTGTGGGCTTCGTTTGGTATGACCGACGAGCAGATCAGGGGTTACTTCACAGGCCCTGCCCACCTGCCCTGGCACCGTATGTCGAACATCGACCACTGGCAGAGCCCTCTGCCCCAGTCGTGGATCGACTCGCAGGCCGACCTCCAAAAACAGATCTTGGCTCGTGAAAGGGAGCTCGGTATGAAACCCGTATTGCCCGCATTTGCAGGTCACGTTCCCGAGCAGTTGGCCGAGATTTTCCCCGATGCCGACATCGAGCAGTTGGAAGAGTGGGCCGGTTTCCCCAAAGACCAGGCTTGCCACTTCCTCAACCCCGCCGATAAACTCTACACCGAGGTTCAGCGCCGTTTCCTCACCGAGCAGACCAAGCTCTACGGCACCGACCACATCTATGGCGTAGACGTATTCAACGAGCTCGTTCCCCCATCGTGGGAGCCCGACTATCTGGCCTCTATCGGTAAGAGGGTTTACCAGTCGCTCAAAGCCGTAGACCGCAAGGCCGAGTGGTTGCAGATGGGCTGGCTCTTCTACTACATGAGGGCCAACTGGACCAACGAGCGTATCGAGGCCTACCTCGGTGCAACCCCCAAAGACAAACAGATTATTCTCGACTATTGGGCTGAGTACCAAGAGATTTGGCAGATGACCGAGAGCTTCTTCGACACTCCCTTCTTGTGGTGCTACCTGGGCAACTTCGGTGGTAACACCGAGTTCTGCGGCCCCATCGACAAGGTGAACAAGAGGGTGGAGAACACCTATGCCAATGCCGGCAAAAACTTTGTGGGCATCGGCTCGACCCTCGAAGGCTTCGACCTGAACCCCTTTATGTTCGAGTACATCTTCGAGAAGGCTTGGGACTACCCCGTACACAAAGATGTGCCCGCTTGGACCGACCGTTTGGCCGACCGTCGCGTGGGTAAGGTAGACGAGAACGCCCGCAAGTCGTGGCGCCTGCTCGTAGATAGTGTCTACAACACCGACAAATACTACAAAGCTCGCCACTGGCTCGTGAGCCGCCCCGGCAATATCAAAGACTACGGCAGCCGTGGCAACCTGATGCGTGCCAACCGCGTGTTGCTCGAAGTTATCGACGGTCTGTTGAAGGTCGAGAGCAACACTCCCTCGTTCCAGTTCGACGTGGTGAACCTCACCCGCGAGATGATGTGTAACACCTTCGAGATGCTCGTACAGCGCTACCAGAAGGCCTACAACGAGAAGAACATCAGCGATATGATCATCTTCGAGGAGAAGATTCTCACCCTGCTCCACGATATGGACTCGCTGTTGGCCACCAACCACGTCTTCCTCACCGGCAAGTGGATTGCCGACGCCCGCGCACAGGGTACCACCCCCGAGGAGGCCGACTACTTCGAGAGCAACGCCCGCTGTCTGCTGACCACTTGGGGCGAGAGGGCTATGACCCTGAACGACTACGCCTGCCGTACCTGGTCGGGTCTGCTCAGTTCGTTCTACGCCCAGAGGTGGGAGATGATGCTCGGCGCTGCCAAGCAGTCGGTGCTGTATAGCGGCGAGTTCGACGGTCCTTCGTTCAGCAAATACTACGAGGCTGTGGCCACCTACGAGAAGATGTGGTGGACCGACCGCCTCGGCAACTTCTCGGCTACTCCCGTGGAGGGTGCCGTAGAGGCTGCTCGCGCGATGACCAACAAGTATCGCGGAATGGCTCAGGGCGAGTTCTAAGTCGTTAGAAATCATAAGAGTTGGTTGTTTCGAGAGGGGGCAGTGCTCCCCTCTCGATCGGCCCGCTCCACACCTCCCAACTACAACCTTTTTCTTTCCCAGATTATACCCCTATGAGAAGATGCACTTTTGTGGCACTCTTTGCCCTCTCTTTGCTCATAACTTTGCCTCAGTCGGTACAGGCCAAGCGACACTTCCTCCGCAGTTTTCAGGTGGAGGACGGACTGTCGCAAAATATGGTCTACTGCATAGCCCAAGATAGTCAGGGCTTTATGTGGTTTGGCACCCAAGACGGACTCAACCGCTTCGACGGCAAGAATTTTCGTGTATTTAAGAGCGATGCCGATAGCAATGGTACTATCGGTGGCGACGGTTGCTTTGCACTCTGGGAGGCGGGCGACGGACGCTTGTGGGTGGGCACCAACAATGGTGTGAGCATCTACAACCCCTCGCTCGAAAGTTTCGACAAGTTCAATATGATCGACGATGGCGGCTACAAGGTGATGGGTACAGCCCGCAGCATCTTTGCCGACGGGGGCGGAAATCTGTGGATTGTGGTATCCGAGAGAGGTCTGTTTCGTATCGACGCCCGCGGAGGCAAACGCTTCTATCCGCTCGACCACAACGGAGAGTGCAATCTGCGCGACGCCGTGGTAGACAGCAAGGGCGGTGTGTGGGTTGCCACCTACGGTGGCGGAGTGCTGCACTTCGACCCTCAAACCGAGAGTGTGGAGCAGTTTCTCATCACCCCGAGGGGTTCGGAGGGCAACAACGTGAACGACCTGTTGTTGCTCGACGAGAAGACCCTATTGGTGGGCACCTCGCTGAGGGGTTTATTGGTTTTCGACACCGAGGCCAAGCGCTATCAGCCCTACGCCCCAATGGAGGGTGTGGGCGACGACCTCTTTGTGCGCAAGATTGTGCGTAGCCGCGAGGGCGAGTTGTGGATTGGTACCGAGACGGGTGTCTACATCTGCAATCCGCTCGGCACAACCCCCATTGTACACCTCTCCCACGCCAACAACGACCCCTATTCGCTCTCGGACAATGCCGCCCACACCCTCTACGAGGACATCGACGGAGGTATGTGGATTGGTACCTACTTTGGTGGCGTGAACTACATCGGCGCCCACTCCTCCGACTTCGACAAATACTACCCTCTGAGTGGTCAGAACTCCGTGAGTGGCAAGTGTATAAGCGAATTTTGCAGCGACGACTACGGCCGCGTGTGGATAGCCACCGAGGATGCCGGACTGAACCTCTTCAATCCCAAAACGGGACTCTTCAAGAGCGGCTTTGTGCCCGCCAAAAATATCCACTCGCTGCTCTATGTCGATGGCCGACTGTGGGTGGGAACATTCTCCAACGGCCTCTATGTGCTCAACGTCAGCCACTCGGGACAGACCTCGGTGGCAAAACACTACGACGCTACCACCTCGCTCCGAGGTTTGGACAGCAACAGTATCTACGCCCTGAGGAGCGACGCTACGGGACAGATTTGGGTGGGTACGGCAAGCGGTCTGTTTGCCTACGACGCCCGCCAAGACCTCTTCCGCCAGGTGCAGAGCAAAGATATCAACTCGCGCATCAACGACATTGTTTTTGACAACAAGGGCGCTCTGTGGGTTGCCACCTCGCGTAACGGAGTGTGGTGCTACGACAAGGCTGGGGCCGAGTGGAAAAAGTATGACGTTCCCTCGCTCGAACAGAGCCGAATGCCCTACTCGTGCAACACTCTGTTGGAGTGTATGAATGGTCAGCTGCTGGTCGGCACTTCGGGCGCGGGTGTCCACATCTACAACGCCGAGAACGACCGCTTTGAGCCCTGCCTCTCCACCGACTCGGGACTGCCCAACAATGCGGTGCTGAAACTTGTGGAGGATGGTCAGGGTGGCATTTGGGGCAGCACCAACAACGGTCTGTTCCGCTATGCAATGGCCGAGGGCAGAGTTGTTACCTTCACCCACAACGACGGTCTGTTGTGCAATCAGTTCAACGACAAATCGGGCTGGCGTGCCCCCAACGGAACAATCTATTTTGGCGGCATCAAGGGCTTTGTATCGTTTGAGCCTGAGAGGGTTATGCGTCTGCGCTCCACCCCGCGAGTGGTCTTCAACAGCCTGCAAATCAACGGCACAGAGGTGAAGGTGGGCGGCAATCAAAGCGCCATTCTCGAAAAGTCCATCACTCTGGCCGACAAGATTACCATTCCCCATACGGTCAAGAATTTCAGCCTCGGACTCGCCTCACTCGGGTACGACTACGGAGGTAGCATCACCTACGCCTACAAGCTCGAAGGGTTCGACAACAGCTGGATCTACACCACCCAGGAGCGCATCAACTACTCTAACCTCCCCTATGGCAACTATGTGTTGCACGTCAATACCATCGACCAGCGCGGCAACCCCACCTCGGTGTTGCAGTTGGCCGTGGAGGTCAAACCTCCGTTCTATATGACGGGTGTGGCCAAGGTGGTCGAGGCTCTGATTGTGCTAGGTCTGATTGCGGCCAGCATCTACCTCGCAAACAGGCGTCGCAAACAGGGCGAAGCCGAGCGACTCCGCAAATTCGAGGCACAGAAAGAAAAGGAACTCTATGATGCCAAGATTGCCTTTTTTACCAACATCACCCACGAGATTCGCACCCCTCTGAGCCTCATTAAGATGCCGCTCGAAGAGGTGTTGCGCAACGTAGACAAAAACGACCGCAACCACGACAACCTCCAAATAATCAGCAACAACACCAACCGCATCCTGACGCTGGTAAACGAGTTGCTCGACTTCCGCAAGGTTGAGGCCGACGGACTCAAAGTAAACTATGTACACACCAACGTCTGCTCGCTGATAAAGAGCCGCGTGGAGAACTTCCGCCCCGCAGCCAAGACCAAGGATATCAACATCCGCTGGTCGGTGGCCCTCGACGAGTTGAAGGCCGACGTGGATGTGGAGATTTTCACCAAAATCTTCGACAACCTGCTGAGCAACGCTCTGCGCCATGCCCACTCGCTAATAGAGATTTCGCTGAGGATGGTGAGTGGCGAAAATCGCTTTGCCGTGGGCGTTGCCAACGATGGCGACAAGATTTCCAAAGAGCTGAGGGAGAAGATTTTCGAGCCCTTCTTCAAGGTCGATGAAACAACTCAGGGCACAGGCCTCGGACTCCCCTTTGTACGCTCGTTGGCCGAACTTCACGAGGGCAATGTGGTGGTTTCCGACAACCCCCACGGGCTCACTCTGTTTGTGCTCGAACTGCCCATCATCCACCAAGGCTCGTTCAACATCGGTGTTGATGCCGAGGTGGCTACCCAACCCGCAACCGAGGTGGCCGACACCCCCACCGAGCCCGAACCAATAGCCAAAGAGGGCGACGAAGACGAGATTTCCGAGAGCATCGAGCCCAACCACCGCCCCACCGTGCTGCTCGTAGACGACAACGAGGAGTTCTTGGAGTTTGTAGCCGGACAGCTCAAAACTCACTACAAGATTATCAAGGCCTCCAACGGTGTCGAGGCCCTCGAAAGGCTCGACGAGGAGTATGTCGATGTGATTGTTTCGGACCTGGCTATGCCCCAGATGGATGGTCAGGAGCTGTGTCGCACGGTCAAGGAGAAGTTGCTCCACAGCCACATTCCCTTCATTATGCTCACGGCCGACACCTCGCTCCGCTCCAAGATGGATGGCCTGAAAGTGGGTGCCGACGAGTATGTCGAAAAACCCTTCTCGACCGAGTATCTGGTGCTCCGCATCAACAACCTTATGGGTAGCAGGCGCAAGATTGTAGACTCCTACAAACACTCGCCCGAGATGATGCTCGACACGATTGTCCACTCCAAGGCCGACGAGAACTTCCTCAACCACATTGTGGAGATTATCTACAAAAATATCGAGAAGAGCGACCTGAACGTAGACCTTTTGGCCGAGGAGATGAGTATGAGCCGAGCAACCCTCTACCGCAAGCTGAAAAGTATCTCGGAGCTTACCCCCACGAAGTTCATCCACCTGATCAGGCTCAAACGTGCGGCCGAGCTGCTGAAACGCAAAGAGTACCGTGTAAACGAGGTGGCCTTCATTGTGGGCTTTGCATCGAGCAGCTACTTCTCGAAGTGCTTCTACAAGCAGTTCGGAGTGTTGCCCAAAGACTATAATTAGCCCCCGAAACAGAGCCGAAAAGATGGTACGTTAGGCTCGATTTGGGGATGGTACAACCGCAATGCGGGCGTGCGCTTAGGCGTGCGCCCGCATTGCTTTTAGGCTGCCCCGGAGGGCCACGATAGGCCGTTTTCGCCCCGGTATGATACAATTTTACTATTTTTTGCGACAAATAGTGGGGGTTACTTATGTATATAATGCCGAAATTTGTAGCGTATAAATATGCGCAAAAACGAACAAACAAAACAATAACTTTTAAAACCCAAAAAGAGTATGAAAAAAATGTTGATTTCGTTGGTGGCAGCCGTTGCACTTTTCGGCTCGTGCCAGCCCAGCTACGAAGAGCGCGTAGCTGATCCTATCACCGTTAAGGTTGCAATCGTTTATGAGGACCCCGTTGTTACCGAGGACGGCAAACGCCTCCACGAGGTGAGCCGCGTGGGCCAGTGGGCCTATTGGAACGACCCCTTCGAGCAGGCCAAAGTTTTCGAGCAGGAGCTCGAAGCAGCTTCGCACGGCGTGGTAAACTACGAGGTGGTTATGGAGGTAGAGACCGACCACTTCTACACCTACAAAACCAACAAAAAAGGCGAGCGTGAGTGGATCACCCACAACGACATCAAAGAGTATTGCAAAACCATCGACGTGCCTAGCTTCTGGACCAAAGGTATGGGCTACGACTACCTCACCCTGCTGAGCGACTACGGCTTCGACAAAATGCGTGACGCCGAGGAGCTCCACGAGGTATGGGTATTCACCCACCCCGGTGCTTGTATGTATGAGTCGAGGCTTATCGGTGACGGCGCATTCTGGTGCAACTCGCCCGGTATCACCAAAGAGATGGGCGCTGTGAACGACAAACTGCTGACCGTGATGTTCTGCAACTACGAGCGTACCGTAGACCTGGCAATCCACAGCTGTGGCCACAGGTTCGAGTCGGTAATGGCCAAAGTTTATGGCCACAGCGGCGAGTGGTGGAAATACGACGAGTATGAGAGCATCGAGGAGCTTAGCCCCATTCAGCTCTACTCGGCCTACCAGGGCACCTATGCCAAATTCGAGGATGGCTACGCACAGGTTGGTATGACCCACTTCCCCCCCAACTCGAACGGCGACTACGACTACTCGAACACTCAGACCAAATACACCTACGCTGACGAGTGGTACAACTATCCCAACATGAAATTTACCCCCAAGAACGCTCGCCCCGTAACCAACGCAGAGTGGAAACACGAGGGTGGCGACCAGTGGGGCTTTATGATGTGGTACTTCGGCCACATTCCTCACTTCAAGGGTGTCGACAAACATGGCAAGCTGAACAACTGGTGGCACTACATCGTTAATTGGAACGACGCTATTGCTCTCGAAGCCGAGCTCAACAAATAGTCCCCGGCGGAGAGTTTTCCCCAAAGTGTAGAAAAGCAAAACAACAAATACACAACAAAACTAAACACAAAATGAACAAAAAATTATTTGCAATTGCATTTGGCGTTCTTGCAATGTTCGCCTGCAATGAGCCCGAGCCCGAGCCCGTTGGGCCTCAGGAGCCCGAGCTTCCCGTGATCACACTCTCTTCGCCCGAAGACGGCATAGAGTATGATCTCAACGCAATGTCGGAGGCACTCGCTTTCGGCTGGGTTGAGAACGAGGAGATCAACAGCTACCGCTTGCAGTTCTCGCTCACTCCCGACTTCGAGGTTATGGAGAGCGTATCGACCAAAGGCAACCCCAGCGAGGTTGGTATCGTCGAGATGGACGAGGTACTTGGTCTGTTGGGTCTTCGTCAGGCAAAGAGTGCCTACGTTTATTGGAGGGTTGCACCCCTGCGCAGCGATGAGTTTGAGTGCGAGCCTTTCAAAGTATTTATGAACCGTCTGGACCCCAGGTTGCGTGTTATCGCTCCCGCAAACGGTATGCGTTACAACCTCGACGAGCATAAAACCTCTATCGCCTTTGAGTGGAAACCCGCTCTGGGTGCCGAGGGTCACTCGTTGCAGTTCTGCGCCAACCAGGGCTTCTCGACCTACAAAGAGCCCTACAAGTTGGGTGCAAAAGATAGCCGTTTGAGCCTTAGTCCCGCCGCTTTGGACAACCTTGCTGGCGAGCTCGGCATCGACGCTGACGCTACCGGCGACATCTATTGGAGGGTTGTTCCTACCAGCTCGAAAGAGACCTTCGAGCCCTACCCCGCTCGCAAAATCACCGTTGAGCGTAAATATCCCTACATCAAGACTATCGCTCCCGAGGCAAACACCGTTGTAGACCTCGAAGATGTTGAGAAGGTAACCTTCTCGTGGGATAAATCGGGCGTTTCGAAATTCTTCTTCGATATGGCCCTGAATGAGGATTTTAGCGACTTGGAGCGTGCCGACGTGGGCAACAAGACCAGCTACGAGGTTAGCGCAGCAACCATCGACGCTATGTTGGACAAGGGTGGCGTTATGTCCGGTTCGAACGGTGTTGTTTACTGGCGCGTATCGCCCCAGGCCGGTTCGGTTCAGCCCAGCGAGACCAAAGTTCTGATTGCTAAACGTGTGAACACCGCAGTAGAGCTGATCGAGCCTCTGAACAAGAAACATTTCACCTGTACTCACTTCGACGAGATCTACTTCGAGTGGGGCGCAGTGGAGGGCATCACTGCCTACGACATCGAGTTTGCCGACAACAAGAACTTCGATGGCGCAGTGAAATACAACGTAACCACCGAGAACTCGGAGGATAAGACCAACGCAACCAACGTGTACATCAACATCGACTGGTTCGACGCAATGTTGGGCGGTTGGGGCGTCGAGGAGTTCTCGACCGGTAAGGTTTATTGGAGGGTTGTACCTCAGGGCGACCACGACAAAGAGATCACCAGCCGCAACTTCACCTTCGAGCGTAAAGATCCCGCAATGTTCTTACCCTACGAGGAGCGCCTGTTCGACAAGAAGATGACCATCTATGTAGAGGTTCTCTATGAGGACCCCATCGTTTCTGACGACAGGCTCAAAGCCGATCAGCAGAATAAGAGGTTGAGCCAGGTTACCACCATCCACGGCAACAGGTGGAGGGAGCCTATGAATCAGCTCTTGGAGTATGAGGCTGCCTTGGAGGAGGCTGCACACGGCCTGATCGACTGGGTAGTTGTTGCAGAGCACAAGATGTGGGAGGACGACAGGTTTGCCCACAACGAGCTGCCTTACAGCTACTACATCGACAAGAGCGGTAGGCCTTCGGACGAGAACGGTAAGACTTTGCCTGCCGGCTCGCCTAACGTAACCCTCAAATACAACAAATATCTCGAATGGTGCTTGGCTAAGGATCCCCCAGGATTGAACGATAGGGTTAACTACGACTACATCAAGATGCTTACCGACCCCCGTCTGGCTACCGACGGCAAAACCATTGCCGAGAGGGTTGACCTCGGTTTGGTACAGGAGGTTTGGGTTATGGGCGGTCCCGTTAGTGGTCTGAATGAGTCGAAACTTGTCGGTGACGGTGCATTCTGGTGCAACTCGGTTGGTCTGACCAAAGAGATGGGTGCTCCTTGCGACAAACTCGTGTGCGTAATGGGCTGTAACTTCGAGCGTTCGACCGACTTAGGTGTTCACTGCTGGGGCCACCGCTACGAGTCGATCATGAGCGAGGTTTACAAAGAGTACTTCGCACAAAACGGCAAGTTCATGCAGTTCTTCGACAACCGCTACAAAGAGTCGCAGCTCTGTAACTGGGAGCGTTTCTGCGGCTACAAGATGAACTACGGTAACGGCAAATTCCCCGAGCAGGAGGGTTATGCCCACATCGGTTTCTGTCACTTCCCCCCCAACGGCGTGAAAGACTACGACTACTACCTGAAGTCGTACTTCAACACCTATGCCGATGAGTGGTTGGAGTATCCTCGTATCAGGATGAACAAGCGCAAGGCTCGCAGTGTTAACTGCACCGAGTGGTCGCAACTTGCAATGGAGGCAGAGGATCCATGTCAGATGGGCTATATGATTTGGTACTTGGGCCACATGCCCCACTTCAAAGGCCTGAACATGGAAGACGGCCACCTGAACAACTGGTGGTACTACGTTGTAGATATCAAGGGTGCATTGGAGTATGAGGCACAGCTGCGCAAAGAGCTCGGCTGGCAGTCGCCCTATGCAAACTAATCGTAGGTCACAAGCCTCAGAACAGTATTCGGAAAATATAAATTCAAAATAATTCAGAGATGAACAAGAAATTATTTGCAATTGCATTTGGCGTGCTTGCCATGTTCGCCTGCAAAGAGCCAGAGCCAGAGCCCGTAGTGCCTCAGGAGCCCGAGTATCCCGAGATTTCGCTCGCAGCTCCCGAAGATGGCGTTGAGTATGACTTCAACTCCATGAGCCAGGCTCTCTCGTTCGGCTGGAACGAGAACGAGGAGATCAATAGTTACCGTTTGCAGTTCTCGCTCACCCCCGATTTCGAGGTATTGGAGAACGCATCGGCCAAGAAAAATCCCACCGAGATGGGTGTTTTGGAGATGGACGAGATTCTTGGCCTTCTCGGCCTGGCCGAGGGCAAAAGTGCCTATGTGTATTGGAGGGTTGCTCCTCTGAGGAGCGACGAGTTCCAGTGCGAGCCTTATTCGATGTATATCACTCGTCTTGATCCCAACACTCGAGTAATTGCTCCTGCTAACGAGATGCTCTTCAACCTCGACGAGCAGAAGACCTCGATTGCTTTTGAGTGGAGGCCCGCAATTGGTGCTCAGAATCACTCGATCCTCTTCTCGCTGACCGAGACCTTCGAGGTGTTCGTGTCGCCCTATAAACTTGGTGCCAAAGATGGCCGTGTAAGCCTCAGCCCCGCGGCTTTGGACGACATTGCCGGCAAACTCGGTGCCGAGCCCGATGCTACCTGCGTGATTTATTGGAAGGTTGTCCCCTCGACCAGCAAGGGCGATTTGGAGCACTACCCCGTTCGCAAAATCTTGGTAGATCGTAAATACCCCTACATCAAGATCCTCTCGCCCGACGAGAGCCACGTTATCGACCTCGAAAAGACCGAGAGCGTGACCTGCACTTGGGATAAATCGGGCGTGTTCGACTTCTTCTTCGACATCTCGTTGTATGAGGACTTTGGCAGCTTTGAGCGTGAGGACGTTGGTACTAGGACCAGCTACGAGCTCACCCGCGACTACATCGACCAGCTGTTGGATCAGGGCGGCATTATGCCCGGTGCGAACGGCGTTCTCTACTGGCGTGTTACACCTCAGGACACCAAAAGCACTGTTAATCCCAGCGAGACCAGGGCTATCATTGCAAAACGTGTAGACACCGCCATCAAACTGCTCTCGCCCGCCAACAACAGCAATTACAGCTGCAACAGTTGCGACGAGATCTACTTCCAGTGGGATGCAGTTGAGGGCATCGAGGAGTACGACATCGAGTTCTCGCTCGACAGCGACTTCGCCACCAAAGAGGTTTACAACCTAAGCGATGGCGAGAACGATCCCACCTCGGAGTATGTAAGCGTTGAGTATCTGGATGCTATGTTGCAGAACTTGGGCGTAGAGGCCGAGTCGAGCGCAATGGTTTACTGGCGCATCGTTCCCAAGGGCGAGCACAGCAAAGAGATTGCTTCGCGTCGCTTCACCATCGAGCGCAAAGATCCCCGCTTCTGGATTCCCTACGAGGAGCGTCTCGACGATCCCATCACCGTTAAGGTGGTTGTAATCTACGAGGACCCCATCGTAAACGAGCAGGGCCAGCGTATGCACGAGGTTTACCGCATCGGTAGGGGTGTGAAATGGAACGATCCCGAGGTTCAGCTGCACGAGTACATCGAGTCGATGGAAGAGGCTGCCAACGGTCGCGTTAAATACGAGATCGTAGACGAGTTCCACACCGACGATCCCGAGATTTTGGCTAAATACAACAACAAGATCTTCTACTCGACCGCTAGGAACAATCAGTTTGGCAAGAATGCTGGCGAGTATATCGACGTAAACTTCGTCAAGGGTTACTGCGAGAAAGGCACCCCCGACGGCGTATGCGACTACGACTATGTGCAGATGGTTAAGGACTTCAAACTCGACGAGATGCGTCGCAACAACGAGGTGCAGGATGTATGGGTATACACCCACCCCGGTTGCGGTATGAACGAGTCGAGGTTGATTGGTAAGGATGCATTCTGGTGCAACTCGGGCGGTATCAACCGTGCCGATTTGTGCGACGACTTCATCTGCGTAATGTTCCACAACTACGAGCGTACCACCGACCTTGCAATGCACAGCTTCGGCCACCGTTTCGAGTCGATGATGAGGGCCGTATATGATGGCGTAGGCAAAGAGTTCTATATGTTCTACGAGAAGAAGTACAAAGAGTCGCAGCTGAACAACTGGGAGCGCTACTTCGGTTACATCATGAACTACGGTAACGGCAAGTTTGCAGACCAGAAGGGTTATGCCCACATCGGTCTGTGCCACTTCCCACCCAATGGTATCGCCGACTACGACTACCACCTGCTGGATTCGTATGCCTACACCTATGCCGACGAGTGGTACGACTATCCTCGTCTGACCCTCAACAAGCGTAAAGCCAAGAGGGTGAACGCCAAAGAGTGGGACCACAAAGGCGGTTACCAGTGGGGTTATATGATCTACTTTTTCGGCCACATGCCTCACTTCAAGGGCCTCAACCCCGTAGATGGTCACCTGAACAACTGGTGGCTCTACTGCTACGACTACAAGAACGCCATGAAGTTGGAGGCTAAGCTGAGGGAAGAGATGGGCTGGACCCCCAAAGAGTAACAAGCATTAACAGCACAAAACGATGAAAAAATATATGATTTATAGTTTGATGATGGCAGGTCTCTTGGCACTCGTTGGGTGCCAAGACGGCCCCGCCGAAGAGCCCCAGGTACCCGAAGAGCCCGAGGTTGTCGAGCCCGAAATTCTGCTCACAAGCCCCGCTGACGGCGCAGTTTTCGACCTGAACAAGATCGAGGAGATTGCCTTCGATTGGGAAGAGTTGGAGGAGTTCAAGGGTTACAGGATCGTTTTCTCGGACAGCGAGAGCTTTGAGAACGTAGAGAAGGTTGTTGCAACCGAAAATCCCGACGTTGTTAGCGCAGTTCAGATCGACGACTGGATGAAGGCTTGGGGCAAACCCGCCAATACCTCGTCGGAGATCTACTGGAAAGTGGAGCCCAGCAGCCGTAATAAAACCGCTAAGTGCGAGGCCCGCAAGCTGAAATTGGAGCGTAGGACCGGTACTCCCGATACTCCCTACGAGGATCGTATTGCCGACCAGATTACCATCAAGGTTGCTTGCGTTTACGAGTCGCCCGTGTTGCGCGACGGCAAACGTCTGCACCAGATGTACAACTGGCGCAACCCCCAGACTCACGCTCACGAGATTTGCGACTCGCTCAACAAAGCCACCCACGGCGCCGTTAAATTCGAGATCGTAGAGGAGCACTGGATCGAGCAGAGCTACACTTACTATAACAAGACCAGCACCTCGACCAAGAAAGACTATGTAACCTACGAGGACTTCTTGGCTTGCTTCGACGCAGGCAACTACGACGGTCCCTCGAGGTACTCGGAAACCAGGTGTTCTTTCGACTACGTTGGTCTGATGAACCACTATAACTTTGGTCAGAAACGCGACGCAGGCGAGATCCACGAGGTTTGGTACTGCTCGCACCCCGCAACCTGCTGCAACGAGTCGAGGATGATTGGTAAGGGTGCCTTCTGGTGCAACTCGTCGGGTATTGGCACTTCGCAGGGTGCTCCTTGCGAGGATTTGGCTATCGTGATGTGGTACAACTACGAGCGTGGCGTTGAGTGTGCATTGGAGAGCTTTGGCCACAGGGTTGAGTCGATTATGCACAACGTATACGAGCAGCCCGTATTCCAGGCCCACACCTGGGAGCACGTCAAGAGTCTCGAAACTGCCAAGGCTTGGGAGAAATATTATGCTCACCAGGGTCTGTGGAAGAAGTTCGAGCCCGGCTATGCACAGGTGGGCTTGGTACACTTCCCACCCAACGGTACCTACGACTACGACTTCAACAACGGCAGCCAGATTAAGAGCTATGCCGACGAGTGGTTCGACTACCCCTACCTGGCTCTCGACAAGCGCAATGCTCGTGAGATGAACGTGAAGGAGTGGGCCTATGGCACCTACAACCGTGGTCACATTGGCTGGATGATGTACTTCCTCGGCCACCTTCCCCACTTCAAGGGTTTGAACACCGTTGATAAGAACGACCTCCACCTGAACAACTGGTGGTACTATGTCGTGAACTACAACGAGGCTATGGCAAAAGAGGCCGAATTGAGGGCTCAGTACAAAGCCGGCAAATACAAAATGCCTTACTAATAAAGTGGTCGGAATTCGCCCCAAAAACCGGGGCGGATTCCGCCATTTTGGTACAAAACCCCGGCCGAGAGGCTTGTTTAGGGGGTGCGTGCGCCAATTTTACTATTTTATGAGAAGATTTTCGCTTTTTTGCTAGGCGAAACTCGCTATCTTGGTACCGTAAAATTGCGCTTGAACGTGTACGCGCGTATGCACGAAGCAATCGCGCACGCGAGAGCACCAAATGTTAGCCCGAACAACAAATTATGCTCAAACATAAAACTTATGAAATTTGCAAAACTTACTCTCATCGCAGCAGCCCTTCTGACCCTCACCTCGTGTGGCCAGAAAGAGAGCCTTGAACAGAACACACCTGTAAACTTCTCGCAGGTACAGATCACCGACAACTTCTGGCAGCCCCGCTTGAAAACTCACGCCGAGGTTACCTTGCAGGCTTGCCTTAACCAGTGCGAGTTCGAGACCAGCCGTGTAGACAACTTCGCAGTTGCAGCAGGTATGAAAGAGGGCTCGTTCCGTGGTTTGTTCTACGATGATTCGGACCTCTACAAAGCACTCGAGGGTGCTTCGTACTCGCTGATGAACAACCCCAACGCCGAGATCGAGGCAAGGGTGGACAACATCATCGAGAAAATCGCCGGCGCACAGAGGGAGGATGGTTACCTGAACACCTACTACATCCTCGGCGAGTATGACAAACGCTGGACCGACATGAATATGCACGAGATGTATATGGGCGGTCACCTCATCGAGGCAGCTTTGGCTTACTACAACGCTACCGGCAAAGACAAACTCCTCAACGTGGCTATCAAGTTTGCTGACCACATGTACGATATGTGGGGTACCGGCGACAACCACTGGGTTCCCGGTCACGAGGAGATTGAGTTGGCCCTGGTGAAACTCTATCGCCACACCGGCAACAAGAAATATCTGAAATTCTCGCACCGTCTGCTCGAGGAGCGTGGTCAGGGTCGCGGTACTTGGGACGCTTGGGACCACAGCATCCTCAACAGGGACTACTATCAGGACAACGTGCCCGTTAAAGACTTGGAGAGCATCCACGGTCACAGCGTAAGGGCTATGTACCTCTTCACCGGTATGGCCGACTACTCGGCAGCCGCAAGCGACACCACCTACTTGGCAGCTCTGGATCGCCTCTGGGACGATGTTGTACTGACCCGTATGTACATCACCGGCGGTATCGGTTCGTCGGCTTCGAACGAGGGCTTCACCGAGCCTTACGACCTGCCCAACGAGAGCGCTTACTGCGAGACTTGTGCTTCGGTAGGTATGGTTATGTGGAACCAGAGGATGAATATGTTCAAGGGCGAGTCGCGCTACGCCGACGTTGTTGAGCGTTCGATGTACAACGGTGCTTTGGCCGGTATGTCGATCTCGGGCGACCGTTTCTTCTACGTTAACCCCCTCTACTCGGCAGGCAAACACCACCGCAGGGCTTGGTACGGCACCGCTTGCTGCCCCAGCCAGATTTCGCGTTTCTTGCCTTCGATCGGTGGCTACGTTTACGCTCAGTCGGAGAACACCATCTGGGTTAACCTCTTCGTAGGTAGCCAGAGCGAGGTTAAAGTTGGCAAACAGAACGTAAGCCTCGGTATGGAGACCAACTATCCCTGGGAGGGCGCAACTCTGCTGACCGTAACTCCTGAGAAGGATGGCGAGCAGTTCGCAATCAAGTTCCGCGTACCCAAGTGGTGCAAGAGCTACACTCTGACCGTAAACGGCGAGAACTACGAGGCTGCTAACGACCGTGGTTACTTGGTAGTTGATCGCGTATGGAACGCTGGCGACCAGGTTGCTTACAATATGGATATGCCCGTTGAGGTTGTTAAAGCCGACGACCGCGTGAAAGCTAACGTAGGCCGCAGGGCTATCCAGCGTGGTCCTATCGTTTACTGCGTTGAGGAGTGCGACAACAAGAAGTTCGACAAGATTGAGCTTACCCCCGCAACTACCTTCACCACCCAGTTCGAGGCTGATTTGCTCGGCGGCGTTCAGACCATCACCGCTCAGAATGGCAAACAGACCGTTAAATTCATCCCCTACTACGCTTGGGACAACCGCGAGGCAGGTAAGATGGAGGTTTGGGTGAAATACAACGAGTAGTTAGAGAGCATACAAACTACAAACAAATAAATAAATCCATGAAACTGAAAACAACTATTTTGGCTATGTGCGGCTTGGTTCTGGCTCTGAGCACCGCTTGCAACTGCGGCGAGACTCAGAACAAAGAGCAACTCTATGTGGGCAACCGCGCACCCCTGCAAGAGAAGCCCTACATCGGACTTCCCCTGGGAGCTATCGAGGCTCGCGGCTGGCTGCTCGAAACCTTGGAGCGCCAGAGCGCAGGTCTGACCTCGCAGATGGATACCCTCTATCCCGAGGTTGTTGGAGAGAGAAATGGTTGGTTAGGAGGAGATGGTGACCAATGGGAGCGAGGTCCTTACTGGATTGACGGCCTCCTTCCATTGGCTTACATCCTCGATGACGACCAGCTGAAAGAGAAAGTGAAACCCTGGATTGAGTGGGCACTCGCCAGCCAGAAAGAGAACGGCTTCTTCGGTCCCGACACCGATTACGGCTACGAGCGTGGCTTGCAGCGCACTTGGTCGCACGATTGGTGGCCCCGTATGGTGGTGCTGAAAATTATGCAGCAGCACTACTCGGCAACCGGCGACCAGAGGGTTATCGACTTCATGACCAAGTACTTCCGCTACCAGCTCGAAACTCTGCCCACTACCCCTCTGGGTAACTGGACTTTCTGGGCTGAGTATCGCGCTTGCGACAACTTGCAGGCAGTACTCTGGTTGTACAACAT
This sequence comes from Tidjanibacter sp., assembly GCA_045634145.1. Lineage (GTDB taxonomy): Bacteria > Bacteroidota > Bacteroidia > Bacteroidales > Rikenellaceae > Tidjanibacter. Next base: position 177,186 of record JAZQZS010000010.1, on the reverse strand, counting down.
CACCGGTGACAAGTGGCTGCTCGAACTGAGCGACCTGCTCCACGAGCAGAGCTTCGACTACACCGAGTTTGTTTTGGAGACCACCAAATTGCAGGAGCTCAACACCATCCACTGCGTGAACTTGGCTCAGGGCATCAAAGAGCCCGTGATCTACTGGCAGCACCGCCCCGAGCAGAAGTATCTCGACGCTGTGAAGAAAGGTTTTGAGGATATCCGCAAATACAACGGCTTTGCCAACGGTATGTACGGCGGCGACGAGGCTCTGCACGGCAACAACCCCACTCAGGGTTCGGAGCTCTGCTCGGCTGTGGAGCTGATGTTCTCGTTGGAGGAGATGATCAAAGTGACCGGCGATTTGGACTTCGTAGATCACTTGGAGAAAGTGGCATTCAACACCCTGCCTACCCAGATTACCGACGACTTTATGGCTCGTCAGTACTTCCAGCAGGCAAACCAGGTGAAAGTGTCGCGCTCGTTGCACAACTTCGACATCAACCACGGTGAGACCGACTTGGTATTCGGTCTGCTGACCGGTTACCCCTGCTGCACCTGCAACTTCCACCAGGGCTGGCCCAAATTTACCCAGAACTTGTGGTACGCAACTCCCGACGGCGGTTTGGCTGCTCTGGTTTACTCGCCTTCGGCAGTTACCGCAAAAGTTCGCGGCGGTGTTGAGGTAACCATTACCGAGGATACCTGCTATCCTATGGACGACAAGATCAACTTCAACGTAGCTCTGGCCGAGGGCGTAGAGGAGGTTACCTTCCCCTTGAGCCTGCGCATCCCCTCGTGGGCAAAAGATGCTACTCTGACCGTAAACGGTGAGGCTGCCGAGGTGGCCATCGAGAGCGGTAAAGTGGTAGTTGTTGAGCGCACCTGGAAGAGCGGCGACGTAGTGGAGTTGGTTGTTCCTATGCCTCTGAACGTAGACGAGTGGTACGAGCAGTCGGTATCGGTTGAGCGTGGTCCTCTGGTTTACGCTGTAAAAGTTGGCGAGAAGTGGATCGAGAAGAAATTCACCGATTCCGCAGACGCAATCTACGGCAAAACCTACTTCGAGGTTCACCCCACCACCCCCTGGAACTACGGTCTGGTGTACTTCGATACCAACAAGCCCGAGGAGGCTATGGAGGTTGTAATCAACCAGGATAAGTTGGCTGGCAACTGGTACTGGAACTTGGAGAACAACCCCATAGAGATTAAGGTTAAGGCCAAGAGGATTCCCAAGTGGACCCTGTACAACAACATGGCAGGTCCTCTGCCCTACGGCCGAATGATCTATGGTCCCAGCAACAAGCAGGAGCCCGTAGAGACCATTACCCTCGTGCCCTATGGCTGTACTACCCTGCGTGTATCGCAGATTCCTCTGCTCGAAAAAGATCGATAGTAAGGAAGCGGCCCGCTATATATAATATATGTAAAGGTGTGGGCAGACGATACACACGACGACAAAACAAAAACGTGGCTTAGATAAAAAAACGTAGCGAGTGATTGGAAACAACACACACAAACAACATATAAATCTAACCAATTAACCAAAATTCATTACTAAACAAAACAAAACATTATGAGAAGAACTCTACAATCACGACTCAATGGTCGTAAAGGATTGTTGCAAAGGTTCGGTTTTGCTGCCTTGGCAATGAGTCTGATGGTGCTGTTTGCAGCTCCCCAGCAGGCTTACGCACAGCAGAAAACAATCTCGGTTAGTGGTGTAATCATCGACACCGATGGCGCACCACTGCCAGGAGCAACAGTGATGGTTAAAGGTCAGGAAACCGGTGGTACCACCTCGAAAGGTGATGGTACTTTCTCGCTGACCGTACCACAGAACTCTACTCTTGTTTTCTCGTTCTTGGGCTACCAGGAGCAGGAGCAGGTTGCCGCTAAGCAGATGACCATTATTATGGAGTCTGACGCTCAGCGCATGGAGGACGTTGTAATTATCGGTTATACTCGTCAGAGTATGCGCGACGTATCGGCTTCGGTTGCGAAGATCGATATGAAACAGATCGAGAACAACCCCTCGGTTTCGCTTGCAAACATGCTTGCCGGTCAGGCAGCAGGTATGCAGACCGTAACCCGTAGTGGTGTTCCCGGTGCATCGGGTTCGGGTCTTGTTATCCGTGGTAACACCTCGCTCTCGTCGTCGAACGACATCACCGGTATCTCGAACCCTCTGTACATCGTGGACGGTATTCCTATGGCACTGCAGGATCTTGCAGGTTACAACGTTACCGATAACGACTTCTTGTCGTCGTTGAACCCCCAGGATATCCAGTCGATCGACATCTTGAAAGATGCTGCTGCAACTGCTATCTACGGTTCGCGTGGTGCAAACGGTGTAGTAATCATCACCACCCGTAAAGGTACCAGCGGTAAACCCCGTATTACTGCTCGTATCACTCAGGGTATCATCGAGAAACCTGCTAAACTGCCCGTATACGTAGGTCAGGAGGAGCGTGATGCTAAACTTGCACTGCTCGACCAGACTTTCACCACCCTGTTTGGTGAGAAAGAGTGGTGGGATATCCGTCACAACTACGAGGTTAAGAGCCACACTCTGCCCCACGTTCTGACCGATAAGTACAACCCCGCTTTCAACAACGCATACGACTATCAGGAGATGTTCTACCGCGCAGGTACCAACCAGACCTACGACCTCTCGTTGGAGGGTGGTAACAACTCGAACTCGTACCGTGTAAGTATTGGTCACTACAGCGAGAAAGGTGTGCTCGTAGGCTACGGTCTGCAGCGTACCAACTTGCAGGCCAGCTTGGTAACCGACGTAAGCAAGAAGATCCGTAACGAGTTGGTAATTCGTTACACTCAGATGGACCGTGAGGGTGGTCTTAACGACCAGATGAAGGCAATGCCTACCTCGCCTATCGATCTTCCTTCGTCGTTGTTCTACCGTACCGACGAGGAGCTCAAACAGCTCAGCGGTCAGCTCGGTGACGCATACAACAGCAACGTTTCGCACAGCCTCTCGATTGGTGAGACTCTGCGTGTAGGCTTGGCTGAGAACCTCTCGTGGGACAACCAGCTGTCGTTGGTTATGGACTTCGGTCGTCGTGACTACTTCATCCCCTCGACCGCTCGTGAGGATAAGATGAGCTACGCATACGCTTCGTCGAGTATCAACACTACCTTGAACGCCAACTCGGTTATCAACTACACCAAAGAGTTCGGTAGCGAGAACCAGCACGGTATCGTTGCTATGGGTGGTATGGAGGTTAACTCGAGCGTGATGAACTCGTTGCGCGTTGAGGCTCAGAACGGTACTTCGGACTATCTGAACGTAGTTCAGGGTTACAAACAGGAGGACACTTGGGCATACTCGGATATCGTTAAGAACAACATGCTCTCGTTCTTCACCATGTTGTCGTATGGCTATATGGGTAACCGTTACAAAGTTGAGGCAGTGTTCCGTGCCGACGGTTCGAGCCGTTTCGGTGCCAACAACAAATGGGCAACCTTCCCCTCGGTAAAAGCTCACTGGGCATTCTCGGAGGAGGAGTTCATGGAGTTCGCTGAGGACGCTCTCGACTTCGGTAAGATCCGTATTTCGTATGGTACCTCGGGTGATATCTACCACGATCCTCTGTTGCAGTACAACTCGCTTATCGCAATCAGCAACATCGGTGCCGGTCTGAACTGGATGGATATGAACAAGATGGACATCAAGACCTATGGTGGTAGCCTGGCTCTGATTTCGGACTTCAACAAGATCGCTAACCGTGACCTTTCGTGGAGCCGCTCGCAGGAGATCAACTACGGTATCGACTTGGAGTTCTACGATCGTCGAGTGAACATCACCGCTGACATCTACTCGAAATATCTGTCGGGTATGGTTTACACCTCGGAGCTTCCTTCGTATGTAGGTTTCTCGTCGTTGAAATCGAACCTTGTAGATATGATCGGTAACGGTTACGAGTTTGCAGTTAATGCATACTTGTTCCCCCGTAACAGCGAGATTCAGTGGGATTGGACCTTGAACTTGGGTCGCAGCTCGACCGTTATTGCAAAACTTGGTAACGGTGGTAAAGACTATATCAACAGCGGTGAGTACTACGCATTCATCGAGGGTGCTCCCGCATTCCAGTACTACATGCCTGAGTACATTGGTGCTCTGGACTACTACTCGGATCTTCCAGTAGAGCCCTTCACCGGTGAGGCAATGTCGTACCTCTACGCTGACGCAGGTCTTGCACTGAACTTGCAGGGCCGTATCTTCCCCGGTATGCCTCTGTTTACCGACGTGAACGGTGACTACAAAGTGGATGGTGCAAACTATGGTAACGACGTTAAGATTATCGAGGGTAAGACTCCCGAGCCAAAGATCACTGGTGGTCTTCACACCGGCTTCCGTTACAAAGATTTGCAGATCCGTGTATCGACCTCGTTTGCATTCGGCCACACCATTCTGAACACTACTAAACAGAAACAGTTGGGCCGTCTGGATGACGCTACTACATTCTATCAGTATGCTCTCTACAAATTTGACGAGAGTGAGTTCTGGCACTCGCCCGAGGATGGTTCGTACTATCCTATGATGTACATCAACTACTGGGAGGGTGGTGGTGCCCGTGCGTTCCGTATGTCGTCTATGTTCTTGGAGCCCGGCGACTACTGGAGCCTCGACAACCTGACCATCTCGTACAACCTGCCCAAGCCTTGGGTTGAGAAGCTGAATATGCGTGGTATCAACGTATATGCAACCGGTACTAACCTCTTTATGTGGAAACGTAGCTCGGTAACCGATCCTCGTATGGTATCGCGTACCGGTCACTACAACGGTGCTGGTTATCCTATCTCGAAAACCTTGCAGCTTGGTCTCCAACTTCAATTCTAAAATTTAAGGAGCATTATGAAAGTAGTAAAGAAATTTATATTAGTAATTGCGTCGGTGTTGGCCCTGACTGGATGCGAGGACTTCTTGAATCCTAAACAGGTTAACTTGATTTACAACGACGTATTTTGGAACACTCAGGCCGATGCTGAGGTAGGTTTGTCGGGTGTATACTCGCTCTACCGTGGTCTGATGGTAAACCCTGATAACTGGTACAACCGTTGTGATGCAACCACCGGTTTCATCAAAAGCGGTTGGAACGGCGGTAGCTCGTCGCGTTTGTATGTATATGGCGTATTCAACGATCCCAGCAACGACAACAAGATGTGGGGTTCGTTGGAGGGCATGTCGGACTGGTCGAACCACTACAAAGTGGTATCGCAGGTTAACCTTGTGATTGACCGTGTTGATCAGATTCCCGAGAATAAGTTCGCAACCGGCGCAAAACAGCGCATCTTGGGCGAGGCTTACTTCCTCCGTGCACTTACCTATTTCAACATCGTTAAAGTATGGGGTAACGCTCCCCTGGTAGTAGACGTTATCGAGTCGTCGGGTCAGGTTATTAACGAGGACTTGGTTCCCGTAACCGTTCCTCGCAACCACGACTTGGAGATCTGCGCTCAGGTACTGGAAGATGTAAACAAGGCTGTTGAGTATCTGGATTGGGGTACTCCCGGTTCGTCGACCTGGGGCATCTTCGCTAACAAAGGTGCTGCTCTCGCATTGCAGGGCCACGCTAACCTTTGGATGAACTTCTTGACCAACCGCGACAAACGTTCGGAGGAGATGGTTGAGTTGATGGGCGAGGAGGTTATGGAGCCCAAACAGTACATCAAAAACGCTATTACCGCTTTGAACACTCTTCGTACCGAGGGTAACTACAAATATGCTGAGTACACCGAAGAGGGCGTGAAAGCACTCTACAAAGGTGGTTCGAACGAGGCTATCTTCGAGTTGAACATCAACCCCGATATGAACGAGTCGTATCGTGCAGACGTTTCGGGTGTTACCCGTATCACTTGTAAGATGGTTCCCACCGACGGCGACGTTAAGAAAGACCGTTCGGAGAGTGTGAACTTTGTTCCTTCGACCCAGAAGCTGACTATCTATCCCGAGTATGACTGGGAGAACAACACCGGTGACGATATCCGTCCCAACCTGTTCTTCGCTGCTTGGAACTCGGAGTACAAAGATCCTATCAGCGATACTTCGACCGAGACCAACGATCGTAACAAGGTAACCTGGCTGACCAAATACAACCAGTTCATCCTCGATACCTATGCTGATCAGGACGAGTACACTCCTTACTTTGCAGTCTGCAACATTCCCGTATTCCGTTACACCGAGTCGATGCTGTTGCTCGCTGAGGCTTACGCCAAAGACAACAAAGATGCTCAGGCTATCGAGATTATCGACGAGATCCGCAGCCGTGCAGGTCTGAAGCCCTACTCGGGTAAAATGGAGCTGATGGATGAGATTATGACTCAGCGTTGCGGCGAGTTGTTCGGTGAGGGTTACCTCTACCACGACTTCGTTCGTAACAACTGGTTCCCCAACGACTTCTTGATGCCCCAGTTGAACTACAAACAGGAGGCTTACTACTGGCCCGTTTCGTCGAACATCCTTTCGAAGAACTGGCAGATCCAGCAGACTCCTTTCTGGAATGGTAAAACCCAATGGTAATATCTAAACACGAAAGAACAATGAAAAAGATAATTAAAAATTGCGCAATCATTTTTGCCCTTGTATCGCTCACTTCGTGTGCAGAGAACGGTGGCGAGGTTGTTGGTGGCACAATTAACAGTACTGAGCCCTTTGCCGGCACCTCGATGGAGTGGTTGGCTCAGGAGGAGCTCACTACCAATGTTGCTGCTATCTTCGACGTTGCTGTTCAGAAGGGCTTGATTTCGGAGGAGGAGTTGAACGCTCCTAACACCACCATCCTTTCGCCCGTACAGTACGCTATCAACCGTACCGTACGTCGCCACAACTCGGTAAACCACCAGAAAGAGTGGAAAAAACTCTATCCCGATGCAACCGAGTGGACTATCGATATGCTTACCAACGAGGAGTTGCAGCAGATGAAGATGTACATCTATCCCAATGCTGTAGTTACTCGTGAGGCCCTTGTTGAGGCTGGTGAGAAGGGTATCGAGATTGAGTCGCTTCCTTTCCAGAAGACTGTAAACAAACCCAACCCTGCTTACAATCCCGACGACAAGGACAGCAAAGAGCCCCAGTATGTTTACACCGCTGAGTATGCAGAATACTTGGAGGATCAGGCTATCTACGATGACCTGAAAAACCGTTTCGACCTCTGGGCTGCTTACGACGAGGCTTTGGAGGATTGGAACAACTGGAACAACGTTTGGGGCGCTGCTGAGAAAGAGAACTACCTCTTGCAGCACGACAACAAAGCTCCTACCGAGCCTAAGAAACCCACTACCAAAGAGAAAAATGATGCCGGTGTTGAGGTTGAGGTTGAGGTTGTAAGGCCTACCCAGAGCGAGGACGAGATTGCTGAGCTCAAACCCACCAAACCCGAGCAGCAGTACGAGACTATCGTTATCACCGTTACTCAGACTGTTCGTGTAACTCTCGATCCTACCAACACCAACGACAACGCTGCTTACGCAGGTGGTGGTAACCCCGGTGTAGGTTATCAGTACTCGAACTTCCTGATGTCGACTCCCGAGATCATTCACTTCTTGTTCAAGTTCGGTGACAACTGGGAGGATACTCACGAGGCTCGTGGTAAGTTGAACTACGAGGGCGACCAGTGCGATAGGTTCTACGCTCCCTACATGTCGAACATCATCACTTCGACCGGTGTAGTTCACACTATCTATGTGTCGGATGCTACCTACAACGAGCGTCTGCACGGCCACACTCTCTTGTTCTACGGTTCGAGGGCAGATGACGCCAAACTTTAATCACTAATTCACTAAAAGAAAGATATGAAAAACGTAATAAAAATTGCACTTATTGCAGCTTTCAGCCTCACCTGCCTCTCGTCGTGCTTCCAGGCTCCCGACGAAATCGGCTACCTTGGCGAGAATATCTATCTGAAAGGTGCTGACACTACTTTTGTAAGTGTTGGTAGCAAGGCTCGAACCGACGTCGCTTGGCTTGACAACTCGACTCAGCCCTGCCACTTTGAGATCGTAGGTGCTCGCAAAGCAAATGGTGATGGCACATTCACCAACAATGATCAGTTCTTGCAGACTTACCCCGTAATGATCTGGAAGACTCCTTATGACTACCTGACTGACAAAACTTCGGAGCAGGTAATGGCTAAAATCTCGGAGGAGTACAAATTCCCCATCATCATCAACGAGGTGAATGGTCAGCTGGTAGCTCTCGAGACCACCGATATGATCGAGGGTTTGGAGGATGGCGATGTTTACCACATCGACGTTAAAGTTACCAACTCGAAGGGTTCGAAACTCTTGGAGGACTATGCTATCATCAAATTCTCGAAAGACGAGAGCGCTGTTACCGATTTCATCATTCGTGAGATCACCAACGGTATCTCGATCGTAGCAGACGACCCCGATGGCAACGGTACTCCTTACAACTACTTCCCCTTCTACGACTTGCAGTTGGAGTCGGATTCGAACTCGCCCGACTTCAAGGAGTGGTATGAGGCTCTGGTAGCTGGCGCTGACACCTACACCACCAAGAAAGGTGATGTTAAAGAGATGCGTGACTTCTTCCGCAAAGTTTCGAACGAGCCTACCGCCGGTGTTGTATTCAAGTTCAAATTCATCGACGACAATGGCAACATCTTCAACACTGCTGACTACACCACCTACTCGGAGGGTACTACCAGTATCATCGACGTATCGACCGACCGTGAGAACTCGGCAGAGTGGATGACCGTATCGTTCCCCATCACTCCCTGGCCTGTTCAGCAGGATCACATTTCGTACTTGAAGGGTAAGATCAACGAAACTTTCGAGAACATCGACATCGACGCTTTGAAGAAAGACAACTTGGCTGGTAAGATTCCTTACAACACCAAGTGGAGCGACAAAACCTTTGCTTCGATGAAACAGTGGTATGTACGTCTGCGTTCGCGTGTATACATCTACGAGCCCGGTACATACGAGATGTGGGTTAAAGTTCCCTACGTTACCGCTGAGTAATTGCAGCAAAAACTCTACGCCTACCCGTCACTCCGACGGGTGGGCTTAGGCCCAAGAAGGCCGACATCGGAAAGGATGTCGGCCTTCTTTTTTGTTTTCTGCACCTTTTTGTAAAAAGCTGCACCAAAAACTTTTCTGAGATACTCGCCAAGGCTCGTATCTCTTACACTCCAAAGGTTATCACGCTGTGGATTGCTGAATTTCGGTAATGGGGGAGGTTTTTCCTTTGCTCTACCCTATTTCTTATAGGGTACAAAAAAACCCCACGACCGAGTGGTCGCAGGGGTTGAATCCGTAAGCCACAGAGCCATCAAGAGGCTCTAAACGGGGCCTACAAAGCCTAACAACAGGCTCTATTATTAGTTGTTGCCGTATTTAGCCTTAGCCTCGGCAGTCCAAGCATCAGCAGCAGCCTGATCCCAGGTCAGCATCTGCTGAGGAATGGGCATATAGCACTCGTAGTAACCCATGTTCGAGAAGAACGACTTGGGCTGCTCGTCTACCAACAGACGGTGGATACTCCAAACGTAGAGATCGCCTGCAATAGCGTAGAGGTCGAAAGTCTCGTAACGAGTCTGGCCCCAACCTGCCTCGAAGCCGATGTAGTTGCCGTCCATAGCACCACCGACTTTCATCTGGGTGAGGTCGCGGCTCTCGTTGATGTGGTTGCCATCAGCGTCATATTTGTTGAGGATTACGTCCATCTGTGCGGGCACGAGGTAACCCATACCTGCGCTATCATCAGTAGCGAAGGGCTCGGTAATCTCGGTACCGTGGTTGTTGATGTTGCAGCAGATAAGGCACTGGAGGTTGTCGCTAGCCCACTCGTGGGGATAAACGCCATAGAAGTGGTTGTTGTTGGCGTAGAGAGTCATCAGCTTTTTGCTAGCGGCCAAGCCTTTGGGGAATTCGCCGGTGAGTCCGCTTGCAGCGATGTTGCAGAATACCAATTTGGGGGTATCCCACACTTTGGGCATCTCTTTACCTTCGAGTCCATGGCACTCGTTTATACGCATCTCCAAGAGCTCGGGGAGTACCATTTCGCTGGGGAAATCGCACAGATTGGTGCTTCCGGTGAAGTCGATGTACTGAATCTCGTATTTACCGCCATCTACGCCCACGAGAGCGATACCGGGAATCTCGGTTGCAAAGTTGTACCAGTTGTCTACCACGGGAGTAGCATCGCCCAACATTTTGCCGTCGATGAGCTGTTTGAGGAACACATAGGTACCGTCAGCGAGGTTCGACTCGGGTTTGCTCTGCGAGATGTAGATGTTGTAGGTGGTGTAGTCTTTGGTCGAGGTTTTGTCGCTACCAACGAACGACTCCTTAACCACATACTCTGCCATACGATCTTTTGCGCTGTCGTTGGGCAGAATTTCGAACGACACGGTGGTGGTGCCTTTGCCACTTTCGGGGGTTACGACAACCCAGTCGTACTCCTCAAGAGCGGTGATGGTCCAATTGCCCTCGGCCTCTACGTCGAAGGTGAGAATCTCCTCGCCGGTGTTACCTGCGGGGTTAGCGGTGATGTACTCCTCTACTTTCTCGGGAGCATCGGGGAAGGTCACTTCGGTGGGGCCTTCGGGTGCGGGCTCGCAGGCTACCATTGCGAGGGTAGCGATTGCAGCGAGTGCATAAAGTACCTTTTTCATTTCAGTTGTTAGTTTAGAAATGGTCTTTTTGTGTTTTTTTATAAGTAACCCCCCCGACCGACTCGGTCGAGGGGGTTTTTATTGAATCTCTGACTACGGGAGTAGTCGTTGTTTCAACGGATTACAGACTATTTGCCGTATTTGGTTTTAGCAGTAGCGGTGTAAGCGTCAGCAGCAGCCTGATCCCAATCCAGCATTACCTGAGGAATGGTAGCACCTACGCGATCGGGGTGACCAACGTTCGAGAAGTACCAAGCCCACTCGTCGATCAGCAGACGGTGGTTGTTCCAGGTAGCGGTGTCGTCAGCGGTGCCCTCGCCATATTTAACGTAGCGCTCCTGACCCCAACCTTTCTCGAAACCAACATACTGGTCGGTCAAAGCACCACCAAGTTTGATCTGAGTAAGGTCGCGGCTGGGGTTAGCGTGACCCTGCGAAGGATCGTCGTTGTTGTATTTGTTGAGTTTAACGTCGAGGGTAGCGGGAACCATGTAACCCATACCATCGTTCTCAGCGCCGTCAGTCTGGAATACGGGAAGCGCAGTGCCTGCAGCAGGGTTGTTTACGTTAGCCGAGATGAAGCACTCCAAGATGCCCGAACCACCGTTTACACCAGCAGCCCAAGTGTGAGGCCAAGCACCGTAGAAGTAGTTGGTGTTGATGAAAGCAGTGTGCATTTTGGGAGTAGTCTCTGCGAAACCAGCGGGGATAGTACCGGTCAGACCGCAAGCTGCGAAGTTGCAGTATACGAGCTCGGGAGTATTCCACTCTGCGGGAAGAACTTTACCAGCCAAGTTGGGGTTGTTGTTGATAGCGAAGTGGTTGAGCAAAGGCAGGTTCATAACCTTGGGAAGATCGGTGAAAGGAACGCCGTCGATACGAACGATATCCTGTTTGCCACCGTCTACGCCCTCGAAGGTGATACCGGGGAAGGCCTCGTCTACAACATACCAGTTGTCAACAACGGGGGTCGACTCACCCATCATGTTACCCTCAACGATCTCTTTCAAGAAAGCGAGTGCGTGATCAACAATGTTCGACTCTTTCTTAACCTGGTTTACGAGGATCGAGTAGGTTTTAACCTCTTTCTCGGTAGCCTCACCGTTGTCAACCAAGTCAGCGTTGGTAGCTACGAGAGTCTCTTTAACCTCGAACTCAGCGATACGATCTTTGTCGGTCTCGTTACCCTCTACAACGAACTGAAGAGTAGCGTTACCCTCGCCGTTCTCGGGAGTTACGGTAATCCAACCGTAGTCCTCGAAAGCCTCGATTTTCCAAGCACCCTCTGCCTCGATCTCCATGGTCAGGAGAAGAGCAGCGTCCTCAGCCTCTGCGGGGTTACCCTCGGGGCTAGCGGTCAGGGTTACCTCCTCTGCTTTGGGAGCATCGGGGAAGATGGGAGCGATTGGCTCTGGCTCGGGAGTGGGCTCGCACGAAGCCAATGCGAAAGCAGCCATAGCTGCCAAATAGAACAGTTTTTTCATACTTTTTGTAATGAAGATTAAGTTAATAAAAGGTTTAATTGGTTTTCTCAAATAACTATTCCCCACACATTTGGGGCATTTCATCGCACAAAAATAGTCTTTGTCGGTTTATTTTCCAAAAAATCGGCAAAAAATCACATACCAAAGCTATGTTTTTTTACGTTTAGCGCGATTTTTCAACCACTCGTCGCGAAATTTTGCACACAAAAAGAGTCCCTTTGCTCACTGCGAGCAGAGGGACTCGATTCTATGACCAGAGCCGTTCTTTGGCCCTGTCGTTAGTCGGCACTAATTATTATTTAGCCCATTTAGCCTTAGCCTCTTTGGTGTAGGCGTCGGCAGCAGCCTGATCCCAGCTCATCATAACGTGAGGAACGGTCACTGCCATCTCGGGATAACCCAAGTTCGAGAAGTAACTAGCCCACTCGTCGACCAACAAGCGGTGGTCGCTCCAAGTGTTCAGGTCGTCCTCCAAGCCGCCGCCATACATAACATAGCGCTCCTGGCCCCAACCAGCCTCGAAACCAACGTAGTTCAACTCGGTGCAACCACCAAGTTTCATCTGAGTAAGGTCGCGGCTGGGGTTGGCGTGACCCTGCGAAGGATCATCGTTGGTCCATTTGTTCAGCTTAACGTCGCAAGTGGCGGGTACCATATAGCCCATACCGGGGTTCTCGCCCTCGTGTACCAAGGGAAGCTCGGTATCAGCCTTTACGTTGTTCTTGTTTGTAGTACCAATGAAGCACTCCAAAACACCGGTACCACCGTTTGCACCTGCTGCCCAGGTGTGGGGAAGTGCACCGTAGAAGTTGTTGGCGTTGAAGTAAACAGTCTGCAACTTGGGAGTCGACGAAGCAAAACCGTCGGGCAGAACACCGGTCAGACCGCAAGCTGCGATGTTGCAGTACTCCAACTTAGGAGTGTTCCACTCTTTGGGAAGCTCTTTACCCTCCAAGCCGTGCTGGTTGTTGATGTTGATGGTAGTCAGCTCGGGAAGGTTCATAACTGCGGGAAGGTCGGTGAAAGGAGTGCCGTCGATACCAACAATCTCCAATTTACCGCCATCGAAGGGGTTCAAAGCGATACCGGGGAAGGTCTCGGTAACGTTATACCAAGTAGCAACGGTGGGAGTATCCTCGCCCAACATCTGGCCCTCTACGATAGCCTGCAAGAATGCAAGCGAACCGTCGGCCACGTTCGAAACCTTCTTAGCCTGGTTTACGATAATCGTATAGGTCTTAACATCTTTGGTGGTAGGCTCGCCATTGGTCACCTCGTCGGCGTTGGTAGCCTCGAAGGTCTCTTTAACCTCAAACTCGGCGATACGATCTTTGCCACTCTCGTTACCCTCGGTAACAAAAATAACGGTACCGTAGCCCTCGCCCTCGGTGGGAGAAACGGTAATCCAATCATACTCCTCAACAGCCTCGATTTTCCAAGCACCCTCGGCCTCGATGTCGAAAGCAAGAATCAAGGTCTCGTCCTCAGCCTCAGCGGGGTTACCCTCGGGGTTAGCCTGCAAGGTCTCCTCGATTACCTCAGGAGCATCGGGGAAGTTGGGACCGATTTTCTCGGGCTCCTCTGCGGGCTGGCACGATGCCAATGCAAATGCAGCAAATGCTGCCAAATACAGAAGTTTTTTCATAACTCAAATGTGAATTAAGTGAATAAAAAGTGTTATTTGTTTTAGTGTGTTTCGTTTTTACCCTGCGCGCCCGACGGGCACACATTTCTCCGTTACAAAATTACCAAACCCGTCACAACAAAAATTGCAAATTCGTATCACAAAAGGCAAATTCTGTATCACACCCCCACTCCACCCCACAAAAAACGGCCGAGCACGTCATTTGTGCCCGACCGTTCTGTGCGGTACTACCCCAACCGTGGGGCAGGTCAAATTTAACTACTCAGCAGTCTGACCGAGTTTGGGGAATGCACGGCTGTCGTTCAGTGCAGCAGCCTCTTTGGTGTAGGCGTCAGCAGCAGCCTGATCCCAAGTCATCATGATACCAGGAATTGCCTGCATCTTGCCCTCGTAACCCATGTTCGAGTGACCTGCGGGCGAATCCCACAAAGTACGATAGATGCTCCAAGTAGCCTCGTCCTCGCCGGTGTCGGCAGCCTCTACACGGTGCTGACCCCAACCAATCTCGTAGCCTTTGAAGTTACCCTCGAATACACCACCGAGTTTCAACTGGGTGTAGTCACCCTGGCCGTAACCGCTGGCAGCGTTGATCTGCTCACCAGCATCGTTAAATGCGTTCATACGAACATCCAACTGTTTGGGAACAAGGTAACCCAGTGCCGAGTTGTCTTTCGAATCGTAGTACTCTGTATCAGGATTTTTATTTGCGTGGTTGTTGATGATAGCCACCTCCAAGGTCTTGATACCGGCAGCCCACTCGTGAGGCAGTGCGCCATAAAGGTTGTTCTGGTCGAGGAAGATCTGCACCAGATTGGGAGTGGTGCTGGCAAAGCCCTCGGGAATAGGACCATACAGACCGCAAACTGAAAAGTTAATGTAGGTCAGCTTGGGAGTATTCCACTCCTGGGGCAACATACAGTTCAGCTGTGCGCCACGGCACTGAATGCTCTGCAACTCGGGCAGGTTCATTACCTCGGGAAGACCGGTAAAGCCGCTACCGCTGAGAGAAACAATCTGCAATTTACCCTCTACGTTCTCCATGGTGATACCGGGGAATGCCTCGGTTACGTTGAACCAGTTAGCAACCTGAGGGGTGTCGGGACCGCAAAGTTTGCCGTTCACAACAGCCTGGATGAACTCGAAGGTACCCTCGCCCAAATTCGACTCCTGTTTGCCCTGAGTCACAAAGAACGAATAGGTGGTAATCTCTTTGGTTACGTTCAGCTCTGCGCTCAGTTTGTCGGCATTGCTGGGCTCGAAAGCCTCTTTAACCATAAACTCTGCCGAACGCTCTTTGCTGGAGGGGTTGGCAGTAACTGCAAAAACAAGGGTTGCGTTACCCTCGCCCTCGGCGGGAGTTACGGTAATCCAATCGTACTCCTCAATGGCCTCTACGGTCCAAGTGCCCTCGGCCTCGATGTCGAACTCAACCTCATCGCCGGTAGGGTTAGCCTCGATAGTCTCCTCTATAAGCTCGATGCTGGGGTACTGAGCCTCCACTTTCTCGGGCTCCTCCTGAGGATCCTGGCAAGCCACCATTGCTACACCAAGAGTGGCAAATGCCATCAAGTAGCTAAAAATCTTTTTCATAAGTCTTTGTTATTAGTTGTTTGTTAATTGGTTTTCTATCCGCAAATTTAGAAATTTTTCTTTGCGCCCTACCCTCTGACAGCAAAAAAACCTTCAATTTTCTGCCACCACAGCACCATTTTTATATAATTAGGCGCATTTAGAGCACCTCGTCGATGTTGCGGCCCTCGTTGAAGATATAGTCCAGCAGCGAGAGGTTCGACTCAAAGGGCAGGCGCTCCATAAAGACCTGCCAATATTCGGCCTGCTCGGCTCGTGGGCCCAGAAAGTCGTGACCCCTGAGGTCCAAATCGCCCTCGCCCGCCACAATATACTCCTCCGAAAAGCGCAGTCCGCCCTCCACGCCCGCAATCTTACACACCACCTCTGCGAGTCCACGGTTGAAGTCGTAGAGCCACTCGTGGGGCTGCTCATAGAAGGGGACTAGCAGGTCGGCATAGTAGTCGTAGTAGGCCGACGAACGGTAGGCCGAGCGCAGAGCAACACTATGCTGATGTTGCCAACGCTTGGAGTAGTCGAGGCGCATATCTTTCACGGCACGTTTGTGGATGCTGGCACCCTTAACCACATTGGCAGTCAGCGCCATACGCCCCGAGGCGGTAGCAATCTCACAACGGTTGCGACAGCTCTGCTTGATGTAGTTTTCGCCCACATCTATCACGGCATCGGGGCTCAAAGCCTCGCGCCACCACTCAACCGAACCCAGGTATGCTAACGGCAGTATCTTCATATTTTATTTGGTCGAACGTCTAATTTTGAATTTTCTCCACCCAGCGGCCGTCGGCTTTGATGAGTTCTATAAGGCGGTCGATAGCCTCGGCCATAGGAACATTGCGCTCCACAAGGGTCTTGCCGCGATAGAGCGAGATGTGGTCCCTGAGTCCGCCAACGTAGCCATAGTCGCCATCGGCCATCTCTCCGAGGCCATTTACAATAAAGCCCATAACGCCAATTTTGAGCCCCACAAGGTGCGAGGTACGGGCCTTGATGGCGGCCAGAGTGCTCTCGATGTCGTAGAGCGTGCGGCCACACGAGGGACAAGCGATATACTCGGTACGAGAAATGCGCACACGGGCTGCTTGGAGTATCGAGAGTGCTATTTCGTCAATTTGCTCCTGCGAAAAATTGTCGTTACGGATGTCGATACCGTCGGCCAGCGAGTCGATAAACATCACGCCAAAGTCGGCCGCGGCCTCGATGGCAAATTGGTCGTAGTCGGCGGTGGTGTAGTGGCGACGCAACACAATAGGTTTGTCGCAACCACAGCCCAAAACTTTACTGCGCCACTCCTGCACGGGGTACTCCGTGGTGGCCTCAACAACCTGATAATCACCCTGCTTATCCTCGGCAACCTCGCTCCACAGAATTGGGGCGTGGGCATTGGGGCGTGGGGTGTATCCATAGGGGCTGAAACAGCTCTCATCTACGGGTGCAAACTCAGGTGCAGGGCCTCTGTGGGCGTAGTGCTCCACAAGGCTTTGGGCGGCAGGAATCTCATTTGCGGGCGACTCGGTGAGCGACACACGGATGGTGTCGCCAATGCCGTCGGCAAGCAGAGCACCAATGCCCACAGCCGATTTGATACGTCCCTCGGTGTGGTTGCCCGCCTCGGTTACGCCCAAGTGGATGGGGTACTCCATACCCGCCTCGTTCATAGCCTTCACCAGCAGTCGGTAGGCGTAGATCATCACCCTCACGTTGCTCGCTTTGAGCGAAACGACCACGTTATGAAAGTCGAGGCTGCGACAACGCTCCAAAAACTCCATTGCCGAGGCTGCCATACCCTCGGGGGTATCGCCATAGAGGTCGAAGATCTTCTTGGCGAGCGAGCCGTGATTGACACCGATACGCAGAGCCACACCGCGCTGACGGCAGAGGTCGATAAGCTCCTCGAAACGTCCGCCACGGTCGTTGTAGTTACCGGGGTTGATGCGCACCTTGTCGGCAGTGGTAGCGGCTGCTGCGGCCACGGCAGGAACAAAGTGAACATCGGCCACCAGAGCCACGTCGGGCCACTTCTGCCTAACCATCTCGCCAATGGGGCCGAGGTTGAGAGCCTCGCGCTCATCGCGGGTAGTGAGCCTAACGATACGGCCACCGGCAGCGGCAATCTGGTCGATTTGCTCGGCGCAGGCTGCTGCATCGAGGGTGTTGGTGTTGGTCATTGTCTGTACCGCCACGGGCCACTCGGAGCCTATGTGGTGTGAGCCGACGAGCACTTCGAGGGTGCGACGACGTTCATAAGAGGTGAGTGATTTGCAATAAAGTGCCATTTTTCCTGCAATTTTAGGCAAAGATACTGTTATTTTGCGTTATCTTTGCCTTATGCGAGCCGATATGGAGATAAAATTTTTGAGCGGAGTGGGCGAAAGGCGTGCTTCACTGTTGGCTACGGAGTTGGGAATCCACACCGTAGGCGACCTTTTGCACTACTATCCCTTCCGCTATATCGACCGCACAAAGGTCTACCGCATAGGTGAACTGACCGAGGAGAACTCCTCGACGTATGTGCAACTCAGAGGCAAACTTATCGGCTATGCCTACTTGGGCGAGGCTCACAAACAGCGCCTGAGTGTCACTCTGGCCGACACCACGGGGCAGATTGAGCTCGTGTGGTTCAAGGGTGCCAAGTGGATTGAACAGCGACTCGAAGTGGGCCGAGAGTATATCGTTCTGGGCAAACCCACCCTCTTCAATGGCAAGGCCAACATTGTTCACCCCGAAATCGAGCTGGTCGAAAAGTTCCTCTCCCGTGGCGGAGGAGGTATGCAGGGAGTCTACGGCACCACCGAGAAGCTCACCTCGGCAGGACTTGCCAGCAAGGGTATCTACGGATTGGTCTGCACCCTTTGGGAGTCGGCCAAGGGCCATATTGCCGAAACGTTGCCCGACTACATCATCTCCAAGCTCGGACTTATGAGCCGTGCCGAGGCTCTCGAAAACATACACTTCCCCTCGTCGCCCCAGAAGCTCAGGGCGGCACAGTACAGGCTCAAATTCGAGGAGCTCTTTGGGGTGCAACTCGGAATTTTGTCGCTCAAAGCGGGCCGAACAACTCTGCGTAGTGGCTTTGTGTTCAGCCGTGTGGGTGAACACTTCCGCGACTTCTACGACAACAAACTCCCCTTCAAGCTCACCAACGCCCAGAAACGTGTAATCAAAGAGATTCGCAAAGATACCACCAGCGGTCACCAGATGAATCGTCTGTTGCAGGGCGATGTGGGTAGCGGCAAAACTATGGTAGCACTGATGTCGATGCTCTTGGCAGCCGACAACGGCTACCAATCGTCACTTATGGCCCCCACCGAAATTCTGGCGCGCCAACACTTTGCCTCCATCGAGAAGATGATTGCCGGCACCCCCACCGAGGGACGTGTAGCTGTGCTGACGGGCTCGACCCGCACGGCCGAAAGGCGCAAAATCTTGGAGCGCGTGGCCTCGGGCGAGGTACTTATTCTGGTAGGCACCCACGCCCTTATCGAAGATCGAGTGAAGTTCGATAACCTCGGTCTGGTGGTTATCGACGAACAGCACCGCTTTGGTGTGGAGCAGAGGGCCAAACTCTGGACTAAGAACCAAACCACTCCCCATATTCTCGTGATGACCGCAACGCCCATTCCCCGCACGTTGGCAATGACGCTCTATGGCGACCTCGACGTGTCGGTCATCGACGAGCTGCCCGCAGGTCGCAAACCCATCAAGACCTACCACCTAAAAGAGGCTATGAGGCTCAAACTCTTCGGCTTTATGAAGAGCGAGATTGCCAAGGGGCGACAGGTCTATGTGGTCTACCCGCTCATCAAAGAGTCCGAGGCGCTGGACTACCAAAACCTCTACGACGGTTTCGACAACATCATTCAGGAGTTCCCGTTGCCAGAGTATCGCGTGGGCGCAATTCACGGCAAAATGTCGCCCGAGGACAAGGCCGAGAGTATGCGTCTGTTTGCCGAGGGCGTAAACAACATCTTGGTGGCCACCAGCGTAATCGAGGTAGGTGTAGATGTGCCCAACGCCACGGTTATGGTCATCGAGAGTGCCGAGCGATTTGGCCTTTCGCAACTCCACCAGCTGCGTGGTCGTGTGGGCCGAGGTGGCAACCAGAGCTACTGTGTGCTGATGAGTGGCGACAAACTCTCGCGCGATGCCGAAGCAAGGCTCGAAGCAATGGTCGAGACCTGCGACGGATTCCGCCTCTCGGAGTTGGACCTCAAACTGCGCGGTGCGGGCGATGTGAACGGCACCCGTCAGAGCGGCGAGGCGATAGACCTGCGTATAGCGTCGCTATCGACCGACGGACAAATCCTCGAACAAGCCCGCGATGTGGCCGAGAAGATTCTGGCCAAAGACCCCACCCTCTCTCAGCCCGTAAACCACCCCTTGGCCCTGCTGCGTGACCGCTACAAACCCGCAGGAGCCATCGACTATGGTATGATCTCCTAATGACAAAAGAATAATGGCACGACTGAACCAAAATAGCGCCTACAAAGAGCGCAACCTCGAATTTCTCGAAGAGTATGCCCAGCGCGACGACGTGACGGTGATGTTCAACGGCGTGATGTACCGCCAAATTACCAAGGGCAAGGGCGACAAACCCACCCCCAAGTCGCTCATAACCGTACACTACACCGGCAAACTCATCAACGGCAAGGTCTTCGACTCCACCGCCCAGGGACGCCCCGCAACCTTCAAGCTCAACCAGCTCATCGACGGCTGGCGCACAGCTCTGCGCGAGATGCCCGTGGGGTCGCGTTGGGAGATTGTAATCCCCTTCAACCTCGGTTACGGAGCCAAGGGGGCCGGTGCCATCAAGCCCTTCTCGACCCTTATCTTCGATGTGCGACTTATCGCAATCGAGTAGCCCACAGAGGCTGCCGAGGAGGTTATCCGAAAAAAAGTATTATATTTGCGCGATTAACACCATAATATATATATTACAACTATGGCAAAATACGAAGAAGAGTACGACGACAAATACGACGATGTAGACTACGAGAACGAGGCCCCTCAGCAGGATTATGCCAAAACCCTCAAAGGCTACAAGATTATCATCATTGCCCTTGTGGCAGTCTTGGGTCTGCTCGCATTTCAGCACATCCGCATCACCTCGCAGATAAAAGAGGATTTCCGCATCGAGCGCGACACCCTCAACAGCCAAATCAACGGCCTGATTACCGAGATCGACCAGATTAACCTGCGTAACGACTCGGTGAACACCGAGCTGAGGCTCAACATCGCCGCCGAGCGCGACAAGGCCGACTCGCTGATGGCAAGGCTCAAAAAAGAGCGCAATATGAACCGCGAGAAGTTGCGTCAGTACGAGAAAGAGCTGGGCACTCTGCGTACCATTATGAAACGCTATGTTCACCAGATCGACTCGCTCAACAACCTGAACAAGAAACTCGCAGCCGAGAACGTGGGCTACCGCAAGAAAGTGGCCGACGAGAAGAGCCGTGCCGATATTGCCGAGGAGAGGGCAGCAGAGTTGTCGAACAAGATTAAACTCGGCGCCATTGTCAAGGCCCGCAACGTACAGGTGGCCGCCTACAACACCGGTGGTACCAACGTAACTCGCGCCAACCGCGCTTCGCAGTTCAAAACCGACCTCACCCTTACCGCCAACGAGCTCACTCTGGCCGGTATGCGCAACGTCTATGTCCGCATCGTTGGTCCCGACGGAGCAGTTCTTTCGGGTGGCTCGGATTGCTACTTCGAGTTCGAGGGCGATATGATCAGCTACTCGGCTCAGCGCGAGATCGACTACAACGGTCAGGACCTCGACGTGAGCATCTACTACAAGTACGACAACATCACCCCCGGTGTCTACACCGCCGAAATCTATATGGACGGCTACAAAATCGGTCAGGCCGAGGTGTCGCTCCGCTAATTTTGGGCTGGGTAAAACAACACAGTAAGCGCGTATGAACAACAAACATCAGATAAAGAGTTGGGTAGTATGGGCCATAGTTGTAGGCCTTGTTGTGCTCGACCAAATTGTTAAAATATCGGTCAAAACCTCTATGACTCTGGGCGAGAGCCACAATGTGCTGGGCACTTGGTTCCGCTGGTGCTTTATCGAGAACGAGGGTGCCGCCTTCGGAATGTCGCTCGGTGGCGAGTATGGCAAACTGATTCTGAGCCTGTTTAGGGTTGTGGCCATCGGTGCTCTTATATGGTTTGTGCACCACTTGCGCAAGCAGCAGGCCCCCACGGGTGTGGTTGTAGGCTTTGCCCTTGTGTTGGCTGGAGCCATTGGCAATATGGTCGATAGCGCCTTCTATGGTATGATTTTCTCGGAATCGACCTTCACAACCGTAGCAACACTCCTGCCCGAGGGTGGTGGTTATGCTCCATTTTTGTATGGCAAGGTGGTAGATATGCTCTACTTCCCTCTGTTCCATTGGCCTGAGTGGCTGCCCCTGATTGGCGGACAGCTCTTCTTCTCGCCGGTATTCAACTTTGCCGACAGCTACATCACCATAGCGGTCTTCTACCTGCTCATTTTCCAGTGGAAATACTTCAAGTAGAATAGACACGAGCTAAAACCAAAAAGCGAGCCCCACATCGGGACTCGCTTTTTTATTTGTTAGATTCTTTCTCTCTTTTTACTCGGCTTTCAGCGCTGCAAGGATGGCCTCTTTGTCGTAGCCGCAGAGCGATTTGAGCTCTTTGATGGTGCCGTGCTCCACAAACAGGTCGTCGATACCCAGACGTTTGACACTGATACCACGGAAGCCGTTGTCGCCAAACCAATCGGCCACGGCACTACCCACGCCACCGTTGAGCACTCCGTCTTCGACCGTAACCACACGCTCAAACCTCTCGCCCACCCAGCGCAACATCTCCTCGTCAAGAGGCTTAGCCCAACGCAGGTCGATGTGGCACACCGACACACCCTGCTCGGCTGCCAACTCTGCTGCGGCAGCTCCGTCGAGGGCAGTGTGTCCGAGGGTGAGCAGAGCGACATCCTTGCCCTCTCTCAAAATCTCGGCTTTGCCCACTTCGAGCAACTCCATAGGGCCCTCGCCCACACCCGCAGCACAACCTCGGGGATAGCGAATCACAAAGGGACCCTCGCCCTTATAGGCGGTGTACATCGCATTGCGCAACTCCTGCTCATTGCGAGGTGCGAGTATCCTCAGGTTGGGAATAGGTCGCATATAGGCGATATCGAACTCGCCGTGGTGGGTTGCACCATCCTCGCCCACAAGTCCTGCCCTGTCGAGGCACATGACAACGTGTAGGTTTTGGAGAGCAACATCGTGAATTACATTATCATAGGCCCTCTGCATAAATGTCGAATAGATATTGCAGAAGGGGACTGCTCCGCCTGCGGCCAGACCTGCCGAGAAGGTTACGGCGTGACCCTCGGCAATGCCCACATCGAAGAACTGATCGGGCAACTCCGCTTGGAGCATATTCATCGAACAACCCGTAGCCATTGCGGGGGTTACGCCCACAACGGTGCTGTCGGCCTTAGCCAACTCCACAAGTGCTCGGCCAAAGACGTACTGATATTTTGCAGGCCCACCCTCGGAGGCCACACGCTGACCCGTCTCGACATCAAAACGGCCTGGCGAGTGCCACACTGCTGGGTCGCCACTCTGGGCAGGCTCGTAGCCTTTGCCCTTGATAGTCATTGCGTGGAGCAGTTTGGGGCCGTTGATATCTTTCAGGGCACGGAGGGTACGCACAAGGGTTGCCACATCGTGTCCGTTGGTGGGACCGAAGTAGCGGAAGTTCATACTCTCGAAGAGGTTGCTCTGACGCAACAGACCTCGTTTGAGCGTGTGTATGGAGTGTTGAAGAAGTGCGCGAAGGCGGGGTGCGAAGTAAAGACCGCTCCAAACCTTGCTCTTCATACGATTGTAGCGATGCGACGAGGTGATGCGCAACAGGTGCTTACGCATAGCGCCCACGTTGGTGTCGATAGCCTGACGGTTGTCGTTGAGGATAACGAGCAGGTTGGCTTTCGAGGCACCCGCATTGTTGAGTCCCTCGAAGGCGAGTCCGCCCGTCATTGCACCATCGCCAATGATGGCAATCACGTTACACTTCTCGCCCCTGAGCTCTGCCGCCTCGGCCATACCATAGGCTGCCGAGATGGATACCGACGAGTGGCCCGCACCAAACGAGTCGCCCTCGGCAATGCGGGGAAATCCGCCAATACCGCCCAACTTACGCTGGCTGGCAAACTCATCCCTGCGACCGGTGATAATCTTGTGGGCATAGGCCTGGTGGCCCACATCCCACACAACCTTATCGGTCGGGAAATCAAAGACATAGTGAATAGCCACAGCCAACTCCACCGCACCGATGCTTGACGAAAGGTGGCCGGGGTTTTCGGCACACGAGCGCACAATAAAGTCGCGCAGCTCGGCACAATAGTCGGTCAGCTCGCTCACTTTGAGTTGTTTCAGCTCGGCGGGAGAGTTAATCTTGTCGAGATATGTGTATTGTGGTTTATTCACGCCCAAAAATATCCTTTGTTTAGGGCAAAGATACCAAGAAATTGGGAAGAATTGAAAAAATCCCGAAAAAAAGTAGTATATTCGTGGCGATGTATGGGGTTAAGTGGCCCGAGTAAGGGGCAGAGCGACGACCCGTGCATTGCTCTGCGGGGCTAAACAGGAAAATTCAAACTCTCATAAATGCTATGAAATACAAAAGAATACTTCTGAAACTCAGTGGCGAATCGCTCGCAGGAGCCGAGGGCCGCGGCCTCTCGACCGATGTGCTCGTCAGCTATGCACAACAGATTAAACAAGCCGTAGAGAATGGCGTACAGATCGGTATCGTCATCGGTGGTGGCAACATCTTCCGTGGCTTGCAGGGCGTAGGTCGTGGATTCGACCGCGTAAAGGGCGACCAGATGGGTATGCTGGCGACCATTATCAACTCGCTCGCACTCCACTCACACCTCGAAAGCATCGGCGTGAAGACCAAAGTGCTCACCTCGATTCGTATGGAGCCTATCGGAGAGTATTTCTCCAAAGCCAAAGCCCTCGAATATCTCGAAGCAGGCTATGTGGTAATCATCGGTGGCGGCACCTCTAACCCCTACTTCTCGACCGACAGCGCTTCGGCTCTGCGCGGTATCGAAATCGAGGCCGAGGTGTTGCTCAAAGGCACCCGTGTGGATGGCGTCTACACTGCCGACCCCGAGAAGGATCCCACCGCTACCAAATATGACGAAATCACCTTCGACGAGGTTTATGCCAAGGGTCTGAAAATTATGGACCTCACCGCCTTTACCCTCTGCAAAGAGAACCACCTGCCCATCATCGTGTTCGATATGGACACCGAGGGCAACCTTGCAAAGGTTCTCGCAGGTGACAGCAACGGCACTCTGGTGCACAATTAGTCGCAAGGGCGGCAGGGGGCGCAAAGATGAAGAGGCTGTTGGCCATAATTGTCGCGGTGCTTTGTGTGTCGGCAGCAGCCCACGCACAAGACGGAGGCCCTTTTGCCTTTGTGGGCGCAGGCGACAAGTTGCCCGAATTTAGGGCCACCCTCACCAACGGAGCAACCATAGAGAGCAGCTCATTGGAGGGCCAAGTGACCCTCATCACCCTCTGGGCAAGTTGGTGTCCCTCGTGTCGCAAAGAGTTCAAGCGTCTGGCCGCCAGCCAGGAGTTCGGGGCATTGTTGCAGAACGACCGTTTCTGCTTTCTGCCCATCTCGCGCGAGGAGCAGAGCGCAACGGTGGTGGCGTGGCTCAAAAAGATGGACTACCCGTTCATCTCGGCCATCGACTCCGACCGCTCCATTTACAACCTCTTTGCCTCGGAGGAGATTCCGCGCAACATAATCGTGGGGCCCGACGGAACAATCCTCTACCACAGCAGCGGAGGTAGCAAAAAGGAGCTCCAAAGGGTCATCGAGCTGTGCCAGGAGCAACTTGCACCACAGGCCCAGCAGTAGCCGACCAAACACAAGAGAAAAACAACAATAATAAAACAAATAAACAGAGAAGTTATGAGCGAAGATTCAGTATTGATTTTGGAGATGGCCGAGGAGAAAATGGCAAAGGCTATCACCCACCTCGAAGAGGCTCTTTTGAGTGTACGAGCAGGCAAAGCAAGCACCCACGTTTTGAGGGGCATTATGGTTGAGTACTACGGTGCTCCCACTCCCATTGAGCAGGTTGCCAGCGTAACCGTGCCCGACGCCAAAACCATCCTCGTACAGCCTTGGGAGCGCAGTATGATTGCCCCTATCGAGAAGGCTATTTTGATCTCTAACATCGGCCTTACCCCCTCGAACAACGGCGAGCACATCCGTCTGAACATCCCCGCCCTGACCGAGGATCGTCGTAAAGAACTCGTGCGCCAGGTACACACCTATCAGGAGACTGCCAAAGTGAGCCTGCGTAACGCACGTCGCGACGCTGTTGATGCCTTCAAGAAGGCCCAGAAGAACGGTATGCCCGAGGACGAGGCCAAAGACGGCGAGAACGAGGCACAGAAACTCATCGACCGCTACACCAAGAAACTCGAAGAGTTGGTAGTGAGCAAAGAGAAAGAGATTATGACCGTATAAACGGGGCTCGGAGCTCCGCAAAGATACCGCCACAAAAGGCCCTCTGTACTTGTTATAACGTGAGTTACAGAGGGCTTTTGGGGTGTCAGAGGGCAAAAAAACAACAATTTTGCCGTTTGAATTTTGGATTTTGAATTTATTGTGTATCTTTGCAGTCCGAAAAATGTTTGAAAAAACTGATAAATAATTAAATAGCGCTATGAAAAGGACTTATCAACCTTCAAAGAGGAAAAGAATCAACAAACACGGTTTCCGTGCTCGTATGGCAACCGTTAATGGCCGCAAAGTATTGGCAGCTCGTCGCGCCAAAGGCCGTAAGAAACTCACCGTATCGGACGAGCTTCGTAACAAATAGTCGATAGACTATCGGTTGATTCGAGAGTGTTGGATGGTGGCAAGGCCACCCGCTCCAAGCACCAAAAGAAAGAGAGATGTATCGGACGCGACACATCTCTCTCTTTTTTTGCCCACTTCCCAACGGAGAACGGAGGGAGAGGGGGGGGCGAAACAAAAAGGTCAAAAGGTTGCACAACAACAACCTTTTGACCTTTTCTGTTTCCAAAGCCCTTGGGGGCTCGGACTATTTTGCAAGCAGCATAAAGCCCCAAGCAGCGAGCTCTACAACGTCGCCAGCCTTGAAGCTCTTAGCCTCGCCACAAGCACACTTGTAGTCACCTGCCTCAGCCTCGGTGATGGTAACGGTGGTGGGCTCGGCCGAGAAGTTGAACAAGCACAAAACGGTGTTGTCCTCTTTCTCACGGGTGAATGCCAACACATTCTCGCCAACACCCTCAACAAAGATTGCGGGAGCTACATTCGCGCCGGCAGCCAGAGCTTTGTTTGCGTGGCGGAACGAGCAAAGGGTGCGATAGAAGTCGCGGTACTCTTTGCCATACTCCAAGTCTACCAACTCTTTCACCGAGTCTTTCTCAAAGAACTGCAAACGACGGTTCAGACCAATCTCCTGACCGGTGTAGATCAGTGGCTGCGACTTGGGCATAACAAAGGTGAGGGCTGCAAGAGCCTTGTGAGCATCGCCCATACGCTCAAACTCGGTACCTGCCCACGAGTTCTCGTCGTGGTTGGAGGTAAACATCAGACGCATTGCGGGTGCGGGGTATTTCTCGTCGTCGCGAGCCATATACTCTTTCAGATCCTTAACGGTCTTAGCATCGGTCTTGATGGTGCCGTCGCCAGCCACGTTTTTGGTCTCGCTACCGCCTTTGGCCATAGCGTTGAAGATGTGGTGGAGCTCCCAAGCGTAGGTGGCCTCGAAACCGCTCTCGTGCAACCAAGTCTCCTCGCCCTCGGCCAAGAGGTACACATCGGGGTTAATCTTGCGAACCTCCTCCCAAGCCTTCTTCCAGAAGTCGCCGGGAACGTTCATAGCCACGTCGCAACGATAGCCGTCTACGCCCTTCTCGATCCAGAATTTCAGAGCGTCGAGCATTGCAGCGCGCATATCCTCGTTCTTGTAGTTGAGTTTTGCGATGTCGGTCCAGTCGTACTCAACAATGGGCAGACCGCTCTTCTCGTCCATCACATACCAATCTTTCTTGCCCTCTTTCCACCAGTTGGCATCGCGCGAGGTATGGTTAGCAACCCAGTCGATGATAACTTTGAGGCCCAGGTCGTGAGCAGTAGCCAAGAAGTGGTCGAAGTCCTCCATAGTACCGAACTCGGGGTTGATAGCCTTGTAGTCGATAATCGAGTAGTACGAACCGAGAGTACCCTTGCGGCCATCCACACCGATAGGGCTAATAGGCATAAGCCACACGATATCCACGCCCATAGCTTTCAGCTCGGGCAGATACTCCTCGGCGGCTGCAAATGTTCCCTCCTCGGTAGCCTGACGAACATTCAGCTCGTATACCACCGAATTAAACTTGTCGAAAGTCGAAGTGCTCTCGCAGTGGTTGCCGCAGCAACCCATAAGTGTCGCAACCAGGGCGACAAGTGCAAATAATTTCTTCATAGGTATTATTCTGTTTTGTTTAGATTATTTGTTCACAATAACGTAGCCGTATGCGGGGATGTTGATGCTAACCTTGCCATCAACCAACGCTGCCTCGGCGCCCTCGGCCGAAAGAGCCACGTTTACACCCTCGGCGGCAACAAACTCGGGCAACTCCACCTCTGCGGTGCGAGCCTCGGGACGCACGTTGAGCGCAACAACCACCCACTCGCCCATATAGTGACGCAGGAATACCCACACATCGTCATCGACATAGAGAGTGCGGTAGTCGCCATACATCAGAGGCATCGAAGCGCGGCGATACTTAAACAGAGCCTTGGTGGCTGCGAGCTCCTTCTGCTGGAACTCGTTGTAGCCGTCGAACTCCATCATATAGCGGTTGTCGGGGTCGTTGGCACCGGGGATACCGTACTCGTCGCCCTGATATACGCAGGGAACACCGGGAACGGTCGAGATGATAGCCTTCAACAGTGACAGACGGGCATAACCCTTCACGTTGTCGCCCACGCCCACCTTGCGGTGCCAGCCCTCGGCCTTGTCGTCGGGACACCAGAGCGACATATCGCCACCTGCAAGCGACAAGAAACGGGGTTTGTCGTGGTTGCCGGTGATGTTACCCATAGTGTGGTGCGAACCGTAGGCGGCCTCCGACTCCTCCACTACGTTGGCGATATCGCGCATCGAGCGGCTCTCATCCACAATCACATCACGCGAGGTGTGGTAGAGGTTGAAGTCGAACTGAGCGTCGATCATACCGCTCTTGACATACGAGCCGATAAGCTCCACGTCACCGTAGGTCTCGCCAATCTGCCAGAGCTGACGGTCGGGCATCGACGATTTCATCTTGTGGGTAAGCATACGCCAATAGTTCAGAGGGATGTGCTTGCAAGCGTCGTGACGGAAACCGTCGAAGTCGAACTTGCGCACCCAATAGAGGGCCGAGTCGGTCATAGGCTCACACACCTCGTCACGACGGGTGTCGAGAGTGGGGATGTGCTCATCGAACCAGGTGGTCAGACGAGTCTCGCCGTCCCACTGACCGATATTTTTGCGACCATCGGGCAACATCAGATCGGTAGTCCAATCGGGGTGCTCTTTGAGCACGGGCGAGTTGATGTGCAGGTGGTTGGCCACATAGTCAAGAATAACGTTCATCTCTCCCTCGTGAGCCTCGGCAAGCATAGTGCGGAGCTCCTCGTCGGTACCGAAACGTTTGTCCACTGCGGTGCTAAAAATGGGCCAATAGCCGTGATAGCCCGAGAATTTGGTGTCGGGGTTGCGGTTCTGACCCCACGCATCGTATGGGTTCTGGGTAATGGGCGAAATCCAGATGGTGGTGATGCCGAGGTCGGTGAAGAAGCCGTCCTCGATCTTCTGGGTGATACCCACGATGTCGCCACCCTGATAGTCCACCTTGTCCAACACCTCGGGAGAGTTAATCTTCCAGTCGTTGGCGGTCGAGCCGTTGTTGAAACGGTCGATCATCAGCGAGTAGAGAATCTGCGAGTGGAAATCTTTGCGGGTGATATCATTTGCATCTTTCACAACCTTGCCATACTCCAAGGGGAGCAAGATGTCGTTGAAACGACCGGCCTCCGAAGCGGCAAAGATGCGTACAGCCGAACGCTTGTGACCCTTGGCCACGGCGGGAATGGTCACCTTGATAACGTCGCCCTCAATCACAACATCTTCTATCACCTCGTTCTGCCACATTGCCACGGCCTCCACTACGGGTTTCGAGGCGACCACGGTGATGGTGCGACCTTTGGCCTTGGTAGAGGACATATAGCTGCCCTTGGTGTCACGCTGACCGCCGAGCACTACAATCGAGAGCTTGGCATCGTCGTGCCACACCTCTACAGTCGACACGAGAGCGTCGCTCTGGGTAGCGATGTCGAACTGGGCCCAATCCTCGGTAACGGGAGTGAGTGCGAGTCGCTCATCGTTGCTGGTCAGTTTAGTTGCGCCACTCCACTGGGGGTAGTAGTCGGTCAAGAAGTGAGAGGTAGTACCCTTTTTGATAGTCAGGGGCATTACCGCGGCGCTGTTGCCGAGCTCGAACTCTGCTGCGGGAGTACACTGTACCAACGAGAGTGCTGCGAGCGACAGAGCTGCCGCCGACAAGATGCTAAATAGTGATTTAAGTCTCATACTGCGTTAGTGTTTGTCTGTTTTTTTGGTCTATTAGTTATTAGGAGGCGGGAGGCCGATCAGAGCCGCCCGCCCAAGGGATATAACATCGCGCGCGTATGTGTGCGCGATGTTATATTAAGTTAGGTAACTTAGTTCTTTTTCAGTTTGAAGGTACCCTCCTGACCATTGATGGTGAACGAGAGAGTGTAGTTACCAGCAGCAACAACCATGTTGCCAGCGTTGAAGGTAGCGGGGAACTCGCTGCCGTCGGTAGGAAGGGTCTCGCCAGCGAAACCGTAGTTGATAGCCCAGTCGCTATCAGCGCGAACTTTGAGCTCGGTACCACCCTCGGGTACGTCGAAGGTAGCAACTGCCCAACCGTTAGCAACGGTCATAGCAACGTCAGCTGCACCACCCCAATCGGTGAATGCACCTACAACACCCCAAGTGTGACCATCCAAGGTCATCTCGGGAGCTGCGGGAGCCTCGGGCTCCTCAGCGTTAACACCGTCAACGCTTGCCAACCATTTGCCATCTGCACTCTCCTCGGTCAAAACTACGAAGCTACCCTCAGCTTTAACGGTAACGTTCAGGTCAACGGTCTGTTTGCCGTTAGCACCGAAGTCGTTTACGATGAAACCGATGGTCTGACCAGCGATCTCCTTGGGTGCGTTCCATACGTAGTAGGTTTTGCCATCGATGGTCTCGGTCTCGGTGAGCTGCTCGCCGGGCCAGGTGCCACCGGTGTAGTTGCTCTGATCCTCGAGGTTCCAAGCCCATACGCCTACGGTCTCCCAGCCGGTAGCCGAAACGTCCGAGTAAACTTTGATGTACTCCTGAGTAATGAAGCCGGGACCCTCATTCTCTTTACCATTGTCAGGATTGCAAGCTACCATCGAAAGGGCAGCAATCGAAATTGCAAGAAATTTGAAGAATTTCATAATGCTTTAAAAATTTAATAAGGTTAATAAAAATAAAAATAAAAATAAAAATAAAAAGGGTTGTTTATAAAATGTGTTTAACACTAATTTTTTCTGACTAATAGCCCTCGGGGTTTTTGAGGTTGCCATTGAAAGCAAGAATCTGCGACGAGGGAACTGCAAAGAGTTTCTTGTAATCCTCGAATGCCTTACCTGCCACAACACCACCCTTGAAGGGCCACAGATAGCTATCGTTGGTGAAGCAGTTGTAGCGGATAAGGTCGGTACGACGGTGACCCTCCCAGAACAACTCACGAGCACGCTCCTCGCGGAACAGTTTCATAGCTGCATCGCTCCACGAAGCGGGAACGGTGATTGCAGCCACACCGGTACGCTCGGCCAACTCGTTCATCTTAGCCTGTGCGGTAGCACCCTCGTTCAAACGAGCGCAAGCCTCGGCATAAGCCAAGTAAATCTCGCCCAAACGAATCAGAGGATAGTCGATGTTGGTCGATTTGTCGGGAGAACCGGTGCGCTCGAAATAGGCCTTACCATCCTCATTGCTGGGAATGTTGTTGAACTTCCAGCAACCATAACCCTGATAGAAAGTATTCAGCAACTCGGTGAAATCACCCTTCTCGCGACGAGCGGTAACAAACACATTGGCACCACGCTTGTCGGCAATGGTGTACGAGCCATTATCGCCCCAAGTTACATTGGTGGGGTTGAAGTGAGTATTCACAAAGTGCTCGTGAACGTGCAGACCGTTCCAACCGCCACCTACACCAAGGCGCGAACTTACGGGTTTATCGTCAACCATAACATAGCGCTCCTCCGAGCCAATAGCAGCACAAGTCAGGAAGGTACCACCACCCCACGACTGAGCACTATCCTGCTCATAGCTTGCGTAGAACAAGAACTCGTTGTAAGCATCGGGGTTCTCGCCGTTGTCGCCACGGAACAGGTGCTCGTAGTTCGAGCAGAGGGTGTAGCCCAAAGCGAAGATATCCTCGCACACACCCTTACACTCGCTCCAAGCGGGAGTACCGGTGTAAACCTCTGCATTGAGGTAAACACGAGCCAACAGACCCAACACCGAACCCTTGTCGGCACGAGGACGGTTGCTCATAGCTGCGGGCATAGCCGAATTCTCGCCTGCAAGCTCGGTCAGCTCGCTAACGATATAGTTGTAAACCTCCTTGCGGGGTTTCTGCTTAGGAGCCTCAGCACCAATGGCCGAATCCTCGGTGGTGAAAGGAACATCACCAAAGATATCCATTGCCATCCAGTAGAAGTATGCGCGCAAGAAGCGAGCCTCGGCACGGAAGCCCTCAATCTCAGCAGCCAGAGCAGCGTCAACACCACGAGCAGCAAGTTTGCTGGGAGCAGTCTGACGCAGATACTCATTCACAAAGGTAATACCCTGCAAAGTACGAACAAATACGGCATAAACCATATCGTTCTCACTATCGTCCCAAAGGTTGTTGTTGATAGCGGTACACCAAGCATCGCCCCAAGCAACTTTCGCCTCATCGGTCGAAACCTCCTGGCAGCTCCAGAACGAACGAATAAGCTCCGATGCACCACCATCACTTACCAACAAGTCGGTGGTGTCGTTGGTCACAAAGTTAAAATAGAGGCGTGCAAGACCCTGAATGTAGGCTTCCTTATCATTACCATAAGAGTTCTCCGAGGTCATCTCCCAATCATTCAGGGGCAGAGTCTCCAGATCCTGAACACACGAGGTCAGAGTTAAAAGCGCGCCTACAATTGCAACAATAATATGTTTTGTTTTCATCATGTTTGCGTTTTAAGTTGATTAGAAATTAAGGTTAAGACGCAGTGAGAAGATGCGAGGACGAGGCCAAACAGCACCATCGATACCAGACACACCCGACACCTCGGGGTCTACACCGCTATACTTGGTAATAACAAATACATTCTGAACACCGGCTGCAACACGCAGTTTCATATCCGAGTTGCCCAGCTTGTCGAAGGTGTAACCAAGGTTGATGTCGTCCATACGGAAGAACGATGCATTCTCGAGGTAGAGATCCGAACGATCCTGTTTCTCGTTGGTAGGACTGGTCCAACCTGTGCGAAGAACAGTGGTTGCAAAGTTCGACAAACCTGCACGGGTATCCATAACAGTCGCAGCGTGGGCTGCAAAGAAGCTATTAAATACATAGTTGCCAACCGAGCCGTGACCATTGAAGCCGAAGTCCCAATTCTCGTAAGAGTACTTGAGGTTCAGACCGAAGAAGAAGTCGGGCGAGGGGCTCTTACCGGTGTTGTAACGGTCGGACTCGCTGATCTTGCCGTCGGGATCCAGGTCATAGAAACCGTTCTGAACGGGCATGCCATTCTCGTCGTAACCCTGTTTGTAGAGGTAGAAAGTGTAGGGAGCCGAGTTAACAGTGTGCATCTGCAAGTCCTGACCACCGGTACCGGTACCGGGCGAGTTCATATAGATTGCATAGTCGGGATCGTCAGAGTTGTTGAGTTTGGTGAAGTAGGTCTTCTGGAAAGTACCATTGAAGCCAATGCGCAAGCTCTGAGTAGCGGTGCGGATGGGATTGAACTCCAAGTTGAACTCAACACCCTGGTTACGCATCGAACCAACGTTGGTCAACAGGTTGGTACCGAAGTTTACACCCATAGGTACGGTAACCCAGTTGAGAAGGTCTTTGGTGTCGCGACGATATACGTCCAAGCTACCGCTCCACAGACCATCTTTGGTGGCAAAGTCAACACCGGCATTGTAGGTAATGGTGGTCTCCCAACGGATGTTAGGATCGTATGCAGTAGGATAGAGCATCGACGAATAGATAGGATTGCCCTCCGAGTCGTAACCCATATTTACCATGTGCGACATATCGTTCGACGAGTTGGTATATTTTGCAATATACTTGTAGTTACCAATCTCCTGCTGACCGGTGGTACCATAACCCAAACGTACCTTCACGGTCGAGAAGATATCCTGGCTCTGCATAAACTCCTCTTTCATAACGTTCCAAGCAAACGCAGCCGAGGGGAAGAAGCCCCAACGGTTACCCTTAGCGAACTTCGACGAGCCGTCGGCACGCATTGTAAAGGTAAGCAGGTAGCGCGAATCGTACGAGTAGTTCAAACGACCATAGAACGATACGAGGTAGCTCTCCTCCTGACCCCATACGCCGGTACTCTTCTCATACTGCTCGTTAGTCACATTGTAGTAGGTAATGCTACGGTCTTTGCTGTAGAAGTGCTGCCACGAGTAACCCATCATAGCGTCGATATTGTGCACATCGCGAGTCTCGTTGTAGTTGGCATAGAAATCGAGCACTTTGTTGCTACGCACCCAATCCTTCTTGGTGTATTTACCAACACCGGGAGCCTCAGCATCCCTCTGTGCCTGTACCGAACCAACGTTCACGCCATCGTACTCCTGAGTTTTCGACCAGTCGCCACCGAGGTTCAAGTTGAAGCGCAAAGCCTCAAAACCGTGAACTTTGTAGTCCAAAGCAATGTTACCCAAACCACGGTAGGTGCTTGCATACTTCTGTACGTCGTAGAGCATCGAAAGTGGGTTGTTGGGAGCAAGGGTGTTGGGAGCAAAATTCTCACCACGGCCATCACCTACGTTGTAGTAACCATTGGTAGTGGTTTTGTCGATGCTGCCATCCTCGTTGTACCAATAGGGCTCAACGGTGGGGTTGTAGAACGCTGCGGTACCAACTGCGCCACCATCGGCATAGTTCTGGTGGGTATAAACACCCTTAGCGTTGATAGTAACGGTCAGGTGTTTGTCCAGATACTTGGGCGAGAGGTTAATGTCAGCGGTTGCACGGTCAAAGTCCGAAGTCTGCAAAGTACCCTGCTGGTTGGTGTAACCAATCGAAGCACGGTAGGGAAGCTCGTCGTAAACTTTGTTATTGGTGTCGTTACCATAAACGCTCACGTTGTGATCGTGCGAAAGTGCAGGACGGAAGATAAGGCTCTGCCAATCGGTGCTGGCGGTACCCATATAATTCTTGGCGCTATCACGACCACTCGAACCCTCGGGGAAGTAGGTGTCGATGTGCGAACGGAACTCCTCGGGAGTCATAACCTGCATCCTCTTCGAGTTAACCGAAACACTCATCGAACCGTTGTACGACAAGCTGGGTTTGCTACCACTACCTTTCTTGGTGGTGATGATAATAACACCGTTCGATGCACGCGAACCGTAGATTGCGGCTGCCGAAGCATCTTTCAGTACGGTGAACGACTCGATATCGTTGGGGTTAACCAACGCAAGGGGGTTGGCCATACCCGAACCGGCGTCGCTTGCCACGGGCACACCGTCGATAACAATCAGAGGATCATTCGATGCATTCAACGAAGCAGCACCACGGATACGGATGGTCGAGCCCGAGTTGGGACCACCATCACCGGGGATAATCTGCAAACCGGGAACTTTACCCTGCATCATATCCTGAGTAGATACTACTGCACCACGGTTGAGCTCCTCAGCCTTGATTGCCACAACCGAACCGGTCAAGTCCTCTTTCTTGGCAACACCATAACCGATGATTACGATGTCGTCAATCACCTCGGAGTCCTCCTCCAAGACAACGGCTGCCAGAGCAGTCGACGAAGCCTCATAAGACTGGGTTTTGTAGCCAATGAAGCTAACCTGAACGATAGATTTGGCACCCTCGACGTTAATAACATACTGGCCATTAACATCGGTGGTGACACCGTTTGTCGTACCCTCCTCAACAACAGAGGCTCCGATAACCGGTGTTCCGGTAGTATCAACTACCACACCTTTAACCACGTATTTGCCTTGTGCAAACACTTGGGTTGGAACTGCCATTACAAGAATGGCCAATCCCAAACACATAGTTAAAAACTTTCTCATAAAGTGTTTTAGTGTTTAGTTAATTAAGTTAGAGTTATTGTTGTAAAAATTATTTGTTCCGACTCTCTTTGCCGACCTTTCGACTCTGCGTCACGCCTCTGGTTCGCCGAGGCCCACTCTCTAATTACAAAAATTGCAATACAAAGCGAAACCTCCAAATTTATAATACCCAAAGGGTATATAAAGGCGACGAATAGCGCTTTTTTTCAACCGAACAGCGGCGGTCAAATTGTGCCGAATCGACTCGTGCAAAGCTTGGCGCTCTGCCCATTTTTCTACCAACGGGCAGAGAGCCAAAGTCATCTCTTTTTTATCGCCTGTTACTCTTAATCATCTGCGAGATGCGACCATTCAAGCCCTCCAAACCGAGCAACTCTTCCAGCGTCATGTGCATACGGTAACGCCAGTAGTGGTTGGGGATTGCGGGGATGTTGATACGCTCGCTCTCGGCATCGGCTTTGCGAACACTCTCGTCGATAGCCAACCAATCCTGCAAGGGAAGGATGGTCCAGATGGCGGGTGAAGCCAAGTGGTTGTTCACGATGGTGTTGCAAATCTCGCCCGAAGCATCGGCAGGAGCCTCGCCATGTTTCCAGAGAATCTGGTTGTAGTAGGCCTGGGTGATTGCCCTATCCTCGTGCCACCAGCCGCGGATGGTGCTGGTGTCGTGAGAACCGGTGGTGCAGACACACTTGTAGGGGTAGAGGTTGGTGTAGCCAAACTCGATCGAGGGATCTTTGGGCATACGCTGTACCTCCAACGAGAGGATACCCAGATTGTTCATCACGGGACCTACGCAGGCGGGTACCATACCCAAGTCCTCGCCACAACACATCATATTGGTAGCATCCACCAATGCGGGGAGTTTCTCCATAGCCAACGCACCCCAGAAGTTGTTGTGACGGTGGTAGAAGAAGTCGTTGTAGAGCTCGTTGAAGCGCTCTTTCTCCCACTGCGACAGCCACTCGTAGCTCTTGGTCTGCTGAGCAGCAATACGGGGGTGGAAGTGGCCGGGCTTGCGAGGATCCTCGATGAAGAGCACCTCACCGGTCAAGCCGTAGAGAGCCCTCATAGCCTTCTCGTTTTTGCCAGACAGAGCGTTGAAAATCTTGCGCTGGGTGTCATACTCGGGTTTGAGCGAGTAGTAACCGTTGTCTTTGGCATCCAGATAGGGGGTCCAATCCTCGTTGCCAAAGAACTCGTGCAAGTAGTTGTAGTGAATCTGGGGACGCAGGTAGCGGTCGTGGTTCATAGGCATACCCCTCTGAGCCAACTCATCGTAGCTGAAAGGCATTGCGGGGTTGAAGTAACCCAGCAGACCCACAATCGAGTCCATAGGAATCTCCCAGATGCGGAAGAAGCCCAAGATGTGGTCGATACGATAGAGGTCGAAGTAGTCGGCCATCTTCTCGAAACGACGTTTCCACCAAGCGTAGCCATCCTCGGCCATAACCTCCCAGTTGTAGGTGGGGAAGCCCCAGTTCTGACCATCGGCCGAGAAATCATCTGGTGGAGCACCCGCCTGGCAGTTCATATTGAACAGACGGCAATCGCTCCAAGCCTCCACCGAGTCACGGCTGATACCGATTGGAATATCGCCTTTGAGCACTACGCCCAACGAACGGCAATATGCCACACTCTCTTTCAGCTGACGATCGAGGTGGTACTGTACCCACATATAGATAGCCACTTTGCCATAATCCTCGAACTTCTCGTCGCAGAGTTTGGCCACAAGTTTCTTGCTATAATTCTTCTCTTTGCCCCACTTCTCGAAGAAGGCGGTCTGGTATTTGTCCCTCAGGTAGCAGAACGATGCATAATCCTCGAGCCAGTCGCGGTTGGCCTCATAGAAAGCCTGGAAGGCTTTGGTTTTGAGGGTGCGACGACCGCTGCGTGCAAACTCCTTGCGGATAAAGTTCCACTTCAAGGCGCACACTGCATCATAGTCCACAAACTCCTGCGAGTTGAGAGCTGCAATCTCCTCGCCCTCGGCACCCATCTCTACAATCGAGAGGTACATGGGGTTGAGCGCAAAGATCGAAATCGAGCTGTAAGGGTACGAGTCGCGCCAAGTGAAGGTCATTGTAGTGTCGTTGATAGGCAGAATCTGGATAACCTTCTGGCCGGTTGCTGCGGCCCAATCGCCCATCTTTTTCAGGTCCACAAAGTCGCCAATACCCTGGCTCTGCTGACCACGGAGCGAGAATACGGGAATTGCCACACCGGCACCCCTCCACTCAAACTCTGCGCGGAAGCCTGCCTCGATGTGCTCACTCTCCAACTCGCCACAAACGTAGAAGCGACGGTTTTCGCCATCCTCCCACAGTATCGAGCCGTTCTCTTTGACGATAAATTTGTACTCAAACTCGCTGCCCAGACCCTTCATATCGAGCGAAAGGCTCCAATAGGGATAGGCGGTCAGAGTCAGGGGCAGTGCTTTGTCCACATTCCAGCCACCCAACTTCTCGCAGCTACCCACAATGTAGACCCTCTGCGAAGGACGCACTACGGGTGCGTACACCCTCCACGAAAGGCGGTTCTTTGCCCTGCAAACAGGCTCTTTTTCGGTGGGGAAAAAGGTGCCAAAGGGCGAAGTCTCATAGATATTCTTCATCTCTGTTATCTGTTTATATATATGTATATGTTATTTTACGAATTCGATTACCTGGCAACCATAGGGCTCGACGGTCATCTCGCCCGAGGCCACAAACTTCTCACCCGAAAGGATGCTGCGACCCTCGGCGCCCTCGGCAATCACCTCGGCATAGTCGCTCCAAGTGAGCTTACGGCAGTCGGCTGCAAAGTTGGTAATGGTCAGCACCACCTTCTGGTCGTTGTGACGAGCAAAGACGTAGAGGTTGTCGGTACGGTAGAACTGAGTGAGCTTGCCGCTCTGCAAAACCTCCTCCGAAGTGCGATAGCGCAACAGAGTGCGGGTGTGCTCAAAGGCTGCCTGCTCATCGGCAGTGCGGCCCTCGGCGGTAAACTTATTAAACTCATCGCCCTGCCAGCCGCCATCGAAGTCCTTGCGCGCGCCACCGTGACCCATCGACATATCGCTGCTGCGCATCATCACCTCAGTGCCATAGAACAACTGGGGCACACCACGGGTGGTAGCGATAATGGCCATACCTATCTTATATTTTTTGAGGTCGCCCTTGATGGTGTCGGCGAAGCGCTCGATGTCGTGGTTGTCGAGGAAGGTGAGCAACGTGTTGGGGTTGCCATAGAGGAAGTCCTGCATCAGCGATGCGTAGACACCGTGTGCGCCCCACATCCAGCCATCGGGCTGATTGCTCAGGCCCTGTGCAATCTTCTCCTGCAAGGGGAAGTCCATAACCGAGGGCAGACCGCTTGAATAGCCGTCGCGGTTGTTGGAATCGCCCTCCCAATAGGCGCAGATGGCGGGAACAGAGTTCCAGCACTCGCCCACGATGTTCAGGTTGGGATACTCCTCCAAAATCGAACGGGTCCAACGAGCCATACTCCACTTCTCGTTATAGGGGAAGGTGTCTACACGCAGACCGTCCAGATCGGCCCACTCGATCCACCAGCAGTAGAGCTGACGGAAGTAGTTGAACACCAGAGGATTTTCCAAGTTCAAGTCGGGCATCGAGAAGTCGAACCATCCCTCCTCCATCATCTTGTGGTCGCGCTCCGAACGGTTTACGGGATCGGACTGCATCATCCAGCCGTGGTTGGAGATCGAGGGGTTGTCGATGTTGTGTGCCCAATCGCTCGATGGGTAGTCGCCTGCCCACCAGTGAGCCGTACCGCAGTGGTTGGTAACCACGTCGAAGATAAATTTAATACCCCTCTTGTGGGCCTCGGCCACCATCTCTTTGTAGAGTTCGTTGGAGCCAAAGCGGGGGTCGATGTGGTAGTAGTCCGAGCAGGAGTAGCCGTGGTAGCTGGCAAAGCCCTCGTTGTCGAGAGTCAGAGGGGTGCTCCAAATGGCGGTTGCTCCCAGGTCGGCAATGTAGTCGAGGTGGTCGATGATACCCTGAATATCGCCACCGTGACGGCCAAAGGGCTCGGTACGATTTACGGGCTCGGCACACTCGGCAACGGTGTCGTTCGAGGGGTCGCCATTGGCAAACCTATCGGGCATAATCAGATAGATCACATCCTTCGACGAGAAGCTCTCCCTCTGGGCCGAGCCTTCACGACGAGTGTCGATGTGGTATGCAAAGCTCTCTTTTTTGCGACCTTTGGTAAGGGTAAAGGTGTAGTCGCCGGCCTCCAACACCTCAACATCAACGAAGAGGTAGTTTGGGTTGTCGGTTTTGATCACCTGTTTAATCTTCAAGCCCTGGCCATCGACCGAGATTGCGCAGTCGGCAATCTGCTCGCCGTGGAGCATAAGTTGCAGAGGTGTCTTCATCTCTGTCCACCAACTTAGGGGCTCAACGTGATCGACCTTTTGGGCCATCATCGACAGCGCACACAACACTGCCGAAAGGGTTAATAACAGTCGTTTCATTCTTTATGAAATGATGTTTGTTAATATTTCTCTTTGTGGTTGGGTTGAGATAGCTCCAACGATGCGGAGCGGGATTTTACCCACTCCCATCGTTGCAGATATCCTTTGTTGCCTAATTAACCTTGGTCAGCACAACAAACTCGTGTGCATCGAGCGAGTTGTAGTACTTACCGTTGGTAACGGTCACGCTCTCGCCGGTCATCAGGTTGGTGTAGGTACCGTTGGGACACTCGATGTCGAACGAAACGGTGCTGTCGCCCTGAGCCGCTGCCTTCATAACCATATTGGCCTTGGCGCTGCTGAGGGTTACGAAGATGTCGGCACCATTGTCCTTAACCTCCTTGTTGCCGCTCTCGTTGCGGAACACGAACGCCATCTTCTTGATGGTCTCGCCTGCGGGAACACCGTAGAAGGCCCTGGGACCACCCTTGATGGTGAGTTTCCACAAGTTGTCCGAAACTTTGGTCAGTTTGCAGTCGTCTACGTTCTCGGTCCAAGCGTGTTTAACGTATTTCCAGTCGCCATCCGACGAGCTGTTGTTGGTCAATACGCCGGTGTGGGCATAGATGCTGCCCGAGTAGTTGGCCAGAGGAGTACCCTCGGTCTTTACGAATACCTCCACATCCTCGGTGGTAGACTCGGTCACCACCTCGGGGTTGGTGTAAACAAATTTGGCACTGCTGCCTGCATTGTCCTCAACTGCGAAGAAGATGTCGGCACCATTGTCCTTAATCTCTTTGCTGCCATCCTCGTTGCGGAACACAAAAGCGAGTTTCACAATCTTGTCGCCTGCTGCTACGCCATAGAATGCACGGGGACCACCCTTAATGGTGAGCTTCCACAAGTCGCCCTCCACTTTGGTCAGTTTGCAATCGTCTACATTCTCGGTCCACTCGTGTTTAACATATTTCCAATCGCTGT
Source organism: Tidjanibacter sp. (assembly GCA_045634145.1). Classification (GTDB taxonomy): domain Bacteria; phylum Bacteroidota; class Bacteroidia; order Bacteroidales; family Rikenellaceae; genus Tidjanibacter. The sequence goes on along the minus strand of JAZQZS010000010.1, from coordinate 135,956 downwards.
TGCCGGTGCTCTTGTCGGTAATCACACCGGTGTGGGCATAGATGCTGCCGGTGTAACCAGCCAGAGCGCTACCCTTGGCGTCTACATAGACGTGGATATCCTCGGTGGTAGACTCGGTAAACACTGCGGGCTCGGTGTAGGCCAAAGCGGTGGTGGTAGTTGTACCACCGGTGCCGCCGGTGCTTGTGTTAACGCCACCCTCCAAGAAGTTGGCTGCAACAACTACGGTGCTGCCACCCGAGGTATAAACCAGGTGTTTGCCACCCATATTGCTGTCGCCCACAAAGTAGGAGGTCAGGATGTTCGATGCGTTGTCGCCATAGAGCTCGGGGTGGTCGGTACGGAACGAAATAATCTTGCTGGCAGCGTCGTAAATCGACTTGCGGTCTTTGTCATTGAGATCCTCCCAACGGAAGGGTTTGGGATCGGTACGGCCCTCTTCGGTCAGTTCGCGGTCGTCGCCAAGCTCGCCACCCTGCCACATCATCTTAGGATAGGGGGTCAGGAAGTGGAATGCCAGAGCGGCCGAAATACGCGACGAGAGGTTCTCCCAGTTGCGAACACCGGTGTTACCCCAAGTGATAGCCTTGTAGGCCACACGCTCCTCGTCGTGGCTCTCCATGTAGCTCACGCGGTTGTTGGCATAGGCAGCACCAAAGTGGCTCTTGTTGGTAGCGTCGTACCAACCCATAACGGTCTCCTGATAGCCACCGATAGCGTTACGCCAGGGCAGTGCGCCATAGGCAGCCATCTCGTTCTCCTCCTGGTCGCACACGAAGTACTCCAAGATGATGTAGGCATCGTCGGCCACCGAAGTGATAGCGTCGCAGTAGTGTTTCAAAATCTCAACACGGTTGGCGTCGTACTGACGGCAACGGCCATCGTCGTTACCCGAGTTGGTTTGGGTCATACCCTTGGCCAAGTCGAAACGATAACCATCGACCTTGTACTCCTCGATCCAGTATTTGAGCATATCGCTGAAATACGAGCGGGTCTTGTGGAAGTTGTGGTTGATATCGTTGTAGACATTGAAGGGGTGTTTTGCGGTAGTGTTGAAGAAGGGGTTCTGGGCGTTGGGATAAGCACCGTCGTCGCTCCACATCTTCATCCAGGGGAACTGGCCGGTGGCGTGGTTCAACACAACGTCCAAGATAACTGCAATGCCCCTCTTGTGGCACCCGTCGATAAACTCTTTGTAGTCCTGCCCGGTACCGTAGGCCTTGTCGGGCGCAAAGTAGAAGCAGGGGTTGTAGCCCCACGAGTTGTTGCCGTCGAACTCCTGGATAGGCATCAGCTCAATGGCGTTGATACCGAGAGTTTCGAGGTAGTCGAGCTTAGCGGTGGCAGCCTTGATGCTACCCTCGGGGGTAAAGTCGCGCAGAAGCAACTCGTAGATAGCCAACGAGTTCTTGTCGGGACGGTCGAAGTTGGGCACCTGCCAGGTGTACTCCTCGGTCGAGGTCGAGAATACCGACACGATCTCGGTAGTGGCGGTGGGGTATGCTTTCAGGTTGGGATAAACCGCAGCGGTAATCCACTGGTCGTTCCAGGGGTCGAGAATCTTCTCGCAGTAGGGGTCGGCCACCTTCAAAGTGCCGTCTACCAAGAACTGGTAGGCATACTCGGTATCGGGAGCAAGACCGCTAATGGTAGTCCAGAAGTAGTCGCCATCTTTGTACATAACGTAGTCGTTCGAGGGAGCAAACTTGTTGAAGTCGCCCAACAGAACGACCTGCTGCTTGCCGGGGGCGAAGAGAACTACGGTAGCCTCGGTACCATTTACGGTAACACCATCTTTGGCACCTGCGGGACGCGACTGATTCTCGGTAGCTTTGAGCGCAGCGGCAGTTACCGACTCGCTAACCGACTCGCCACTCTTGGCGGTAGCAACAGCCTCGAAGACCATATCGCCACCTGCCGAAACGGTGTGCTCGTAGCTAATCTCGTTGCCGGCAACACTCTTCACCTCGGCACCGTTGAGTTTCAGGGCCAGGTTCTGGGCGTTCTGCGACACAGCCACAACACTCACCTTTGCACCGATGGGCACGATGGTACCGTGGTTGGGCGAGAGAATCTTCACAGCCAACAGATCGGCATCGACCATATCGACGTAGATATCGCTGCCGTTATTCTTAATCTCACGAGCCGAGAAGTTGGGCAGACTGCTGTTGTACTCCTCGCGGAACACGAATGCAATCTGTTTGATCGACTCACCCTCGGGCACGCCATAGAAGGCCCTGGGACCACCTGCAATGGTCATTGCGTAGATGGTACCGCCAACGTGGGTCAGTTTACAGTCGGCAATGTTCTCGTTCCACTCGTGTTTCACATACTTCCAATCCGAGCCACCCGAGCTCTTGTCGGTAATAACACCTGTGTGGGCATAGATGTTCACGCCACCTGCTTCGAGCGACGAGCCTGCGGCATTAACAACCACAATAACATCGTCGGTTGCCTCGCCATCCACAAACGAGGGAATGGTCGAGATCAGAGGCCAAGTCTTATCGAGGTCGATCTTAGAAATATCGGGAATAACAACATCCACACCGGGGGTGGGATCAACAGGATCGTCAGGGGTACAGCCCACCAAAAGCACTGCCAAGCTCATCGCAGCCAGCGCCAGTCCTTTTGCAAAGTCAAGAAATCGCTTTTTCATAAGTGTTTTTGTCTATGTTTAGTTTGTGTCTGTCTTGACGTTTGGGATTTTGTCGGGTTAGCGGGGTGGGCTTACTCGGCCTTCTTGGTCTTAATGCCAAATACTGCCACAGCTGCCAACACAAGCGAGATACCTGCAATCAGCAGCATCACACCCTGACCACTCTGTACCATTGCACCGCTTTCGAGAGCGATCTTCTCGCCACCGAAGGTCTTGAACAAGAAACCGCCCACCAGAGCTGCCACAATCTGGGGCAGACAGATGGTACAGTTGAATAGACCCAGGTACGAGCCCATCGACTTGCTGCCCGAGATGGCGTTGGTGAGCATTGCAAAAGGCATAGCCAACATTGCAGCCCAAGCGCAACCAATCAGCAGGAACGAGATGAAGAGCATATACTGATCCTGGATAAACCAAGTCGAAACGAAACCTGCCGCACCAAGCAAAAGGCTCACCGAGTAGCCCACCTTGTTGTTGCGGAACTGGGGCAATACCAGCGCCCAGAGAATCGAGCCGATCGACTGAACGGCAAACAGAACACCTGTCCAGTCGCCTGCTGCCTGGAATGCAGCCGATTTGGCATCAACAGTACCCCATACGTTCTCGGCAATAGCGCCGGTGGTATTGTTCCACATATAAAGGAACGCAAACCAGCAGAAGAATTGTACAAGACCAATCTGCCAAAATGCTGCGGGAGCCTTAACGAGCAGACGCAACAGACTGGTGCTCTCCTCTTTGTCCTCCTTCTCTTCCTTCTTGATGTTGTGGAAAGCGGCATACTCCTCAGGGTTCATCTCTTTAACCTTGGCACCGGTGTAGGCCACGCAGAGAATCAGGATGATTGCACCTGCATAGAACGACCAGGTTACCGAAGCGGGAATCATACCCTCGGGAGCCACGTTGCTAACACCAATCCAGGTGAAGACGTAGGGGAAGAGGTAGCCCACCAACGAGCCTGCGTTGCACAAAAGGCTCTGAATCGAGAAGGCTTTGGTCTTCTGCTCCTCGTTTACCATATCGCCCACCATCATTTTGAAGGGCTGCATTGCCATATTGATCGAGGTGTCGAGCAACATCAGCATCACTGCACCAAAGGCCAGAGCAGCCTTGACGGTAAGGTTGAAGCTACCCGAGTTGGGCAGCAGAGCCATAACGATAACGGCGATAATCGAGCCGATGTAGAGGTAGGGTTTGCGACGGCCCAGACGGCACCAGGTCTTGTCGCTCAGCGAGCCAACGATGGGCTGAACGATCATACCCATCAGAGGAGGCAGCACCCAGAAGAAGCTCAAGGTGTGGGGATCGGCACCCAAGGTTGCAAAGATACGGCTGATGTTGGCGCTTTGGAGTGCGTAGGCAATCTGCACACCGAAGAATCCGAAGCTCAGATTCCACATCTGCCAGAAGGTGAGGTTTCTCTTTTGATTTGTCATAGTAAAATTAGATTATTTATTGTTGTTTGTCAAATTGCGTAGTTTTAACTTCGCAATATAACATTTTTCTCCGAAACCACCTATAAATATATGACGAACTAACAATTTGGGGCGACGGATTTGCACAAAATCTACCCGAACTCTTTTGAATTTCGGATAAAAAGATGTAATTTAGCGCACCAATACTACTAAAACTATGGACGTAAGACTGAGAAAATCTTCGTGGGTAATCCACCTGTTTGCCCTTGCCCATACCATATCGGTCGTGTTGTTCGACCGCCTTGGCTACTCCGACGAGATCATTCTCTCGCTGCTTACAATATCGATGATTGTGGTAGTCACCCACCTCTACGGAATGCCGTTGGAGGTGTCGGCTGCCGTGGCGGCTCTGTGCTGCTTTGCGGGCTTCTATCTCGGCACCATTGGTGGCGAGTGGCTCGACGCTTCGGGCGTTCCACTGCTTGTGGAGTATGCCAACGCAATTACCACCTTTGTTGTAACCGAATTGTTGGGCTGGCTCACCGTCATTGTGGCCCGAAAGAGATAATCCCCGCGCACGAGATATGTCAAAAGAGTTTAGGCGACTACTGCTGGTCATAATAGTCATACTCCTGCTCCGCATCGGACTCGTAAATCTCTATCAACACTTTGTCGATAGCGGTGGTTATGAGGCGTTTGATGCGCTGAGGCTCATACTCTTCGACGCCTTCAACCTCCCCGTGACCGTCACCACTACCCTGCTGTTGCTCTACCTCTCGACCAAGGTGCGCCGACTCGAACACAGCTCGCTGCTGAGGACCCTGACGTGGGCCTTCATTGCCATAATCACCTCGCTGCTCTCGACGGCCATAGCTACCAACCACAACGAGTGTACGCTATTTTCGCCCCAATGGTATTCGTTGCTCTTCACGTCGTTGCTTTTGTGCATCGTGTTGGTGTTGGTTTTCTATGTGTGGCGCTGGTTTCGCTCCTCGCGCACGATGGTAAACAAGGCCATAGCCAAGAGCGAGCGCAGCCAATATCAGTACGCCCAGCTGAAACGACAGCTCAACCCCCACTTCCTCTTCAATAGCCTCAGCATCCTCGACTACCTGGTGCAGGAGAAGGAGACCGAACGCGCCAGCAACTACATCAAGAAGTTGGCAAACATCTATCGCTACCTGCTCAAACAGGAGGAGTATGCCACCATCGAACTCCAAAAAGAGGTCGATTTTGTGGGGCTCTACACCGACATTATGCGCGAGCGATTTCTGGACGGTTTTGAGGTAAAAGTATCGCTCTCTAAGGAGAGTCTTTCCAAGCAAATTGTCCCCTGCGCCTTGCAAGTGTTGGTCGAGAACGCCTTCAAACACAACGCAGTAGGCCCCAACAACCCGCTCAAAATAGAGATTTACGACCAAGACGGAAGCGTCGTGGTCCGCAACAACATAAACCTAAAAAATCACCCCTCGGAGTCGAGCGGTTTTGGCCTCACAAATCTCCGCAAGAGATACAAACTTATGGCCCACCGCGAGATTGAGGTGTGTGACGACAAAAAAGAGTTCACCGTAAAACTTCCATTGTTATGAGAGTTCTGATAATCGAAGACGAAATTCCCTCGCGATTGAATCTGCAACGTGCCCTGCTGACCATTGCCGACGACCTCGAAATTGTCGGTATGCTCGGCTCGGTGAGCGACTCTGTGGAGTGGTTCGACGCCCACCCCGAGGGTGCCGATCTGATATTTATGGACGTGCAGCTGTCCGACGGATTGGGATTCGACATCTTCAAGGCCACCAAGGTCAAAGGACAGGTGGTAATCACCACAGCCTACGACAATTACGCCCTCGACGCCTTCAAGATTCACTCGGTGGACTACCTGCTCAAACCCATCGAGCAGGAGGCTCTGCGCGCTGCCGTAGACCACTGCCGTTCGCTCACCAAACCGAGTGTCGGAGCCATCGACTACACCAAGCTGGCCGAGCTCTTTTCGCAACCCCAAAAGCCCCGCTACAAGGACCGTTTTTTGGTCAAGGTGGGCGACAAAATCATACCCATCGGCACCGACAACATCACCCTCTTTTATGCCGAGAACAAGACCACCTATCTGACCACCTCGGAGGGGCGCGACTACATCATCGACGACTCGCTCGACACGATCGAGGGCAAGATCGACGGTGCCAAATTTTTCCGCATCGGTCGCTCGCAAATCATCGCTCTGAATGCAATTCAGGTGGTGAGCAAACACTTCGGATCGAGGCTCAAAGTGCAGCTCAAATCGTCGGTCCGCGAAGACCTGTTTGTGTCACGAGCCAGAGCCAACGACTTCCTCGAATGGCTCAACGGAGAGGAATAGACCACCACACTCATCGAAAAAAGGCGCCATTTGGTCGCCTTTTTTTACTTTCTCGTCCCAAAGGTGTAAAACCTTTCGAGAAAAAATGCTATCTTGCGCTCTGCGCAAAAAGCCCCTTGCGACAAGGGCCGACGCACCCCGAGGCCTGACTAAGACCGAACACACAAAATTAGATATATGAAAAAACTAACAAAACTTGCTGCCCTGCTGGGTAGCCTTACTATTATGGCTTGCAACACTAAACCCATTGTGGTAGGCGACTACGCCACTTATCCCGAGTACACCCAAAACGATCTCGGCCTGACCTACACCCCCGCTCAGTCTGTAATAAAACTGTGGGCACCCGATGCTCAGGGTGTGGTTTTGTCGGTCTACGAGAGTGGCAATGGTGGCAAAGCTATCGAGAAGGTCGAGATGACCAAAGGTGTCAAAGGCACCTGGAAAGCCACCCTCGAAGGCGACCGCAAAGGTCAGTTCTACACCTTCTCCGTAACCACCCTCGGAGGCAAAACTCTCGACGAGACCCCCGGTGTGTGGAACAAGGCTGTGGGCGTAAACGGTATGCGTGCTGCGATTGTTGATTTGGCCGAGACCAACCCCGAGGGTTGGGCCGACGACAAGCGCCCCGAGGTGGAGAACTTCACCGACATCGTGCTCTACGAAATGCACCACCGCGACTTCTCGATTGCCGACAACAGCGGCATTACCAACAAGGGTAAATTCTTGGCGCTGACCGAGGTTGGAACCAAAACTCCTGAGGGTTTGGCCAGCGGTATTGACCACCTTAAAGAGCTGGGTATCACCCACGTTCATATCCTCCCCTCGTACGACTACGGCTCGATTGACGAGGCCCACTTGGAGCAGAACAACTACAACTGGGGCTACGATCCCAAGAACTACAACGTACCCGAGGGCGGCTACTCGACCAACCCCTTTGAGCCCACCGCGCGTATCCGCGAGATGAAACAGATGGTAAAAGCTCTGCACGATGCTGGCATTGGTGTTGTTATGGACGTTGTCTACAACCACACCTACACCAACGACGGCTCGAACTTCTCGCTCACCGTTCCCGGCTACTACTACCGTCAGAACGAGGAGGGCGACTACTCGAACGCTTCGGGCTGCGGCAACGAGACCGCTTCGGATCGCCCAATGGTGCGTCGTTACATCACCGAGTCGCTCAAATACTGGGCTACCGAGTACCACATCGACGGCTTCCGTTTCGACCTGATGGCTATCCACGACATCGAGACTATGAACCTCATCAGGAGCGAGTTGGACAAAATCAACCCCAACATCTTCCTCTACGGCGAGGGTTGGATGGCCAGCAGCACTCCCCTGCCCGTAGAGCAGCAGGCTTGCAAGGCTAACGGCTTGAAGTTCCCCCGCATTGCTCTTTTCAGCGACGACATTCGCGACGGTCTGAGGGGTGAGTGGATGAGTGCCGGCACCGGTGGTTTTGCATCGGGCATTGTGGGCAACCGTCAGAAAGAGAGTATCAAGTTTGGCGTTGTGGGCGCTACCGAGCACCCCCAGATTGACTACGCCACCGTGAACTACTCCAACGCTCCCTACGCAAACAACCCCACCGAGGTTATCAACTACGTTTCGTGCCACGACGACGAGTGTTTGCGCGACAAGATTCACCAGACCAGCAGCAACCTCTCGGCCGTACAGCAGAAACGTATCGACCTGTTGGCTCAGACCATTGTGGTAACTGCTCAGGGCGTACCCTTCATCTTCTGTGGCGAGGAGTTGTACCGCACCAAACAGGGCGTGCGCAACACCTACAATATGCCCGACGAGTACAACCAGATCGATTGGAGCAACAAGGCCAAATACAACGACGTGTTTACCTACTACAAAGAGCTCATCAGGATGCGTCGCAGCCACCCCGCATTCCGTATGGCAACAACCGAGCAGGTGGCCGAGAATCTGAAATTTATCGACTCGCCCGAGGGCACTGTGATGTACACCATCAACGGTGCTGCCTGCGGTGATGAGTGGAAAGAGGTTTTGGTAATCTACAATGGCTCGTTGTCGGGTGTAGATATGAAATTCCCCGCAGGTGGCGGCTGGAACATCGTCTGCGAGGACGGCAAGATGCAGCTCGACTCGCCCCGCTCGTTCAACGGCACCGACTTCTACGTTCAGGGCACCAGCGCAATCGTCGCCTACCGATAAGCGACCACACTTATTATAATATGATGGAGCGGGAGTGTTTCTCGCTCCATTTTTTGTGGCGCAAAAGCGGTGCAACACACTATCCTACCACAACCAAGCGTTATTTCCGAAAAAAAGAGTATTTTTGCAGCCGAATTTTAACGGACTCAACTTAGATTATGACATACGTACTTCTGATTATCGCCTTTGTAGCCATCATTTATGGCGCAAACTGGTTTGTAGATGGCGCAGTTGGCATTGCCCGCCGTCTGAAAATTTCCGACTTTGTGATTGGTGCCGTAATCGTGGGCGTGGGCACCTCGCTGCCCGAGCTGATCGTGAGCCTCAAAGGTGCTTTCGACGGCAACGCCTCGGTGTCGATTGGCAACGTCGTGGGCTCCAACACCTTCAACGTGCTGGCTATCCTGGGCCTTACGGCCATCGTCTACCCCGTGACCATCACTCGCGAAAATCTGCGCAAAGATATTCCCAGGTGCTTGGTTCTGTCGCTCTTCTTGTTGCTGCTCGCCTTCAACTTCTTCAACGGCACCCAGCCCACCATCGACCGCTTCGACGGCATCGCACTGCTGGCGTACTTTGCCTTCTTTATGTACGACTCGCTCCGCAACGGCAAGCAGGATGGCAACACCCCCGAGGAGTTGGCCGAGGTCCAGCCAATGTCGATAGGCAAAGCCGTTGCGATGATTGCCGTAGGCGCTGTGGTGCTGATTATCGGTTGCGACACCTTTGTAGACCAAGCTATCGTGATTGCCAAGCAGTTGGGCGTGAGCGACGCTTTCATCAGCATCACTCTGATTGCTTGTGGCACCTCGCTGCCCGAGTTGGCCGCCTCGATTGCTGCGGCACTCAAAAAGAACACCCAGCTGGCTCTGGGCAACATCATCGGCTCCAACTTGTTCAACATTTCGCTCATTTTGGGCCTGTCGTCGCAAGTTGTTACCCTCGATGCGCCCAACATCACCATCGTAGACTACGCCGTGATGATTGGCGCTGTGGTGCTGACCTTGTTGCTGGGCATAAAGGGCAAGCTCGGTCGTGGTGCGGGCTTGGTTATGTTTGCCTGCTTTATTGGCTACCTGGCCTACCTGATTAGCGGACAGATTTAGTACACACACCTCATAACAAAGAGAGCCCAACCTCGACTGAGGTTGGGCTCTCTTTATATAATAAAGGTAATCCCGCTGATTAGTGCAGTTTGGTGCCAATCAGGTCGAGGAACTCTTGGCGAGTCTTCTGCTGGTTCATAAAGGCACCGCTGAAAGCCGAAGTGGTGGTGATGGAGTTCTGCTTCTGCACACCGCGCATCTGCATACACATATGGGCAGCCTCGATAACCACGGCCACGCCTACAGGATTGAGGGTCTCCTGAATACAGTCGCGAATTTGGAGTGTGAGCCTCTCCTGCACCTGCAAGCGGCGGGCAAAACTCTCCACGCAGCGAGGAATCTTCGAGAGTCCCGTGATGCGACCATTGGGGATATAGGCCACATGAGCCTTGCCATAGAAGGGCAGCATGTGGTGCTCGCAGAGCGAATAAATCTCGATATCTTTTACAATAACCATCTGTTTGTAGTCCTCCTCGAAGATGGCCGAGCGCAAAATCTCGGCAGGGTCTTCGTTGTAGCCTTTGGTCAAGAACTGCATACATTTGGCCACCCTCTCGGGGGTTTTGATAAGCCCCTCACGCTCGGGATCCTCGCCCAACAGGCGCAGAATTGCGTGATAGTGTTCCATCAGCTCGGCTGTGGTCTCGGGGGTGTAAATCTCCTCTCGTGTGTACATTGTTTCGGAATATGTTTAGTTACTTTTTCGTGCTTTTTTGTTGTTTCTCTTTGGCTGCTTGTTTGGCCGCCTCCTCGGCTCGCAGGCTTATGGCCTCGATGGAGTCTTTGGAGAGCATAGGTGGGTTGGCCATCAAGTGGCGGAAGAGGTCGATGGTGTCGCAAGTGATAAGCGAGGGTTTGAAACTCATCACCGAGTCCATGTGGCGCAGAGCCTCCTCAACGGGTGGGAAGTAGACCACGCTCACCGAGTCGATAATGATATAGGGACGCTCCTCCTTGCGGGTGTAGTCGGCAAGTTTGATGCGCAGCTCCTGACTACCGGGCTTGGGCATAACCTTCAAGAAGAAATCCTTTGGAGTGTGGCGAGTCATGTGGTTACGAGTATTGTAGTTGGGCTTCTCGTCGCCATCGACCACCAACACCACGTTCTGAATGAGGGTATTTTTGTCGAGCGTATCGATGTGGTACTTGTATTTGAGGTGGTACTCGCCCTTGTCCACAATGGGAACATTGACCTCCAAACGTGCCGTATCCTTCATTCGTGTAACCCTCACGCGCTCGGCAAAGTAGACCTCCTTTTTACACATCGCCTGAGCCAGCGAGTCGATATAATTGAGGTTTCTCACCTTGTTTTCGTAGTCGTTGGCGTGCCATTCGAGCGACGAGATGGCCGCCTCGATGATGTCGCCAAAACGGGCACTCTTGCGCTGGGTGAAGTTGGCCAGAGTGTTGAAGAAATCCTCCTGATTGTAGCCGTAGCGAGCAAGGATTGGGGTGTAGATATCCAAGCTGTCGGTGTTGATTTTCTGCTTTGCGGCATAGGCATTGACCAAAAACATCTCCTGGGTGATGTTGGTCAACTCATCATCCGGAATGATTGTCGTCTTGCCACAACTCACCCCCCAAAGGGCCACTGCGACTACAAAAAATATCTTAACTGCGTGTTTCATTTGCCTTTGCTTTTCGTGGTATCATACTCGACACCGTAAGGTTTGTTATAACTATCGTCACGAGCGCTACCGAGAGAATAATGCCCCCTATGTCGAGCGGCCTTATCTCCACGGGATAGAAGTCGATAATAAAGGTGCTGCCCGGCATACGGATAAGCCCCCACTGCATCTGTGCCACACACACTGCAAGTCCGAGCACCAATCCTCCTGCCATACCCCTGACACCGATGAGCACTCCCTCGGTGGAGAAAATCTGCCTCACGAGGCTGCGCTTGGCACCGATGGCATAGAGGGTTGCGATGTCGCCCTTCTTCTCGATTATGAGCATCATCAGCGAGCCCACAATCGACACGGCGGCAATGAGGGTTACAAGCAACAGAATGAAAAATATACTCCACTTCTCATACCTCATAGCCATATAGAGCGAGTTGTTCAACTCGTAACGATTCTGCACCACCCAATCCTGCCCCAACTTCTCATTCAGAGCCTGCTGCACACGTTTGAGCTTACCTCCGTCGGAGAGTCTGATGACCACTTCGGAGGCTCGGTCGGCCGCCGAGAGCAACTCTTGGGCCACGTCGATCGACACAAAGACCGTGTTGGTCAAGTCGCGCGAAGCGTCATCGTTGAGTGTTCCCGCGTGACGCACCTTGTGGCTCTTGATTGCCCCCATAGGGAGTAGTGGCGAGAAGTTCTCGCGCCTGAGTGCGTGGAGCGTAAGTCGCTCGTGTAGAGCGGTATTCTTCACCGAGTAGCCGTCGGCAAAGAGTTCGTCTATCGTTCGCCCCACCACAGCCTTACGCACCTGTCCGTGTTTCAGCTGCCAAGTGCCATACCACAGTTGGTCGTCGGAGGCCAACGGTACCACCTCAGGGTAGCGGTCGTCCACACCACACAGGGTGGCATACATCTGTCGCCCCTTGTACTCGGCCATAATGCTCTCGCGGAGCACCAACGAGAAGGCCCCCACCCCATCTATCTCGCCCAGCGAGTCCCAATCGTAGGCATCGGCCTTGAAGGTTTTGCCTCGTGCGGGGGTGATAGTCAAGTCGGGCTCCACGGTGTCGTACATCTGCCTGAGCAGCGTGTCGAAGCCGTTGTAGACCGACATCAGTATCACCATAGCCGCCACGGCCACACCAATAGCCACCGAACTAACCGTCGCGGTGGTGTTAATCACCGAGAGCGACTTCTTCGAGTGCAGATAGCGCGATGCAAACAGAAGTGGCAGTTTCATTGTTGTGGGCGCGCCCCGTTTGGGGGCTCTGTTTTTGGACTATTTTTTGAGCAGGTTGTCGATGTTCTCGATATACTCCAACGAGTCGTCGAGGAAGAAGGTAATCTCGGGTACAACCCTCAGCTGGTTACGCATACGGGCACCGAGAAGTTTGCGAATCTTCCAGCTGTCGGCCTCGATACGGGCCATAATCTCCTGGTGACGCTCGAAGGGGAAGATGCTCAGGTAGATGCGGGCATACTCCAAATCGGGACTAACCCTCACGGTAGTTACCGACACAATCACGCCCCTAACCAACTCGGCACACTCTTTCAGGAACAATTCGCTTATATCTTTCTGAATCTGACGTGCTACTTTCTGCTGTCTTGTCGACTCTCCAATGTTCTCCATATTGTCTATGCTTTTTTGTGTTTAATCTCTCTCTGTTTACTCTAAAATCTCGATGGTCGAGGGCCCCATATGCGAGGTCAAAGCCTCCATATCGAGTTTGGCCTTGCGGGCAGCCTCTCGCTGAGCAGGACTCTTGGCCCACGCACCATTGTGATTCCAATGGTAGGCCACACCCACGCTGAGGTTGATGTTGTCCAGCGGCGAGCGCAAGAATTGGGTACCCGAATAGATTGTCTTACGCTTTACGATGTCGGAGTAGCCAAAGTAGTAGCGAGCCTCCATCATCACCTCAATCTTCTCGAAGCTCCAACCGCCACCCAGGCCTACCACCAAGCCATAGCCAAAGCGGTTATCCCTAACAGTCTGGAACTCGTAGTCGTAGGTTTCCACCTCGCCCGTCTCGTTGTCGATATAATACTCGGTGGAGTTAAGGTTGAACGAAGCGGTCACACCCGCATTCAGAAACAGTCGCAACCTCTGGTCGAGGGTCAAGACGTGGGGCTGCCACATCAGCGGTACCATAATGGAGTTGATGTGTCGCCCGTAGGTGTAACGCTCGGTGAAGCGGTCCAGAGCAGCATACTGAAAGCCCCTCTGAATAAACTCCAACTCGACACACACACCACCCGAAACGTGGTCGTAGAGGTAGTGGTTGTCCTTACCACCGCCGTAGTAGACCCAATAGATACCTCCATTCCACTTGCCCCAAACGGGTGGAGAAGGCCAATGGGGATAGAGCCTCACATCACCCTCGCCCCAGCCACCTTTCACACCAAGGTACTGCTTCTGGGCCTGTGCGCTGTGAAGGGTATCGAGGCCCGCCACTTCGGCTGCAAGCCCCAATACTGCCATCATTGCTATAACTAAAAATCTTCTCATCGTTTTCTCCATTTTGTTGCATTTGCCGACCCGCGGGCCGAGGATTACTGCTACCTCATACCGCCCATACTGCTCACGGCACTCTTCATCGAGCCCATACTCGAGGTGAAGCCACCCAGGCCTCCACCCTCGCCCTCTTGCTGACGTTTGAGTTCCTCGATGCGTCTCTTCTCACGCTCTTCGAGTATCTTCTTGAGCCTTACGGCCTCGGTCTTACGCAACTGCTCGTTTACACTCTCGAAGGTGATGGGGGCAAAGAGTTTGTTCATATCGGCCTTCACCTCAATCTCCCAGTTTGCCTTCACCTCCATAATCTCCTCGCCGCGCTCATCAACATAGGGCTCGGTACGCTCGGGCTGACGACGCTCAATGAGGTTGCCGGTGTCCCAAATGCCGTTGTCGTTGTTGTCCTCCAAGACACTCACCCTCACTTTGCCGGGCTGAACGTAGTTGAAGCGGTAGACACCCGTGTGGGCGTGACGCACCTCGTCTATCACCTTGCCACCCTCGTTACGCAGGTAGATGACATAGCGGCTATCGGGCCTTTTGCCCATCACGTTCACCAACACCGCACCATACTTTTCGAGGTCGAGGGTGTTGAAGTCGTACTTGATGGTATCGTTCTGCTGCGAAGCCACGTTGCGGAATGTGCCCGCAGGAATCATCAGACGGTATTTCGACTTGGGTTTCCACTGACTCCTTATGTGCCAAATCTTCATATTGGCCGTGTCGCGCTCGAAGTTGAAATCAACCTTGGGCAATTCGGGCTCTTTCTCGGCCACCGAGTCAGCCTCCATTTGTGCCGATTTTGCAGCAGCTCTTCGGTCTGTTGGGGCGGGCTGATTATCTGCCACCTCGCCCACATAGTAGAGCTCAATGGCAGCAGTATCAATCTCCGTGAGGGGCATTGCAAACGTGAACGACAAGCTACGTTCGGGATTAAGCTCTCCCTTGCTGTACTCCACCTTGAAGGGATTAGGCTTGACGGGTGGAACATACTCCACGCTATCTTTGAGCGCCTTCTCTTTCTTCTTCTCCTCCTCTTCGCGGGCCTTCTTCTCCTCTTTGCTCTCGAAGTACTTCCAGAAGAGTTCGAGTTTGGCCGTATCGGGCACAAGGTTGTTCACCGAGTCGTGTTTGAGATAGATCACTCGGCCACGCAGGGTGTCGCCCAACCTCTCGGAGGGAACATTGAGCCAATAGTTGATGGTATCGCGACCCTTGGTCTCATACTCGGTAATTATCTCCTCGGAGGCGATGCTGTCGATCGAGAACTCCAACACCTCTGGCTGTGGAGCACCGAAGTAGAGGGTAACTTTGTGCTGCTCGGGACGCTTCGACTCGGCCAGCGACTGACGCTTGAACCTTCCGTCGGTAAACATCTTGAAGTAGAGCTGGGGGTTGGCCGTCAGATAGTGGCGCGTGGTGTCGTACCAAACGCTGAAATCGGGCTCCCTAAGGGGATTACGCACCGAGTCCAAGAAACCGACCATATCGGTCTCGGGGTCGTAGGTGTAGTTATTGTTGTTGTCCTGAATGGCGTAGATTTTATAGTCTATGGGCTTCAAGTTCTGAGCCACGAAGATACCGTTGGTGGCGGCACGAGCCACAACGGCAGGCTTGTGTTTGAACAGAATAGAGTCGTAGTCGGGAATCGAGTCCACCTCGGCGGGGTAGAAAAATATGAGCGACTTGCTCACACTATCGCCCTTGCTTGCGCTCACGGTGTAGCCACTCATCACCATCGAGTCGATCTCCCTGCCGGTAGAGAATACATACCTCAGGTCGCTCAACACGTTGCCCTCGTTGTTGTCCACCACGCTGCGTCCAAAGTTGAGCGCATAGGTCTGATTCTCGGCCAGGGTGTCGAGAATGGTGACGCGGATAGTCTTACCCACGGTGGTCAGCTTGGGGGTACGCTTCATCATTGGCGAGGTGAAGAACTCCTTCTGTTGGTCTTTGATGACCACATACTCGTCAAATCCGATAGTGATGGTGTTGCCCTTAAACTCGGTAGTGTTGAACATCGGTGCTGCGCTCACAATGATTGGCGGGAGCGAATCTTTCGGTCCGCCCTGGGGTGAGGAGATGTTGGCACATCGCCACAGAAGCGACGACGAGAACATCAGCAACAACGCTGCCTGCAAAACCCTTTTTAGACTTTTTTGTGCCATTTGCCCTTTTAATCTCTCGGTGTTACTCTTTCTCCTCGGCCTCCATTTCGAGGAAGAGGGTGTGGATAGTTTTGTTCAGAGTGGGGTGAATCTTGTCGGGAGCAATCTCGTTGAGAGGTCGCAACACAAAATCGCGGCTCTGAATCAGTGCGTGGGGGATTTTCAGACGGGGGGTGTCGATAACCTCGTCGTCGTAGAAGAGGATGTCGATGTCGATAGGACGGGGTGCAAACCTCTCGCCGGTGCGAGCCTTCACCTCGGCCTCCTCCTCGCGGTTACGACCGAGTTTGATCTCGATTTCGAGCACCTTGTCGAGCAACTCCTCGGGCGAGTAGTCGGTGTCGATGATAATCGCCTGGTTGAAGAAGTTGTCGTAGGATGTAAAGCCCCAAGCCTTGCTCTCGTAGTTGTGCGAGCAGCGCAAAATCACGCCCAAATTGTTGTTTACCTCCTGCTGTGCGCGTCGCAAAGTATCCTTCACGTCGCCCACGTTTCCACCTGTTATAATAATCGCTTTTGCCATAGTTTTTAGTGTGTTCGAGAAGCTATGCTTTACACATCTTCCCACTTTTATTGGGTTGTTTTAGTTTAGTGGTTTCTGTTATTTCTATCCCCTCAGGGCTATCAGTTTGCTAATTGCCAGAGCGTAGTGGGGAAAGACCATTCGGGGGTTGCCGTTCTGACCAATATCCCTGATTGCCCTCTCGGTCTCGGCCACCAGAGCCTCGATGTTGTGGTTGGCCACAAAGGGTGCAAACTTCGAGCAGAAGGCCTTCTCGTCGCCCCACAGATAGGTGATATTCTCCATTCCTGCCGTGAGCATATAGCTCTCTCGGAGCAACCTGAGGGTGTACTCCAAGAAACTCTTCTGCCCCTCGCGACCGCTTGCCACAATCTGGTCGGCCCACTCGAAAAGCTCCAAGTGACGGTTGCTGTACGACAGACGCATAAGCCTTGTGAAGAGCTCGAAGTTGTCGGTAGCCTCGGCCGAGCCACCCTCGCTAACGATGCGTCGCAGCTCGATTACCGAACCGTCGGCCAGACGTGCAGCCACCTCGGCCTGCTCTTCGCCCGCTCCAAGGCGACGTGTGGCGTAGCCGGCAAGCGCACGCTCCTCGATGCGGCCCACACCCACACTCTGGGTACGCGAAATGATGGTTTCGAGCAACGAATCGGGCTTCTCGCTCACCAACAAAAAGAGGGTCTTGTCCCAAGGCTCCTCCAAAATTTTCAGCAACGCATTGGCAGCCTCCCTGCGCATCTTCTCGGGCAACCAGAGAATCACACTCTTCCACTCGCCCTCGAAGGCTTTATAGGAGAGTTTGCGAATCACCTCGCCCGCCTCTTTCACAGGGATGATACCCTGAGCGTTGTTGGCATCGATGGCATCGTACCACTCGTGCTCGCCAAAGATTGCCTCGTAGTTCTTACACACCGAGCGCCACTCGTCGATGAGCGAATCGCTGGTGGGGTTCTTGGTGATGTTGGCCACGGGGAAGACAAAGTGAACGTCGGGGTGGGCCAAGGCCTCCATCTGCAAACACGAGGTACACTTGCCACACGAGTCGCCGTCGGTGCGGTTGGTGCAGTGGAGATATTGCACATAGGCGAGTGCCAGGGGGAGTGTACCCCAGCCCGCCTCGCCGGCAAAGAGTTGAGCGTGGCTCACTCGGCCCGCGTCGATGTTGTCGCGCAGCCTGCGTTTGAGCTCTTCGTGTCCTATGACGTCACTAAATTTCATCTGCCAAAAGTTGTGCTATTTTGCTAAACTACAAAGGTAGGACAAAAGGTTGAGAATTGAAAGCCACCGAGCCACTTTTTCGATTTTCCTACGGAAAATTAACAAAAAGGGGCGGTAGTTGCCACCAACCACCGCCCCTCTAAGGGTTTTGCAAAGCAAAAGCACCGCGCCTACTGCTTGCCCGTGCTACCAAAGCCTCCCGCACCACGCTCGGTGTCGCTAAGGCTCTCGGCCGACTCCCACTCCACACACTCGTGGCGAGCCACAACCAACTGCGCAATCCTCTCGCCGTCGCACACCTCAAAGGGCTCGTTCGAGAGGTTTACGAGGATTACCTTCACCTCGCCGCGGTAGTCGGCATCGACGGTACCGGGGGCATTCAGAACGGTAATTCCACGCTTGGCAGCCAGACCACTTCGAGGCCTCACCTGCATCTCGTAGCCCTGGGGCAGTTCCACAAATAATCCGGTGGGTACCATAGCCCTCTCCAAAGGGCCGAGGGTGATGGGCTCATCGAGGTTGGCCCTCACGTCCATACCTGCCGACAGAGGGGTTTCGTAACGGGGCAAATCGTGCTTCGATTTGTTGATAACTTTCACTTTCATAGTCTTATCTGTTTTTTTGTTATTTTCTTCTTAAAATGCCCCTCGCCATACCCACAATATCGATGCGCTCGCGACGAATGGCATAGACCACAAAGCCAACAAGCAAAAGGCTGGACTCTATGTACTTAATGGTTGGCGCAAGGTCGGATGTGCTCCACGAAAAAGCATATATGGCCGCACCCACAAGCAGGTATTCGCCCATACGTTTCAAATCGTAAGGTATGGGGTAGTGTTTGCGACCAAGGCGGTAGCTCACAACCACCATTGCAAACTCGCAAACAAGGCGAGCCAGAGCCGCACCAACATAGCCAAGCGTGGGTACCAACATAATGTTGAATACGACCGTAAAAATCAGACCCGTGAGGGTTATGAGAATTGCATACTTGGTGGCTCCCGACTGCTTGTACCAGAACGACAGATTGAGCACCACACCCGACAGTGCATTGCTCACCAAAACGATGGGCAGAATGTACATTCCCTCCCTAAATGCGGGGCCTACAATAAGGGCAAACAGGTCGCTAAACAGAGTAATCATCAAGAAGATAGCCACGCTGACAATCACAAAATACTTCATCGTTTCGGCCGTGGTATTTTTGAACTCGTCCTTCTTGAATTCGGCCAAGAAGAATGGCTCGGCAGCTAGCCTATACATCTGCGTAAAGAGCTGCATCACCACACCGATTTTGAGCACCGCACCATAGATTCCGAGTGCCGCGAGCGAGTTCTCGGCAGGCATCAGATACTTGATCATCTGGCGGTCGATAAACTCGTTGGCCGTGCCCGCAATGCCACTCACAAGCAGCGGAAACGAAAACAACACAATGGGTCGCAACACCTTGCAATCGATGCGTGGCGAGTACCATTTATTGCTACCAAGTAACAAAATGAAAGTCAAAACGCTCGCAATGAGGTTTGCCACCAGCGCATAGCCCGCATCGGTGTCGCACTCATATAGTTTAAGGCACTCAATATCTGCGTTATAGAAAAGCAGACAAAAGCCGATATTTACGATTACGGATAGTAACTTCAACAACGCATAGCGCAGCGCCTTATTCTCCTGCCTGAGTCGCGAGAAGGGGATAACCGCCGCCACATCGAAGGCTATGATTGCCGCCGTGACGAGTATATAATCCTTACCCTCGTAGCCCATTGCACGGCTTATGGGGGCATTGAACAGAGCTACCAGCGCAAAGAAAATCGCACTCACAAGCAACACTATACCCCAAGTGGAGCCATAGACCTTTCGCACACCCTCCTGCCCCTCGGCCTTGGCCGCAAAGCGGAAGTAGCCACTCTCCATACCCATACTCAGCACCACCAGCGCAAAGGGTATCAGGGCATAGATGTCGGTAATTACACCATACTCGGCCGGAGCCATAATGCGGGTGTAGTAGGGCACAAGCAGGTAGTTCAGCAGTCGCGCCACGACGCTACTGATGCCATAGACGGCCACCTGGCTCGCCAACTTTGTGATATTACCTGCCATAGGGTTAGTGTGTTGCCAAATTTATTGGTTGTCGGTTTTGGTGCGGTCGCCTTGACCCGAAAGGAGTCCGCAGGCGGCCTTGATATCCTCGCCCCTCGATGCTCGGATGGTGGTCATAATGCCCTTCTTGGTGAGGGTGTCGCGGAAACGAATCATCTTGTCGCCATCGGGACTGACGTAGGGAGAGTCGGGAATAGCGTGGAAACGGATAAGGTTGATGCGACACTTCAAGCCGTCGAGCAGTCGGCACAGCTCTTTGATGTGTTCGGGGCTGTCGTTCATACCTTTCAGCACGATGTACTCGAAGCTCACGCGACGCTGGTGGGTAAAGTCGTACTGTTTCAGCAGAGCCACCACCTCCCTAATGGGATAGGCACCCTCGACGGGCATAATCTCTCGGCGCTGGTCGCTGAAAGGGTTGTGGAGCGACACGGCCAAGTGGCACTGCGACTCGTCGAGAAAGCGTTTCAGGTTGGGCACAACACCCACCGTCGAGAGGGTAATGCGGGTGGGGCTCCAACCGTAGCCCCACTCGGAGGTCATCACCTCCAAGGCTTTCAGCACATTGTCGGTGTTGTCGAGAGGCTCGCCCATACCCATCAGCACGATGTTGGTAAGTTTGTCGCGCTCGGGCAACGAGGCTATCTGATTGAGTATCTCGCAGGTAGTGAGCTGACCGTGAAATCCTCCCCTACCCGTAAAGCAGAACTTACAACCCATCTTGCACCCCTTTTGCGACGAGATGCAGAGGGTTGCGCGGTCGCCGTCGGGGATGTAGGCGCTCTCGATGCGCTCTCCGCCCTGGGCCACATATATATACTTGCGCGTACCGTCGCTCGATTCCGAGACGTGGATGGGTGCGCTCAGCCCGAGCGAAAACTTCTCGGCCAGAGCCTTGCGCCCCGCAAGCGAGATGTTGGTCATCTGGTCGAAGGAGGTTGCCCCCTTCTTGTACATCCAGTCGGCCAACTGCTTGGCGGCGAAGGCCGGAAGACCCGCCTCGGCCACTACGGCTTTCAGCTCGGCTATATTTTTGCCATAAATACTCTCCATAAGCGCAAAGGTACGGAAAAGAATTGAGAATTGTGAATTGTGGGTTTGAGAATTATATTTTGTGAAATATATTTCGTATATTGCGGTTAACTAACGTCCCTACCGCGATGACACACAACAAAATCGACATGGCTCTCTGCTTGCTGCTGGCTCTGCTCGCTATCGGCTGCGCCACTCCCATGGTCACACTCCACCCCCAAATAGACTCCTATACCGCCACCTATCCCAATAGGCCCGACAACAGATCTCTCGCCAACATCGACAGCATAAGCGACTATCACTACACAAAACCGCCAGAACGCGCAACAGCAACAACACTGATAGCAACAGCCAAATACAACAATAAGGGGGCTATGCTACGCACAAATCGCCAAACAACAACCTCAAACAAACGCCAGACCGCCCACAGACACACCTTTGAAAGGAACTTTTTCGACGAGAAGGGGCAGTTGATTCGTTATGAGAAGATGCATGACGACACACTCTTTCTTGTGCAGACCTTCTCCTACAACAAGCGTGGGCAGTTAGTCGAGACAACAAAGCAGTATCAACCCGCAGAGTATTTCATATCCGAGAAGTGGTGCCACACCTACGACCGCCACGGCAACCAGCGCAGCTGTGAGTTTTACCAAAATGAGGTGCTAAAACATCGTTCCTACACCCGCTATAACCACAAAGGCCACCCCCTCACAAAGGCCTCATATCGTGGCGACGGAGTCCTGCTCGACAGCACCACCTACACCTACAACCGCCACGGCGACATAGTCGAAGAGCGTAGCATCGTGGAACAAGACCGCAACATCCTCAGGAACTATAAAACATCCTGTATTCTTGATGCCGAAAACCACTATCAGCAGCGCCATATTTGGCAGAATAGACACAAAAGTCACTTTGGGTGGGGCCCCATTCTGTACGACACTATTGGCACTCGATACACCTACCACAGAAAGGACAAGCAGACCTTGGTGCAGGTGTGGTGGTCAGAGTGGGGAGAAGAGTGGCGTGACAAAAAGCGCACAGTATACAACAAAGATGGCGGGGTGGCCGAAAAGTGGGAATACTTCACCCACGAACGCAACGGAGAGCCCCACAAATTAGAGGTCTACAACTCGCAGGGGTTGCTCACAGGTCTGTATCAGCACGACATGACTTGCAACACCCTCACCGTTAAAAGGCGCAATGAGTACAACGAGCAGGGGGTGCTGATTCGCAAGATAGAGTACGACACCCATTACAGCAAAGAGATGCACGAGGTCTACAACGACAGAGGCGACCTAATTGAGATTTGGCAGATGCTCAGCAATGGAAAACTAACTCGCACAAGAAAGGATATTTATGAGTACTCCGAGAGCGAGGGCAAGAGTGTTACCACAATACTCAACGGCAAACGCATTCCGTCACCCATCACTTCGGTGAAGACAACCGAAATTGAGAGGCTTGCCGATGGCGGCACCTCGAAGACCGAAATCACCTATGCATATAACGATTCGGGCAATGTAGCGAATGTTCTCATCCATAAGAGTGTCGATTCACCCACCTATGTACTCTCTTTGTCAAAATACTACCTGGGCGAAATGGCCGATGAGAACTTGTTTGCCGAATGGCGCACTGAGTTCTTCTTCCGCCCTGAGGAGTAGCAACACCACCTTAGTTAGAGGGGGAAGAATGGAGAATGGAGAATGGAGAATGGAAAATTGAAAATTGAAAATTAAGATGCGCCCGCAAGTCGGGCGCATTATTTTTTACAACTTTTAGCAAAGCATTTCAACCACCTCAAATTACTTGGGTATTAAAAATAATACCTGCGACCGCATTGCAGGCGGAAGAAGGAGTGGGGTGTTGGGGGCGTGAAGAAACAAAGACGCCCGAATGGGGCCGACCTTTACGGTCGTTTGTTTTAGACACCAACTCCCCGCGCCCCGCCGAAATGCATCGCAGTGGCTTTTGGGTACCTTTTGCCACCAAAAGGTACAAAGAATTGAAAATTGAAAGTTGAAAGTTGAAAGTTAAAAATCACACCGCGATAGAGAGTGGGCAAATGGCCAAAAATTCAAAAAACAGCACCTCTTTCCCCCAAACATACCACAAAATCACCGCCTTACACAACGCAAAATGCACAATTTTGAATTTTGGATTTTGTATTTTGAATTTATTGTGTACCTTTGCAGCCAATTCGGTAGCGGAATCTCTTATGAGAACACAGGAGTCCGTAATATTCCCTACCTTAACTTTTTAATACCGGTTTATAAAAAGATGGACAACTTAATCAAAATCGCAGAAGAGGCTATGTGGGCTCCCAAGGAGGTTCCCGCATTCAAAGCCGGCGACACCATCACCGTAAGCTACAAAATCGTAGAGGGTAACAAAGAGCGTATCCAGAGCTTCCGCGGTGTGGTAATCCAAATCAAAGGTCACGGTGTAACCAAAATGTTCACCATCCGTAAAATTTCGAACGGTGTAGGCGTTGAGCGTATTTTCCCTCTCTACTCGCCCCACATCGAGTCGATCGAGGTAAACAAAGTTGGTGTTGTACGTCGCGCACGTATCTACTACCTCCGCAACCTCACTGGTAAAAAGGCTCGTATCAAAGAGAAACGCTACGTTGCCAAAGAGAAATAGTCAATCTATTTCCCGCAAGAAAAAGAGAAACTCAGACGTGAGTTTCTCTTTTTCTTTTTTGCGTTGGTGGGTTGTGCGAGGTCTGCACTCCATCGAGGGTTTGGTCGTTCTGGTTGGAGGAACTCATTTCCTTTTTCGAGCACCCCTCCGGCCCTTTGGGCCACCTCCCCTTTCGTAGGGGAGTTGAAGGTGGAGCTAAACAATGGTAAGTGGGGATGATGGTTGTGGTTGCAGTTGTGAGTTGTTTCGTTCGGGTTGGCGGAACGCCCAAAGCCCCCACACACAATGGGAGCTTTTTTTGTTGGGGTGTTGGCACAGCCCTCGGCGGGTGGCACACTCTCACTTAATTAACTAAACCTAAAACGAGTCGGTTTTACATCGCTCTAAAACATATCTCCAACTCCCTCGGCCAACGCCATCATACTCTGTGCCGTAAAGTTCTCGCCCTTGGCACACATAAACACGGCCTCACCATCGGAGCTATACACGACCAACAAAAACTCACTTTTGTCTTTGCTCATATACATACCCACGCGCTCGCCCTCGGCATTGATATTCATCAGCGACGTGTAGTTGCCCGACTTAACAAGCACATCTACATCCTCTTTGAAGCTCTTGGGGGCCGACTCGCTGATAATCATCATCAGGCTGCTCACATTGGCTGCCACATCGGCATCGGCCTCCATAGTTACCAACATCTCGCCGGGGATATTCATCGTTACGACGTTTTCGCCACCTTCATATTTGGCATATAGCTGCTCGACGGTCATCTTCTTCGTTTGGGCATCGACCGCTCCCACAGCAGAGAGCGCCACCACTAAAATCACAAAAATCTTTTTCATAGTTGTAACAGTTTATCTACGTTATACTTTTCAATAATTGCAGTTGCTCTGTCGGTCGAGGTTTTGACCTTCGAGAGGTTTTCGCGCGTCTTGTGGAGCGGTTGCAGCGATTGGCTCAGGCGGGCAAATACGGGTGCTGCATACTCCATAGCCACCGCAGCGTCGCAAACCATCTGGCCGTTTATGTAGGCGCAGGCTTGCTTTTGCGAACTACCCACCACAAAGAGTCCGAGGGCCATTGCCGCAGCTGCCGACACGGTTGCCACAAGCGTCAGGCGTAGAGTGTGGCGACCGGGGGTGGTCTTTATTGGAACAATAGGTGTGGCGGGAGTGGTGGTGCGAGCCTGGACATTGCGGGCAAAGAGAGCCTCGGCCCACCTGAGGTTGTCGGCCACCTCACCTGCGGCAAAGTAGTCGGCCAGGGTGCGCTCCTCTTCGAGCGAGGTGTTGCCATCGAGCCATTTCTCGACCAACTCCTCTATATTCAACTTGCTATCTTTCATATCTTTATGCTTTATAGGCCAAAATTCATCGCTCTCTCCATCTTCTCTTTTATCTCTCGGCGGGCTCGGGAGAGATTTACCCTCACCGTGGGTGGCTCCATCCCGACTACCTCGGCTATGGTGTCGAAATCGTAGCCCTCGACATCCCTCAGGTGGAGGATGGTCTGTTGTCGTTCGGGCAGCTCGGCCACAAACTGCTCCACCAGATCACCAACATCAAACTCGTCGCGCGGAGCGGTGGTGCGGTTCGACAGATAGGCCAAGTCATCCATCCTTTCAGCCCTGCGCCTGGCTCCCGTCACTTTGTCGAGCGAGGCGTTTCGCACCGAGCGCATAACGAAGGCCTCTATGTTGGTGGGGTTGAGCCTTGTGCGAGAGCTCCACAGGTGCTCCATAACATCCTGCACCACATCTTGTGCATCCTCGCCACACCCCACAATCGAGAGAGCAAAGCGATACATCTTGTCGCCAAGTGGTATGATCGTTCGGTTAAATTCTTTCTCCTTCATTGTGTTGTGTGAGGGTGTGTGGTCTGCTGTGTTTGTGGGGCGCTGTGTGGCCCGTTCACATACAAGACGCACGAGCCGACAAAATGTAACACAAGGTACGGTTATTTTTTGTAAATTTGTGTTCACAAACACCTTTACAGCAAAAAAACAGAGCGATGAAGAGTCAAAGCAAGGGCGCCCGCGCAAAGGGCGGAATGGTCGGATTGGTCACAAGCGGATTAGTCAAGTTGGTAGCAGGAGGAGCGCTTATGGGTGCGCTGCTCTTTATGCCCGCAGGCACATTGGAGTGGCGCGGTGCGTGGCGACTGCTGGCCGTGCTCTTAGGCCCGATGTTGGTGCTGGGAGTGGTGTTGGCCATCTTTTCGCCCGCGCTGTTGGCCAAGCGACTCGACGCCAAAGAGAGCCGTTCGACACAGAATCTGGTGGTACGCCTCTCGGGATTGGTATTCATCGTGGGATTTGTGGTTGCGGGACTCGACTTCCGTTGGGGGTGGAGCTCTGTTCCCGACGCGGTGGTAGTGGCAGCGTGTGCACTCTTTCTGCTCTCCTATATATTATATGCCGAGGTGTTGAGAGAGAACGAGTGGCTTTCGCGCACCATTGAGGTCAGGGAGAATCAACAAGTGGTGAGCAACGGACTCTACGGCGTGGTGCGCCACCCGATGTATATGGCCACGGTGGTGATGTTTTTGTCGATGCCCCTGATTTTGGGCTCGTGGTGGTCGCTGGTGGCCTTTCTGTTCTACCTGCCCATCATCGCCACCCGCACCCTCGACGAGGAGCGCCTGCTCCGCCAAGAGCTGGACGGCTACGAGGAGTATTGCAGGAAGGTTCGTTGGAGAATAATACCATTCGTTTGGTGAGTTGAGAGTTGAGAGTTGAGAGTTATTTTCCCAGCAGAACTCCCTTTGCTCTCAGTTCTCCCATTAAAGTCCTTAAAGACCCTAAGGGCCTTATAAACTTAGGTCATTTCGACATTAGACGTTAGACATTAGACATAAAAAGAGATAGGAGCTCTCTGGGTGAGAACTCCTATCTTTTTGCATAGATAACCCTCTTGGTGTCGAAGAACTCCTCTTCGAAGAGGTCGCCAATCTCGTAGATGTCGCACCTGAGTCGTGCTTCGCCAATCTCCTCGGCCAGGTCGCCACCCTTCAAGACCAGCATACCGTTGGGTTTCGAGCCTCGCTGGCCCACTCTCAACTTGGGCAGCGCCCACCCTTTGAGGGTCTTCATATCGGTAACAGCACGGCTCACAACATAGTCGAACTCTCCCTTTACCGCCTCGATGCGGGCGTTTATTGGAGTGACATTTGTCAGCCCCAGCGCCTGAGCCACCTCCCTCACTACGGTAATCTTCTTACCGATGCTGTCCACGGCGGTAAACTCCACCTCGGGGAACATAATGGCCAGCGGAATGGTGGGAAAACCTCCACCACAACCGATGTCTACAATCTTTGCGCCCGCCTCGAAGCTACACACCTTGGCGATGGCCAACGAGTGGAGAACGTGACGCTCGTAGAGCTCCTCGATATCCTTGCGCGATACGACGTTGATTTTGCTGTTCCAATCACGATAGAGTTCGCCCAGCGCATCGAAGCGTCGCTGCTGCTCCTCGGTGAGGGTAAAGTATTTCGAGATAATTTCGGGATTCATATTGTAGTCTGTTTTTATCGTCTTTTCGCCACCCCGGCCACTGCCTTGTAGCCATACATCAGGCGGTAGAGCCCAATGCAGGAGAGGTAGAGTCGCCAGCGACGATGCCAAGCGATATGGTGGTTTTTTCTTATGCTGTTGCGGTACTTGTAGTTGAGTTTTTTGAACTCGGCCGAGGAGAAAACTCCTCCGTTGAAGGCCCTGCGCACAATGTGGAACGAGATGCGCTCATCCACTTGTGGGCGGAGCTTGTGGCCCTCCATCAGTGCAAGACAGTGGTCGCGCAATCGGCTGTCGCGCTCAAAGTCTTCGGCCGTGTAGGTGCGTGTGAGCAGGTTGCACCCCTCGCCCTGCATATAGTGGTAGTAGGCCTTGGGCTGGTAGGCAACCTTGATGCTGCCGTGGCGCAACAACGCCAGGCAAATCAGGAAGTCCTCGCCGTGCGACACATCCGAGGGAATGGTCACATTGTAACGTTTGTAGCACTCGTGGCGCACAAATTTGTTCCAACAGTAGGGCTTTACACCTCGCCCTTCGGCAATGTTTTTCAACACCTGCTCGGCAGTAAGCTCCGCGGGTTGCTGGCTCACTTTTTTGAGGGGTTTGCGGCCATCGTAGTCTTGGTAGAAGTCGCAGACAACCATATCGGCACCCTCGCTTGTGGCCACGGCATAGAGCTCCTCCAACATCGAGGGCTCCACCCAATCGTCTGAATCGACCTGAATAGAAAAGACTCCGCGCGCCTCCTCAATACCCCTGCGACGGGTGGCAGCCACACCCTCATTGGGCTTGTGAATGACCCTCACACGGGGATCCTTCGCGGCATAGTCGTCGCAGATAGCCCCACTTCCATCCTTGCTACCGTCGTTCACAAGAATCAGTTCCCAATCGGCAAAGCTCTGGGCCATAATACTATCCACACATCTGCGAAGGGTGGCTTCGGCATTATATACGGGCACAATGACCGAAATGGCGGGTTGTTGGGGATTCATCTTCTGCGGGGCCAAGTTTAGAGTGTTATGTCGAGTTTGTTGGTTATCCAGCGGTTGAACATCTCCTGCTCCTCGATTGACGCCTCGCCCAAAGAGTTGATGCAGCCAAACTTTAAGGCCTTGTTTCCGTCGGCCTCGCTAATTTTGCGAGCCATATAGCCCCCCTTCTTCTCGGCAAAGGGTTTGAAGAAGCAGGTCGTTCCCTTCGACGAGCGCACATCGAGCAACCCCTCGCGGTAGGCACTCACATAGAAGAGCGTGGGCGAAGAGAACTGCGATGGCTCGCGGAAACGGTGGCGGATATTGCTGTCCAACAGGTCGGGGTGTGCTCCAAAGAACTCCTCGTACCAACTCCTGCGCATAGGCACAGGGGCGTGGGGGAAGAGGAAGAAGTAGCCCGAACGGAGAATATCGGCCGAGTTGAGCATAGGGTCTTTGTGACCGAAGATTTTGTGCTTCTTGCCAACGTGTTTAGCCCAGCGGAGCAGGCGTGCAACGTGGGCAGGCACCTTGCGGGCATAGAGCACGGTTTTGTCGCCCTCGAACCACATTTCGGGAGTAGCCTCCGAAGCCAAAAAGACATCGTCGTTGAAGTAGAGGTAGCAATCGCTCAACCCCGGAATACGCCACAGCAACGTAGAGATAGCCAGCGAGTTGAACGTAGGCAGATACTGCTCATAACCTCGGAAGAGCACCTTGTGATCAACAATCTCGATAGGAATCTTGTTGTCGGGAAAGTTACGGGCCACAAACTCCTCGGCGTGGGGATCTTGGTTGTCGGTAACAATCCAAATCTTCCTCACCCAAGGGGCGTAGCGCAGAATGGACGCTATGCAGAAGTATATCTCGCCCGTGGCACGAAACCTCATATCGCCACCCACATCGTTGTGGGTGATAGCCACCTTGCCACCATATTGCAGGCGCTTGGCTCGGTGTGCGGGGTCGTCGCCATCAACCCACGCAATTACAACATCTACCTCGTTGCTCATAGTGACTTTATACAATTTTGGAAAATCTCTCGGGGATGGCTACAACATACTTGCGAATGGTGTTCCAGGGCTTGTTGAGCGCCCAAATGGGACGCACCCACTGGTGAATCAGGCGCAACAAACGAACAGTTCGCTGCCACTCGCGAGCCTTGGCCCCCGTGATGAGAAATATGGTGCGGGCACGCTTCTGGATGTGTTTGAGCCTGCCGGTCGAGACCAAATCCATATTGCCCATTCGGTCCTCTATCATCTTCAAATCGACACTGCCGAAGTGGAAGAGGAAGAGGTTTTTGTCTATACGAAAATCGTGCCTTTTGACACGGTGGAAGCCCGAACCCCAACGCACGGGGCGCGAAATGACCGAAGGCTTGGTGTAGCGCGAACAGATGTAGGCATAGTGGCGCTGCTCCAAGAATGAACGGCTGCCGTCGATTACCCCCTCGGTGTCGAGGTGTTGGCCCACATCGACTCCCAGAGCCGACACGCTTGTACGAATCCTCAGCCCACTCAGATACTCGGCCAGCGAGCCACTCACAGCGGGATCCACCACCAAAAACTCGTCGGCATCGGTGCCGATAACAAGGTCGTAGCCCTCCTCGTTCATCAACACAGCAGCGCGCTCGGAGAGGTAGCCGAGCCTATCCTTTTCGGCCTTCACAACGTGCTGAGGGTTGCGCTCGCGAAGGTGGGTATAACACCCCTCGCAGAAGTCGGGTACGGTTTGGTCGGTGCCGTCGAAGAAAATATAGAGGTTCTCCTTGCCAAGTTCACGACCGTAGTACTCTACCCACTTACGCAGGTAGAATTCGTCGTTGCGAACCATTGTAAGGGCTGCTATGCGTTTCATCTCAAATCAGTTGGTTGTGGTTAAGCAATACAAATATAGCAATAACGCTCCAATTTGCAATTATTATACCCCCTTTGGCAAAAAATTATTTAACCGTCTGGGCCACCATTTCGGCCACACGGGTGCCGTCGAGAGCTGCCGAGATGATACCTCCCGCATAGCCCGCACCCTCGCCCGTGGGGTAGAGTCCTGCCACCTCGGGGTGTTGGAGCGAATCTTTGTCGCGGGGAATTCGCACGGGGGTAGAGGTTCGCGACTCGACACCGATAATCTGTGCCTGATTGGTCACAAAGCCCTTCATCTTAAAGCCGAAGCTCTTAAATCCACCCCTGAGCGATTGGGCAATAAAGTCGGGCAACCACTCATCGCCACTCGCAACCACCGACTTGGGCAGATAGGATGTACGAGGCAGATCGAACGAGGCCCTGCCCGTCACAAAGTCGGCCAACCTCTGAGCCGGAGCCACACCTCCGCCACCCACAAGTGCAGCAGCGTGACGCTCCACCTCCTGACGATACTTCAAGCCGGCCAACACACCCCACTCCTCGTGCAGGTGTGGGAAATCCTCGGGCCTCACCTCGGTGACAATGCCCGCATTAGCCCACCTCGACGAACGAGCCGAAGCACTCATACCGTTTACCACACACTCGCCAAAGTTGGTCATCGCAGGTACAATCACACCACCCGGACACATACAGAACGAGTAGACACCTCGACCACCCACCTGACTAACAAGCGAGTAGGAGGCCGCGGGTAACCACTCCCTCATATCGGACGAGTGGTACTGAATACGGTCTATAAGCTCCTGGGGGTGCTCCACCCTCACGCCCATAGCCCACGCCTTGGCTTCGAGCCTTACGCCCCTTGCGTGGAGCATCTCGTAGATGTCGTCGGCCGAGTGACCCGTGGCCAACACCACCGCAGCGCCCTCAATCAGAGTGTCGCCCATCCACACGCCACAGATACGGCCCTCGCGCAACTTGATGTCCGTAACACACGAGTCGAAACGGATGTCGCCACCCGAATCGAGAATGGTCTGACGTATGCGCTCGATAATCTTGGGCAGGCAATCGGTACCGATATGAGGGTGTGCCTCGTAGAGAATTTCGGGATTGGCTCCGTGAAAAACAAGCGTTTGCAGAGCTCGGTTATAGTCGCCGCGCTTCTTCGAGCGGGTGAAGAGCTTGCCGTCGCTGAACGTACCCGCACCACCCTCGCCAAAGGCGTAGTTGGACTCGTGGTCGATGGCCACACCGCGGTGAATCTGTGCAATATCCCTGCGTCGGCGCACCACATCACGTCCACGCTCCAACACAATGGGCCTCAACCCCAGCTCGATGAGCCTCAGGGCGGCAAACAGGCCCGCAGGACCTCCGCCAACCACCACAACCTCGGTTTTTCCGACCACCGAGGGGTAGTCGAAGTGAATCTCTTCAGGCTTTTGTTCTCCGTCTACAAAGATCTCTACGGTGAGCAACACCTTGGGTGTCTGCTGTCGGGCGTCTACCGAGCGTTTAATCACGCGAGCCAAAGCCACTTGGTCGCGGCGGATACCCAAGCGGCGCACAGCAATAGCGAGCCACCCCTCTTCGGAGGCGGCCTGCTTGGGCGAAAGTGTTAAATTTAATGTTTCGGGCACGATTAGTGATTATTTTCTGCAAAAATAACTATTTTTGCGTGCAATTCAAACCAATAGCAGTGCAGAAACTAATAATCATACCAACCTACAACGAGCGCGAAAACATCGAGGCTATGGTGGCGAAGGTTTTTTCGCTCGCCGGCGACTTTTCGTTGCTGATTGTCGATGACGGCTCGCCCGACGGCACGGCCGACATTGTCCGTACCCTTATGACCACCCATCCCGACCGACTCTTTATGATTGAGCGTAGCGGCAAACTCGGCCTCGGCACCGCCTATCTGGCCGGATTTCGCTGGGCCTTGGAGCACGGCTTCGACTACATCTTCGAGATGGATTGCGACTTTTCGCACAACCCCGACGACCTGTTGCGACTCACCGCTGCCCTCGATGAGGGTGCCGATGTGGTTGTTGGCTCGCGCTATGTCAAGGGTGTGAATGTGGTCGATTGGCCCTTGGGACGACTTCTGCTCTCCTACTTCGCCTCGCGCTATGTAAACATCGTGACCCGTATGCCCGTAAGGGATGCAACTGCGGGCTTTGTGGGCTACCGTGCCGAGGTGCTCCGCACCCTCGACCTCGACCGAGTGAAGATGAAGGGCTACGGATTTCAGATCGAGATGAAGTACTCGGCTTGGCGCTTGGGATTCAAGATTAAGGAGGTGTCGATCATCTTCCGCGACCGCACCGCAGGCACCTCAAAGATGAGTGGCAGCATCTTTGGCGAGGCATTTTGGGGCGTGCTTGGACTTCGCTTCCGCCGAATCACTCGCAAAGCGTAACGATTTAGTTTTCAACAAATAAAAAAGCGTTGGCAACCAAGATATTGCCAACGCTTTTTGTATGGGGATATGTGCTTAAAGTGTTTCGGTAGTGGTGGTCTGCTGCTCGGCCACAACAGCCTCACCCTCGGCGCTCTCCTCCTCGGTGCTCTCCACCACGGGACGCACATAGGTAGTCGTTACTGCCGAGGCGGGAATCTCGGCCATCACCACAAAGGCCTTGGGGAAGTGGATCTTCACCTTCGAGAGCAACATTATGGCCTCCTCCTGAGTCAGACAGTTGCCACACGAAACCAAAAAGTAGGGGTTTTCGTAGGCAAAATAGGCGGGCACATTGTAGTTCTCCACAAAGAGCTGACGAGCAGCCTCGGCCTCGGCTCGTGCCGACTGCGAGTTGCCCGAATAGATGCGAATACGGTAGCCCTGAAAACTCTCTTGGGGCGAGGTTTGGGCGTCGAACTTCATTATGGCGCTGGCTGCCGAGCCCCACTCCTCGGTGGCCACAACTCGTGCCGAGGTAAGGCTGTCGGGCTGCGACAGTTGTGCCTTGAAGTTGGCTATATTCTGACCGCTCGCCAGGGTGGCCAGAGCGGTTGTCAGGAGTGCAAGCAGTAGTTTTTTCATAATCTCCAAAGGGGTATAGTTCTCTTTACAAGTATTGGCTTGGTTGGCCAAAGATATCTATAAATTTCGAAAGTGGCACATCTCGACGCTCGAAACGCTTGGAAACAAACCAAACTTTGCCCTCGCCATAGCCCGTGACGGTAATATCTTCGGGCGACGAGGTGAGTGCTCGGAGTGCTGTAAGGGCCACCATAGGGCTGGAAAATTTGAGCCCCACGTCGAGGGTTACGGTAGTGGTCGATTTGCGAGGCAGAACCACCGAGTTCTTCATATAGATGTCGCCAATGGCTGCACCCTTGTAGTGTGCTCCCAGCTCGCCACCCACGATGGTCACCTTGAAGAGCGAATTATTGGTGATGGTCATCTCCACTCGGGCTCCTTTGTTAAGGTCAAAGTCGATAACTTTGGCACCCTCGAATTTGAAGTCGCTCAGCGAAATCACACCACATCCGCTAAGGGTCATCATCACAACCAGAGCCAACGCCGTGGCCAATATCTTTACAACTTTTCTCATATCGTAATCCTCTCGGTTTAATTATCTAACGCTTTGTGGCGCAATATATTGTATTTATTACAGGCAGGGGTTACTGATATTTAAGTGTTTGGTCGGGCTTGATGCGCGAGATTACCGCCACGGGCACCGAGAGCAAAACCACCAACACCAAGGGGACAAGCAGGTTGAGCCCCAGCCACCACCACAGCTCAAACGAGATGGGTACGGAGGAGAGGATGTAGGCTTCGGCATCGAGTTTGAATACCCCCGTAAAGTGCTGCACCGCCATAAGTCCGAGGCCGATGGCATTACCCCACGCCAAACCTCGCAGGATGACGCTCAACGAACGCCACAAAAAGACCCTCTGAATTGCTCCGTTACGCATTCCGAGAGCTTTGAGTGTGCCAATCATCTGTATGCGCTCGAAGATGATGATGAGCAGCGCGGTAATCATATTGAGCAGCGCTACCACAATCATTATCACGATGATAACCACTCCGTTGATGTCGTGTGTGGCCAACCAATCGAAGTACTGAGGATAGGAGCCGCGGAGGTCGGAGGTGCGCCAAAGGGTGTCGCCACCGGCATAGAGAGCCTCCACTCTCACATTGCCCGCAAACTCGTCGAGCGCGGCCACATCGTCGGCCATAATCTCGTAGCAAGTCACCTGGTTTTCGTTCCAACCATTGAGCCTTTGGATATTGCGGATGTCGGTCAGGGCCAACGAGCGGTCCATAGTAGTCATACCGCTGTTGTAGATTCCAACAATTTTGTAGGCATCGCGGCGAATGGGTGCCTCGGGCGAGGTGAAGACCATCTCCACCTTGTCGTTAAGGCCCACTTCGAGCATATTGGCCAGAGCCTCCGACACGAGTATATCCCTGGTGCGACTCTCGCCCCCGATTCGTGGCAAGCGACCCTCGACCAAACAACTGCGGTAGAAGAGCGAGTCGTAGCCCACATCGACACCCTTGATGAGCGAGCCCTGCATTGCCGTGGCGCTCTTGATAATGCCGCTCTTTTCGGCCACCCTGGCTATGGAGCCGAAATGGTCGAGTCCGGCCACCTTCTGCTCAAACTCAGGCGAAAGCTCCAAGGGGGTTGCATCGGCCACCGACGAGGCCTGCAAGACCTCCACCCTGACGTGGGCGGCAAAACCTGTAAGTATCTCTTCGAGAGCCACTTTGAAGCCACCAATGACCGACATCGACACCAACATAACGGCCATACTGACCGCCACGCTGATGGTTGCAATCACCAGCATTCCGCCCCTCCGTTCGCCTTTGCGACGGCTAAGTCTGCGGGCCAAAAATATCTCTGCTACTCTACTCGACATCGAAAAACTCTGCTAAACAGGCTCAAATGTACAAAAAAATTGGTACTTTTACACCATAAATTTAATATAGAGAGATTCTTATGAAGAAAACAGTACTTATCACAGGTGCCACCTCTGGTATTGGCGAGGCCACAGCGAGGGCTTTTGCCGAGGAGGGTTTTGCGGTAATCATCACAGGTAGGCGCACCGAGCGACTCCAACAACTCAAAGCCGAACTGAAAGAGCAGTTTGGTGCCGAGGTGTGTGTGGCATCGTTCGACGTTCGCGACGAGGCTATGTGCAACGCCGCACTCGAAGCCCTGCCAGAGAAGTTTGCCGACATCGATATTTTGGTCAATAACGCAGGTCTGGCAGCAGGCCTCGAACACCTCAACGAGGGCAGCTCGGCCGACTGGAACGCCATGATCGACACCAACGTCAAAGGCCTTCTCTACATCAGCCGTGCCGTAGCCAACCGAATGATTCAGAACGGCAAGCGCGGACACATCGTAAACCTCGGCTCGACTGCCGGCACCCAGGTCTACGAGAACGGTAACGTCTACTGCGCCACCAAACACGCCGTACACGCTCTGAGTCAGGGTATGCGTATCGACTTTTTGCGCCACGGCATCCGCGTTACCGAGATTCGCCCCGGTATGGTCGAGACCGAGTTCTCGATTGTCCGTTTCCACGGCGACAAGAATCGTGCAGATGGTGTCTACAAGGGTCTGAAACCCCTCACCGGCGAGGATATTGCCGAGGCTATCCTCTGGGCCACCACCCAGCCCGACCACGTTCACATCAACGAGATTGTGCTCACCCCCACAGCTCAGGCCGACTCGTTCTACTCGGTGCGTGAACAATAGAATCGACTGCGCTGCGTTATAGTTGCAGAAAATCTAGACAAACACAAAGAGAAACAGATGAACATTGGCTATCTTCTTTTTATCGTGATTGGCGTGGTGGGAATGATTGTTCAGGCCCGCCTCCAATCGGTCTTTAACAAGTACTCCAAGGTGCGCTTTGCCTGTGGTCGCACAGGTCGCGAAGTGGCCGAGAAGATGTTGCGCGACAACGGCATCTACGACGTGCAGGTAACCTCCACCCGAGGTCACCTGACCGACCACTACAACCCCAAAACCCGCACCGTAAACCTCAGCGAGAGTGTCTACAACTCCACCTCGGTGGCCGCAGCAGCCGTTGCAGCCCACGAGTGTGGTCACGCCGTACAGCACGCTTGTGGCTACGCCCCCTTGCGTCTGCGCTCGGCCCTTGTGCCCTTTGTGCAGTTCAGCTCGGCCCTCTCGACGTGGGTTATTCTTATCGGTATCGTGATGCTCAACTCCTTCCCCGCAGTCTTCTGGCTGGGTATTGCAATGGTGGCCGCCTCGGCACTCTTCTCGCTTGTAACTCTGCCCGTGGAGTACAACGCTTCGCAGAGGGCTCTGGCTTGGCTCAGCGAGAGCGGTACCCTTATGCCGGGCGAGGAGAAGGGAGCCAGAGAGTCGCTCCGTTGGGCCGCCCGCACCTATCTGGTAGCAGCCCTGAGTGCCATTGCAACACTCATCTACTACCTCGGCTTTGCCCGCAACAACGACTAACAAACCCAAACACCCCCTACTAAGACTACTATGCAACCCTTGCCACTCGATATGCACATCTTCGACCTCCTGAACTTCGACGGAGGCGTGGTGCTCGACCGCATTATGTGGTTCTTCTCGGAGAAGATTGTGTGGGCTCCGCTCTACATCTTCCTGCTCTGGCACATCGGCCACCGCTACGGCTGGCGTTATGCGCTTGTAATTCTGCTGGCGGCAGTGGCGAGCGTTGGTGCCACCGACCAGATTTGCAACTTCTTCAAGGATACCTTCCAGATGCCCCGCCCCAACCGTGTGGAGGCTCTACAAGAGGGGCTCCACCGAGTTTGGCACCCCGTCAAGGAGTACTACATTCGTGGTGGTAATTGGGGTACCATTTCGGCCCACGCAGCCACAACAATGTCGATATTTTTGGTCATCGGCCACGCAATGAAGGGCTTTAAGTGGTATTGGTGGATTATGGCCATCTATGTTGTGGCCATTGGCTACTCGCGAATCTACCTGGGTATGCACTTTCTTTCGCAGGTGTTGGCAGGTTGGGCTTTGGGAGCGGTGCTGTCGTATATCATCTGGTGGTTGCTCGACCGCTATGCCACCCCACTAAGGCGCAAGGCTTAAACAGAAACACAAGCAAAACAAAGAGTGTGACCAATATGTTTTTGGTCACACTCTTTTTGATTTGATTGCAAGTACAATTACAAAGTTCCCTTGTTAGGCAACTTCTTAGTTTATTGCATCTTAATCTCCGAAAGGCTCACAAGTTTGTGCACAATGGCATAGATGGTCAAGCCCGCCTGGGTGTGGATTTGCAACTTGGTGGTAATGTTGCGTCGGTGGGTGGTAACGGTGTGTACCGAGATGCACAATCTGTCGGCAATATCTTTGCTGGTCATACCCTTGGCAATGCAGCCGATAATCTCCCTCTCGCGCTGACTCAGTTGGTCGGGCTGGGTGCTCTCCCACGAGCTCTCGCCCTCGGAGTAGCGGCCCTGACCGCTCGCCCTAACTCTGCTCTCCAACTCCTCCACGGCAGGAACAAAGAGTTTGTCCTCCACGGCACAGTGGAGCGCCAGGTCGTTCTCACAGTTGATGATATCGAACAACACCGAGTGGAGCAGGTAGCCGTCGTCGCCCTGTGGGTAGTAGCGCACAATGACGTTTTTCAGGTCGGCCAGCTTCTGGTCTATATGGTTGTGCTTGGCGGCAAAGTTGGCAATGTCGTACTCCTTGCTCAGAATACCCTGCAGCAAACCCTCGACGTAGGTAAAGACCGTCGAGTTCTCATACTCCATATGGGCTCTCACCTCGGCCACATACTCGTCGTAGAATTTCAAAATCAGCAGCGCCACCTCGTCCTTGCCTGAACAATCGATGGCCTCGATGAGTTTGCGACGTATGTCGGGCACGTTGAAGTCCAAAAACCAAGTGTGGGCCCTTTTGAGATACTCCATCAGCGAGGTGAGCGACAGGTGGCTGATGTCGTTGTCGTTGCCGCTGACAAAGTTGGCCACCGAGAGGAACGTGTTGGTGTCGATACCCCTCTCGACACAAATCTCGCCCACGCTCTTGTCGCCAAAGCCCAGCGGAATACCGAAGCGGCTCATCACAAAGAGTATCGAACCGTTGTCGTTGATAAGGGTACGCATACGGTCGTGGGCGTGGTACTGGGTGAGTTTTGGTTTGTCGGACATAGCAAGAAGTGTTGTAATTATGGCTACAAAGTTACAAATTTTCTCAAACAGCCAAACACCAACTTTTAGCTATATTGGCACAAAAAAGACCAAAGGCCCGCCAGAGAGTGGCGAGCCTTTGGGTGGTATGTGTCGAGCAAGGAGTAGAAATCCCCCCTCGCTCCACTGTGTCTGTTTGCGGATTACTGGTTGGTGATGGGGAACTCGGTAACACGCAGGGTGGTACAACCGT
This sequence comes from Tidjanibacter sp., assembly GCA_045634145.1. Taxonomy (GTDB): domain Bacteria; phylum Bacteroidota; class Bacteroidia; order Bacteroidales; family Rikenellaceae; genus Tidjanibacter. The sequence goes on along the minus strand of JAZQZS010000010.1, from coordinate 97,721 downwards.
AGGGGATCAGTACGATGGGCTCCTCCTCGCCAACGGTTGCCTGATACTGAGTACTGAAAGGCAGAGGACCAGCCGAGCCTTCGTACATCTTCCACTCCTCGATACGTTTACCGGTGGTGTGGATCTCCAAGGGAGCGTTCTCCAAATTCCAAGGATAGCCGCTAACCTCGCGCTCAACAACGGTAAAGCCATCGGCAACACCCTCTTTCACGATATTCTTCTCCAAGAGGCAGTAGTTCCAGGGGGTAGTGGGGTAAACCTCGTAGTAGTAGTCGCCATACCTCGAACCGAACTTGCGGTCGTCCTGTACGGTACGCCAATCCTCGCCGATACGCAGTGCGTATACCAGAGGACCGCGCTCAACGGTTGCCGACGACTCCCACCAGCGGCTGATCTCAACCTGCATAGGCATCTCGATCTCTACAACATCGCCCGAAGCCCACTCGCGGTAGATTTTCACGATCTCGCCTGCGCCTGCGCTCTTCCAAGGCTGACCATTAACGGTGATGGTAGCCTCTTTACACCAACCGGGAACACGGAGGTGGAAGGGGAATGCCACTTTTTTAACCTTCTTCTCGGCAATCGAGAAATTGAATTTGATGTTGCCGCTGAAAGGATAGTTGGTCTCCTCTACGAACTTAACGTTCACGCCGTTTGCAACCTTAGCGGTTACGCTCGAAGGCGAGTAGTAGAGAGCTGCCAAACCACGATCCTCGGTTGCGAACCAGAGGTTGCGGGTAAATTTGGGCCAACCCTGGTGGAGGTTAGAAGTACAGCAGGGATAGCCGGTCAGCAGACCAAAGAGCTGGTCGGTACCGTTGTAGCAAACACGGAAGTTGCGGTTCTTGCGCGAAACCTCAACCTGGTTGAGCTGCTGGTAGTACTGACGAGCGTCGTAGTTGTCGGTTACCTGGGTGGGAAGTGCGTTGAAAGCAACCCTCTCGAGCCAGTCGGCCCAGTCGGTGCGGCCGGTGATCTCGATCATCTTCTCGAGCGACCACATCAGCTCAACTGCGGTACACAACTCCGAACCCTGAGTGGGGTTACCGGTGTGCATCAGCTCATCGCCACCATAAAGACCGTTGGGCCAGCCGTGAACACGCATCAGATCCTCGTAAGCGATATCCATTGCTTTGAGCTGTTTGGGGTCTTTGGTACGCTGGTAGTGGATAACGGGCTCTTTCCAACCCTGTGCCAAGTTCACGCAGTGAACGTGGAAGAGGCCGTTGAGCATACGACGCTCGGTGAACGAACGGGTCCAGTCGGCAGTCTGTTTTGCAATCAGATCACCCAGTTCGAGCAGGAACTCCTCGCCGGTAATGCTATACAACCAATAAACAACGTAGAGGTTGTCGCCACCACGCTGAGCACCCCAATAGGTCCAGTGACCCAGGGGAGTCTTGGGAAGCTCCTCCAACTGATACTTGAAGTATTTGAGCATAAAGGGAATTACACGCTCGTCGCCGGTAGCATCGTAGTGCTGTTTGAGCACTTTGAGAACTACCATTTTGGGCCACCAGTCGTGCGAGTTGTCGCGCTGCAAGCCATACTCATAGGGACGGTCGGTGTCGGGACCAAAGTAGCCATTCTCTTTCTGGCTGGCCAGAGTCCACTCAATCCAGGGCTGAACTTTGTCGATCAAAGCCTGGTCGCCAAGGATGTGAGCCAAGGGAAGCAGACCGTCGATCCAGTAGGGACCACGCTCCCACACGTCGCCATCACCACCGAGCCAACCGTTGCGGGGGCCCATAACCTGGGGATAGAGAGTGTCGAGATTACCGGTCATACCGTCGGCCATGATATGCAACTGCTCTTTGAGCCAACCCTCAGGGGTAACTGCACCGATGGGCAGCTCCATATAGGGCTTGGTCAAGAGGGGCTCACGGTTGTTCAGGTAGAGGCCGTTGGGCTCCTGTGCATTGATTGCGCCGAGGGCAACAATTGCAAATGCAAAAAGGGTAACAAGTTTTTTAAGCATAATGTTTAGTGTTTAATTATGAAGTGTGTTTGGTTTTGCTCTTTGAGAGGGCGTGGGCAGAGCTACAAAAGCTCTTTGAGCTCGGGGATACGGCTGTGGTCGGTCAAGTCCACCTTGATTGGCACCACGGCGATGTATTTGTTTTTCAGAGCCCACTCGTCGCTATCCTCGGCCTCGGGCTCGTGGTTGCAGAAACCACCCGTGAGCCAAAAGTAGTTGCGACCCCTGGGATCCTGACGGCAGAAGAACTCCTCCCTCCAAAAGCCCCTTGTCTGACGACAGATGCGGTGGCCCTGAATCTCCTCGGGACGCGCAATGGGCACGTTGATATTCAGACAGAGAGGTGTTTCCACCTTGGCACCCAGCAGTGCGGGGATAAGTTTGTCGGCAAACTCGATGGTGGCATCAAAATCGGCATCGGCACGGTGGTCGTCGAGCGAGAGGCCCACCGAAGGAGCACCATAGAAGCTCGCCTCGATTGCCGCACCCATAGTGCCCGAGTAGAGCACGTTGATGGCGGCATTAGAGCCGTGGTTGATGCCACTGATATTCAGGTCGGGCTTGATTCCCAACTCGGGAAGAAGCCAATCGTAAGCAATCTTAACACAGTCCACAGGAGTACCACTACAAGAGTACACCGAGATATTCTCCTCGTCGCGACGGAGGTCGAGATGGAGTGGCTCATACATAGTTATTGCGTGTGCCTTGCCCGACTGAGTAACCTCGGGGGCTACGGCAATCACTCGCCCATACTTGGCAGCACACTCGACAATGCGTCGAAAGCCGAGAGCCTGATAGCCGTCGTCGTTACTGATAAAGATTATAGGTTTCCTGGCGGTCATAGCGTGGGTAAGATTTGTGTTTATTTTACAAAGGTAGTCATTTTTGGCGTATATTTTGCTCTCCCGAAGGGAAACATCAAAGAAAAACACAAATTTAGTATGAGTAAGATTGTTTTTATTCTTGTTGTGGCCCTCTCGATAGTCGGTTGCGGGCCCAAAAAGTCGGCTCGCAGTACCACTCCAAGCTCCTCGACACTGAAAGTGGAGGCCGCCACCGTGGTTGCCGAACCCATAAGCCGAACTATGCGCTTCCAGAGCCTTGTCTACTCCAACTACGACGCCACCATTCAGCCTCGCGTGAGTGGCTACCTGCTCACCAAGACCTTCCGCAAGGGTATGCCCGTCGAGCGTGGCGACCAACTCTTCACCATCGACTCGGCCCCCATACGTTTGCAGGTCGAGGCCAATCGTGCGGCCCTCGCTTCGGCCCAAACCCAGCTCGCCGAGGCCAAAAACAACTATCAACGTGCCGTTCCGCTGGCCAAGATAGACGCTATCTCACAGAGTTCGCTCGACCAATACCGAGCTCAATACTCGGCCGCCCAAGCGTCGGTCAAGTCGGCCCAGAGCGCCCTCGATGAGTCGCTCTTGCAGCTGAGCTACACCACCATCACCTCGCCCATCTCGGGCATTATCGACGATGTGGGAGCCACCGTGGGCGACTTTGTGGGTCCATCGTCAAACTATCAGGTGCTGGCCACGGTGTCGAACACCGAGCTGGTGGGTGTGCACCTCCAAATACCCTTTGCGCGCTACCTCGAAGCCCGCGGCACAACATCGCTCGAAGGGCCCTCGTACAACAACGAGGGTTTGTTGCGCAACATTCGCCTGCAACTCTCCGACGGCACCCTCTACCCCTACGAGGGCAGCTACTCCTACACCCAGAGGGATGCGGGCTCACAGACCGGAACAATCATCATCGTAGCCTCGTTCCCCAACCCCTCGCGCGCCCTCAAAATCGGACAGCCCGTAGAGGTTGTGGCCGACGTGGGCTTGCCCGAGGGTGTGGTACTTGTGCCCCAAAAGGCGGTAGTTCAGTTGCTCGACACGGCGGGTGTGTGGGTAATCGACAAGGACAACTCGGTCAGCTACCACACCATCTCGCTGGGCGACACTTTTGGCGATATGTGGATTGTCGAGAGCGGCCTTCGCGGAGGCGAACGAGTTGTGGTTGGCGGCACCCAGAAGCTGCGTAGCGGTCAGAAAGTAACCTTCGAGTCAAACAGCTAAGCCCCACCCTGTTACTATGGAAAAGTTCTTTATCAACCGCCCCATTTTTGCCATTGTGCTGAGCATTGTGTTTGTACTGCTCGGCCTGCTGTCGCTACGCTCGCTACCCATCGAGCAGTATCCCGACATCACACCTCCCGTTGTGGAGGTGAGCGCAACCTATACGGGTGCCGACGCCTCGACCGTAAACGACGCCGTGGCCACTCCGCTGGCCGAGAGTATTATGGGCGTGAGCGATATGCTCTATATGCAGACCACCTCGGCGGGCGACGGCTCGATGTCGCTCCAAGTACTCTTCGACATCGGCACCAACCCCGACTTCGACGAGATTTTTGTCCAGAACAGAGTATCGTCGGCCACCGCACAGCTCCCCGCCGAGGTGGCCCAACAGGGCGTAACCACCCAGAAGTCACAGACGGGCTTTCTGTTGGTCTACTCGCTCTACTCCGACGGACGCTACGACAACAACTTCCTCTCGAACTACGCCTACGTCTACCTCCAAAACGAGCTCTTGAAAATAAATGGCGTGGGTAAGGTACAGATTTTGGGTGCCGGCAAGTACTCTATGCGCGTGTGGGTCAATCCCGAACGAATGGCCTTCTACAACCTCTCGGTCGAGGATATCTCCTCGGCCATAAGCTCTCAGGCCGAGGTCTTTGCAGCGGGCAAGCTCGGAGCCGAGCCCCTCAATTCGCCCGTAGATTTCACCTACACCGTAACCACCCCGGCGGCCTTCTCGGACCCCTCGGAGTATGAGCAAATACCCCTCAGAGTGCTGTCGGGCGGACAGACACTCCGCTTGGGCGATGTGGCTCGCGTGGAGTTGGGATGTCAGACCTATGGTGCCACCTCGTCGTTTGGCGACAACCCCGCAACCCTCATTGCCATCTACCAGACACCCGGAAGTAATGCCGTGGAGGTGGGACACGAGGTTAAAGCCCGTATGGAGTCGCTCTCGGAGCGTTTCCCCGACGGCGTTGACACCGCCACCATTGTCGATGCCACCGCCTCGATCGAGGAGGGTATCTCCGAGATTTTCCTCACTATGGCCTTCACGTTGTTGTTGGTTATATTGGTAATTTTCGTATTCCTGCAAGACCTGCGCGCCACGCTCATTCCGCTTGTGGCCGTGCCCGTGTCGATTGTGGGAGCCTTTATGCTCTTCCCGCTGTTGGGCTTCTCGATCAACATCATCTCGCTCTTGGGACTTGTGCTGGCCATCGGTCTGGTGGTCGATGACGCAATCGTGGTTGTAGAGGCTGCCCAGGTGGGTATCGAACGCGGACTCACACCTCGCGAGGCCACCCTCGATGCAATGCGTCACGTCGCCTCGCCCATTGTTGCCACCACCGTGGTTTTGTTGGCCGTGTTTGTGCCCGCAGCGATGATCGACGGCATCACGGGACGTATGTTTCAGCAGTTTGCCATAGGTATCTCGGTGTCGGTGGTCATCTCGGCCTTCAACGCCCTGACCCTCTCGCCCGCCCTCTGTTCGCTACTGCTCCGCTACAAGGAGCGCCCCACCCGAGGCCCTCTGGGATGGTTCAACCGCACCTTCGGAAGGGCCAACGAGCGCTACCTGAAAGCGACCAATGTGGCCGTGCGTCACTCGGCCCGCTCGCTGGTGTTGGTAGTCATCACAGGCTTGGCAACGCTCTTTCTGTTCAGGGCTCTGCCCAACGGATTTCTCACGCCCGAGGATCAGGGCTATGTGATGGTGTCGGTCGAGATGCCCAATGCGGCCTCTGTGTCGCGCACAGCCGAAGCCATACGCCTTGCCAAGAGCGAAATCGACAAAATCGAGGGCGTGCAGTACCAAGCCTCCACGGCAGGTTTCGACCTGCTGACGGGCGTAGCCTCCACCTCGGCGGGTGTGATATTCGTGTCGCTCGAACCATATAGCAAGCGTTCACTCTCGGCCCAACAGATTGCCGACCGCATAAACGCCACCCTCTATGCCACCGTGGCCGACGGAGTATTCTATGCTTTCGAGCCACCGTCGATTCCGGGTTTGGGAGTTTCGTCGGGTGTGACGTTTGTGTTACAGAGCCGAGGGGCAGGCGACATCCGCTACCTTGCCGAGCAGACCGAGCAGTTTATGGCCAAAGCGCGCGAGCTGCCCGAAATTGCCTCCGTATCGACCCAATTTGACGCACAGGTGCCACAGCGACGCATCGCGATAAACGAGCAACTCGCCCTGCAACAAGGCGTTGAGCCCCAACAACTTCGCTCTCTTATTTCGACCTTCCTCGGAGGCGACTATGTGGGCAACTTCAACCGCTTTGGGCAGCTATACCAGACACACATTCAGGTGGCTCCCGAATACCGACGTTCGGAGTCCGACCTGGCGAGCTACTACATCCTCAACGGTCGTGGCGAGAGTATCCCCATCTCGTCGTTTGTGTCGCTGAGGGACACGGTGGGCGTGGAGTACATCACCCAATTCAACCTCTACAACGCCATTGCCGTAAACGCCACCCCACAGGCGGGAGCCTCCTCCGATCAGGCGATGAAGGCCCTCGAAGAGTTGGCCTCCACCACCCTGCCGAGCGATGTGGTCTTGGAGTGGAGCGGAGTTTCGTTCCAAGAGGCCACGGCCGAGTCGAGTGCCACGGCCTATCTGTTGGCCCTGATATTTGTATTCTTGGCTCTGGCGGCCCTCTACAACAGTTGGGCACTGCCGTTGAGCATCCTGCTGGGTGTGCCTATGGCGCTGATGGGTAGTCTGCTCTTTGTGTGGCTCGCCCACCTGGGCAACCCCATCTTCATCGACAACATCTTTATGAAGGTGGCTCTGGTGATGCTCATCGGTCTGTCGGCCAAGAACGCCATCCTGATAGTCGAGTATGCCAACCGACTCTTCTTCGACGACGGAGTGACGCTCTCGGAGGCCGCCATTGGTGCCGCCAAGTTGCGACTCAGGCCTATTCTTATGACCGCCTTTGCTTTCATCATCGGTCTGCTGCCGCTACTCTTTGCCAGCGGAGCCTACTCGGTGGCCCGAAACGTTATGGGACTCTCGCTCATTGGCGGAATGATTGTGGCCACCCTCTTGGGCATATTTGTCTACCCGTCGCTCTACTATTTTGTGGGCCACGCCGCCCGCTTTGAACACAAGCGCGAACGATTGTACTTACAAAAACAACTCGACAATGAAAAGACACACACAATACTTTAACTCCACGCTGGCGGTGGCGGCAATTCTGCTCTCGGCAGTGGGCTGTACCGTAAAACCGCCACAGATTACCCCCACAGCCACCCCTACCGAGTTTATCTTCTCGCGTCAGGGCGACACGCTGATGGTGGAGGCCGTGGGTTGGTGGGAGTTCTTTGGCGACACCACCCTCAACCGACTTGTGGAGAGAGCCGTGGAGAACAACCCCGACATCATCGTAGCTGCCTCGAAGGTGTTGCAGGCACAGGCCGAGCTCACCTCCGTAAGAGCCTCTCTACTCCCCTCGGTGGGCGTTGGTGTGGGCGCTCAGGCCACCTATGCCGAGGGCTCAGGCAGCAACAAGAAAAGCATCTCGCAACAATACTCCCTATTGCCCAAGGTTAGTTGGGAGGTAGACCTCTTCGGTGGTATCAGCGGCGCAACCGATGCCGCCCGCGCATCGCTGCTGGCCACCGAGTGGGGCTACCGTGGAGCCATCCTTGCCCTCGAAGCGCAGGTGGCCGAGACCTACTTCCAATGGTTGCAGTATGCCCGCAGTCTGCAAATATCCGAGCGGAGCTACGAGCTACGTCTGCAAGCACAGCAGCGCACCGACTCGCTCTTCTACTACGGCTTTGCCTCGGGTGCCGACCTTCAACAGGCCCACTCGCTCACCGCCACAGCCGCTGCCGACATACCCTCCTATCGCAGGGCAATGATTCAGACCAATATGGTGCTCACAACGCTCATTGGCGAAGAGCCCCACCTGCTCACCCCTCCCACACACACTCAGGAGTGTAGTCACTCCCAAGAGGCGGGACTCGACGGACTCTACTGCGGACACCTCACCATCACCCCTCTGCCCCTCTATGTGGCCTCGGGACTCCCCTCGTCGATGTTGGAGCGCAGGCCCGACGTTATGGAGGCCTTCTATCTGGCCGAGGCGGCTGCGGCACAAACCCGTGTGGCCCACGCCAAGCGCTTCCCCACCTTCGCGCTCACGGGCGAGGGAGGTGTGTTGGCCTACTCCCTGAAAGGGCTCACCGACCACAACCCCTTCTATTGGCAGGCGGTGGCGGGACTTACTCAGCATATCTTCAACTTTGGGGGCTTAAAGGCGGGCGAGGAGGCGGCCGTGGAGCAGTGGCGACAAGCTATGGAGAGCTACCGAGGGACGATGTTGCAGGCCTTGGCCGACGTGGAGAGCGCTCTGGTGGCCATCGACACCTACAACAGCCAGGTGGAACGCAACCTCGACCTCTTGGAGGCCAATCTCAAACTGCAACAGATAACCTCGGCCCTCTATGCCGACGGACTTGTGAGCTACCTCAATGTGATAGATGCCGAGCGCAACCTCTACTCCTCGCAGCTCGACTACATCGCCCTACTGACCGAGCAGCTCACAGCCTTCGTGACCCTCTACAAAGCCCTCGGAGGATGACGGAAAATTGAGAATTGAAAATGGAAAATTATTTGAAGTTAGACCAAACAAAAAAAGAGTTCGGAGCACTTCCGAACTCTTTTTATTTCACGATGATCGTTCCAACCATCTCTTCGCCAAGGTGTTGATTCATCTCGTAGCGCAGGTTTTCGCGGTTGAGAAACAACTCGTGGCGCAACACACTCGACGCAACACGCACATAGAAAACCCCTCGTACAAAGTTAGTCTGGGTAGCATCGGCAATCCTATCGCCCACAACCTTGCGCCACACATCTCCCACCGAGGCCTCCTTCATTCGACGTGCCAGATCGGGATGGTCGTTCACATAGCTCTGCCACAGCTCGCCTATTTGTATCGGATAACACCTACGCATACTCTACTCCCCCGTGGGCACTTGTTGTTCGCACACCTCGCCCTCCTCGACCTCGAATAGTTTGAACTCCAACCCACTACGGCACAAAACCGAAATGATTCGTTCGCGGTTGCAGTCGGGAATAAAAATCTGACCAAACTCGGGGCCCGAAGTGAGCTCAATGAGTCGCGACAACCTCTGTTCGTCGAGTTTGTCGAAGAGGTCATCGAGCAGCAGCAGTGGTCGCTCGTTAAGCCTCTCCTGCAAGAGTGTATATTGGGCCAATTTGAGCGCCAGCAGGAACGATTTCTGCTGACCCTGCGAGCCAAATTTGCGGAGCGGATAGCCCCCGATGGTCATCACCACATCGTCGCGGTGAACACCTATGGTGGTGAAACCCATACAGATATCCTTCTGGCGACACTCGCGCAACAAGTCGAGGTAGCTGCCCTTGTGCAACTCCGTGCGGTAGCGCAACTCCACGGGCTCGTGGTCGGCCGAAATGTGGGCATAGTAGCGCTCCACCAAAGGTGCAAGGCGGCCCAGCACATCCTCGCGGGTGGCGGCAATCTTCTCGCCCAAAACCACCAACCTCTCGTCAATAACGTCGAGCAGTTCGGGCATCAAGAACTCGCCCTGTTTGAGCAGCGTATTTCGCTCGGCCAGCAGGCGGTTGTAGCGGATAACATTATCGAGGTAGGCGTGGTCGAGCTGCGACACAAAGGCGTTGAGCCAGCGGCGACGTTCGTCGGCCGAGTCGCTCACCAGCGCGCCGTCGGCAGGCGACACCATAACCAAAGGCAGTACGCCAATGTGGTCGGAGAGTCGTTCGTACTCTTTGCCGCAGAATTTGAGCGTCTTGGCGTGGCCCTTCTTAAATCCGCACGACACGGTGGCGTCCATTCCTCCATCGGCCACATAGTCGCCCGTGAGCACAAAAAACTCCTCGCCGTGACGCACACTCTGCCCGTCGGTCAGCGAGAGCGAACTCTTGCCCATCGACAAGTAGTGGATGGCATCGACCACATTGGTCTTGCCCGCACCGTTTCCGCCCACAATGCAGTTGATACCCTCGCAGGGGGTCAGGTCGCAGGTGGCGACATTCTTGAAATTGACAAGTGAAATCTTTTTCAGGCGCATAGTTTTTCTGCTCTTTTTACAACCCAAAGGTAACAATTTTGGTCGAATAGTGAAAAAATAGCAGCGCCTTTCTCTTTTTTTTACAAAAAAGATTTACTTTTGTGGTTCGGAACCCAAACTGAAAACAATAATAAAAACAAAACAATACTATGGCAAACAACAAAATTCAAGAGCCTACCCACGACGAAGTAGTGGTTGAGGCTGTGAGCAAAACCGAAGAGTTTTTCCAGAAAAACCAGAAACTTATCACTTGGATTTGCGTAGCTCTCGTGGTTATCATCGGCGGCTACTTCGCAAACAAATACCTCATCGCTCAGCCCCGCGCAGAGAAGGCTTCGGCCGAGATGTTCGCAGCAGTTCAGGAGTTCAACTCGTCGAACTGGGAGGTTGCACTCAATGGCGACGAGAACCACGCAGGTTTCTTGGAGATCATCGACAACTACGGCTCGACCCCTCAGGGTTCGCTCGCAGCTCACTACGCTGGTATCAGCTACCTCAAATTGGGCGACAAAGAGAACGCTCTCAACTACCTCAAAAAATACAACGCAGGCAAGGGTGCTACCGCTGAGATCATCAACGCTCAGAACCTCGCATTGCAGGCCGACATCTTGGTAGACAACGGCGACCTGAAAGGTGCTGCTAAACTCTACAAAAAGGCTATCGAGGCAAGCGAGAACACCATGACCGTTCCCACCTACCTCAAAAAACTCGGTCTTGTTGAGGAGGCTCTGGGCAACAACGCTGCCGCTTTGGAGGCCTTCACCACCATCGCCGAGAAGTACAACACCTCGTTGGAGGCTCGCGATATCGACCTCTACATCGGCCGTCTGCGCTAATCAGAGGAAGGGGCAAAGTTTTTAAGACCCACAGATGCCGTGCTTGTTACAAGTGCGGCGTCTTTTTTTGCACCTCAACGAACCATTTACCGATACATTGTTGTATCTTTGTGGAAGAAGTTTCACAAAAACACCCCAAACACCTACCGCATAAAACACTATGGGACAGCTGAAATTTGGATTTATCATTGCCGACACCTCTTCGACGCAAGTTTTGGTGGCCGAACAGACCCTGCGTATGCTTGCCGACGTGGAGGGCGAGATTGAACGACGCATTGTGCCCGGCACGGCCGAGTGTGTGCTTGCGGCCAAGTGCTTTGCCGAGCTTACGAGTGTCGATGCCGTGCTGGTGTTCCTGCCCAAGAACGACAACCCCTTGGTGGTGTCTGCCGCCCTCGAAGGACTCACCGACATTGTGCTCGACTGGAATATGCCCGTAGTTACAACCCTCTCCTACCCCGACGGAGTGTCGCTGGCCCAGGCGGCTGTGGCGATGGTCGATATGCAGATAGAGATGGAGGCCCGAGCTGCCGAAAACACCGTAGACACCACGGTAAACTAACCGCTCCAAGGCCTACCCGATACCAACAAAAAAGATACCCGAGACTCCCTGTGGACATCTCGGGTATCTTTTTTAATACCTATGTGCTATGAGTGGCCCTACTCCTGCTTTTGGCCGTAGAGTTTCATTGCCACCTCGGGGTAGTCGGTGGTGAGGAAGTCGATGCCCAGCTCGGCAGCCTTAGCCATCTCCGATTCCTTGTTCACGGTCCACACATTCACCTCCAAGCCCAACTCGTGAGCCTCCTCGGTGAAACCTTTATTGAGGCTGAGCAGTATGGCTTTATTGTAGTCGGCACCAGCAAAGCCCTCCTCTTTGAGTTTGGCGGGCGAGAGTTCGCCATTGAGATAGTAGACCTTGGCCTCGGGGGCGTAGTGGGCCATGGCGCGACACGCTTCGAGCGAGAAGGCGATGTAGTCGGTACGCTCCTGCAAGCCATACTCGGCCACCTTCTTGACGATAGCCTCGGCACCCTCCCATTGACGCTCCTTGCTGTTGCGGTAGGTCTTGTACTCCAATATCAGACGGATGTCGGGGTGTTTGAGCGCCTCGGTCAGATATTCGTCGAGCGTGGGCACGGGCTCGCCATTGGCCAGCGGCGCACCCACCATCTCGGCAGCCGTGAGTTTCTCACACTCCTTGCCGTTGAAGGTTGCGTCGTGGAAGAGCACCAACCCATTGTCGGCCGTGTACCACACATCAAACTCGGCACCATAACAACCGAGCTGTGCTGCGTGGGTGAGCGAGCTAACCGAATTTTGCACACTTCCTTCGGCTCGCCAGTAGCCTCGGTGGGCGATAACTTTGGGCGCCTGGGCCCACATCGAAAGGGTGGCAAAGAGTGCCACCACCAAGATCATTGCACGTTTCATCGTGTTTTGCGTTTGTTGTTTGGAACAAATATAGCACATTTTTGCCCACCAAGCAATTTGGCGGCACACATTATTATAATAAGGCATGATATGATAAAGGTAGGGTAATTTGCGCACAAAAACACACCCACGAGTTTTTTAGGCTCGTGGGTGTGTTTTACAATTATGTGATGGCTAGTTCCAATCGCCGACCTCGCCATCGATGGAGATTTCGATTTTCTCCTGATCGGGTGAGGTGTTGAGTACCACGTTGATAGTGTGCTGATAGCTTGGGCGGAACGAGATGCTGTATTCGAGCAGGTATGCGATGCCGTCCATAGTGATTTCCACCAGAGGGGTATCGCGCTCGATGTGCTGTGGCACCACAATAGCGTCGAAGGTATCCTCATCGACCTGCCTCATAGTGATGGTGTTTTTACCACTGAGGGCATATTTTTCGAGGTTGCCTGCTGCCAGATCCACGAGTGCGGTAGTTGCAGTGTTGTAGATGTGTGCGCTAATCTCTTGTGGCAGTTCGCCTTCGTAGTCGTCGCCTTTAACGAGGTTGATTACGAGTCGGCTCATTATGTGCTTAAAGTTGAGACTCACGTTGCCATCGCTTTGTTTCACATTGGAGTCTACTGCCCACATCAGGTCGCTTGCTTCGTATCCGCCGAGAGCTTCTGCGGTTTTCGCGCTATTCTGGTCGGTTTTGATATCAAAGAGGAAGTCTTTGATAGTTTCGAGTTCCATATAGGGATAGACGCCATAGAAGTCGCAGGCATTTTGGCTCCAGTAGAGGGTGTTTTGAGCGTTCCACTGTGCACCGTCGTATGTCAGGGGTTCGTTGTTGATGTAGTTGCCAATCACTTGTAGAGGTTGCTTTGCGTCGTCTACATATTCGACAGCATAGAGTCCCATCACGTCGTTTTGTTCAAAGTCGGTGAGTGTAACTCTGGTGCCATTGAGCGAGGCTTCGACCCTAATTACGTTAGGGTCAGTTGGCTCGACGTTGTCCACGTTATTGCAGCCGACAGCCACGAGTGTCAGAGCTGCTAATGCGATATATTTTTTCATATCCATCTTCTTGGTTAGTTTATAGACATAAGTTACTCAAAAATGGGTGCGAAACCTACGAGTTGTGGTTCGGCCTGCAATGCAGCGTCAGCGTTATTGTTGGCTTTGGTGCCATTTTTAGCTGCTGCATTCACTCGGTTCGAGCCTGCATCTCTAACGTCTTTGTCGTAGAAGTCCTGCAAGTCGAACTCTTTGCCTGCGTACTTCATAATTCTCTTGACGATACTCTCGCGCGAGATAGCCGAGAAATAGGGTTTGTGAGTACCCATACAGCTGATATCCTCCGAGCGGTAGACGCCATTGGTGTAGTAGTAGCCGCCCTCGTAGATATCGACCACGTTGCAGTAGTCATCGTGAGTCATCAGATGGCTCCACTCTACCTCCGACATATTGCCCGAGAGCGAGAGGTTGTCGTTCCAACCGCGCTCTTTGTTCTTTTTGAGTTCGTCTTTGTGTTTTTTGTTTTTCTCGCTTGCGCCTTCGATTGTGCCCGAGTACTTAACGTTCTCGTCGCCGAGTTTACCGAAAGCGTGTCCACAGGCTTCGTGCTGTACGATACCACGGAAGTCGTAGGGGTAAGCTGCGCTGGTTTTGGGGCAGACTGCAATCGAGCTACCATCCTCCCAGAGGTACGAGATACCGCCATACTCGCTCGAGTTAACGATGAGTACAATCAGAGTCTCTTTGACGTTGTCTTTGTCGATGCCGTCTACCTTCATAGCATACTTAAATACCGACTGTTCGTGTATTTTCAGACCGAACTGCTCTTTGTATTGAGCCTTGAAGGCGGTCTTTTTGGGGAAGTGCCGCGTGCTGATACCCGAATCCTGCGACACTGCCACTACGGTATATACGTTGAAGTAGTCGCGATAGGTAGTGAAAGGCTCCACGCCGAAGAAGTGGCTTATGGCTTCGTTGATGTCGGATGTGTAGAGACCTTTGGCTATGTCGTTGGCGTCGTAGCCTTCGCCCATAAAGATGACGTTCACACCGTTGCCTTCGGTTGCGGTTTGATTTACAATCACCGCGCCATCAGTGAGGTTGCTTGCACCGAGGTCTACTTGGTTTACGTCAATGGTGATGTTGGTATCTTTGCCCACCAGTTCAACCACAATTTGAGTTGTGCGGTCGCCTTCGCCTGCTGTGAGCTGGCCGAGTGTTACTGTCAGGGTGGTCGAGCCGATGCCGCTTGTTGGGCTTACGGTTACCCAGTCGGGCAGCAGCGAGGTGTCGATTGTCCACTCATAGTTGTCGGGTGCGGTCAGAACCACGTTGTATTCGAGCGAGGTGTTGTCGCCTTTCACCACGGGGCTATCGACCTCAAAGTCGTAGTATGCCTCATACTGGAACTGATTCCACTGGCTTGCGGTCTGATACTTAACCACCGACGCTGCGGGCACCTTCACCACAAATTTATCTTTGGGCACTTTGTAAAAAGCATTGCTCAGGGCTGTTGGGGGCACTGTTGCGTGGCTTGTTATAGCCTCTACTTTCGAACAACCATCGAACGCTATTGCTTGGATGGTCGTCAATCCCTTGCCGAACTCTATCGAGGTCAAGGCATCGCATCCACCAAACGCCTTCTCTCCAATAAGCTGCAAAGTCGAGGGGAATACCAATGGTGCAGATAATTTGTGGTTGTAACCAAAGGCTTCTTTGTCGATACGCAAAAGTCCTTCGGGAAGTACTACGCTCGAAAAATCGCAACCATAGAATGCCGTTTCACTAATCTGGGTAACCCCTTCGGGTATTACCAATTCGCCTTTCAGATCGGTCACGTAAAATGCCCAAGATCCTATCTCTTTCAGAGTCGAGGGCAACGACAGAGTACCATTTAGTCCACTACATTGGTTAAACGCAGAACCACCAATACTCTCCACCCCTTCGGGAATAACCAAGTCGCCCGACAGACCGGAGCAATGACTAAAACAGTTCTGCGGAATACTCTTCAACCCCTCGGGTAGGGTAAGAGTGCCGCTCAGTGCCTTGCAACTACAGAACGCATAGCTGCCCAAACTCTCCAACCCCTCGGGAAGGGCCAAATTGCCCGCCAAGGCACCGCATTGGTAGAAGGCGTGGCTACCAATTTGTTTCAACCCCACAGGGAACTGCACCGAAGAGATAAGGGTGTTTCTGAATGCTTCGTATCCAATCTCTACCACATCGTCGGGAATAACTAATGCACCCGAGAGCATAGTATTACCGAATGCATAGCCACAAATCTTGGTAACCTTCTCGGGGAAAACAAAGTAGACCAAAGTGCTCTTATCTTTGAACGCATCGGTGGGAATTACATCGTCGGGGTATGTGGTTGTAACACTGGATGAACCCCAACTAATAGTCGTAGCATTGGGGAAACGCTCTTTTACCATAGCCCTTCGCCCTTCCGTGGTTGAAGGCATCTCGCCACGGAAATAGACATATTGATAAACGCCATCGATAGTTACGCTGTAATACCAATCCATACCAATAATTCGGCTCTCTTTGAGGTTGATGGCTTGGAGAATATCCATCTTATCGCGCATAAAGTAGAAGTCTTGGTAATCTATCTTACCGCTCACCTTGAGGTTCTTAATCTTGGCGGGGTCCTTCTTGGCAGCCGCAATGGTAGCCTCCAATGTGCCGGGCTCGTCGAGGTGGACAACATAGTACTGGCGAGCCTCGCCACCGTGGGTCTCCAAGTCGGCAATCCACTCAACAACAGCACTGTCGGTCAGCACCAACTCGTAGGTGCCCTGGGCAACCTTCTTGTTGATGGTGATGGTGAACTTGTGCATCTTGCCCGACTCGAAAACATAGGCGTCGTTGCGCCTGAAACGATACCTAACACCGTCAATATCGATGGCAAACATAGCAGCACCGGCCTCAACCTCTTGAGGAACAACAATACTGCGCCAGCCCTCGGCAGTCTCGCGCATCAGCGTACCCTCGCTCGATACCTCGCCAACAGCAACAACCTCGCCCGTAGCAAGGTCGATAGACGACTCGCGGGTAACACCACTCTGCAAAACACCCTTAGAAGTGTTGTTCCACTCGGCCTCGTCGGTCCAACCCTCGCCCATCTCCAAGGCTACAAGGGCCGACGACATACGGTGAGCAAACCTAATCTTGACCTTCTCGCTCGAAGGTACAACACCCTCGACCTTGCCCCACAAAAAGTCCGAAGCAGCATAGCCATCAACTACATTGGCACCCGACTGGTCCTGAGCTACCTCAAAGAACCACTCGTTCACATTCTCGGGATGACCATAGGGATAGTAGGCATAGAGGTCGATGTTGGTCTCGGCATCCTTATAGTAGATGTTGCCACGAGCACTCCACGCATTGTTGGCCTCGTCGTAGGTGTACAAAGCATTATTTACCTGATTGCCCTCGCTCAGCAGAGTGCCGGCAACAGTGTTGGCGTCGGTGTAGTTGACACCATACAAGCCCACTTGGTCGCCACCGCAAAAACCACCGTCGTCTACACGAGTGGCGTAGTCTTGGCTGATTCGACCATCAATGTTGATGGCAAGCTCGGTCTCACCGACAACCTGCACATCCTCATCAACATAGTTTGTACAACCTACCGTAAACAGCACGGCTGCACAACACATAAATGTTAGAAATCTTTTCATAGCGATTTAATGTTTTAGGTTTAATATCTAATGTTATTTCGTATTTCTGTGTGATTGGTTGGCTACTCGGCAACACCGCCACCATCTTCGCCACCACTCTCCCAGCCACCAACACCCATACCTGTGCCACTGCTCTCGATGGTTAGTTCGCGGGTGATGGTGTTATAGGTGTTGCGAGCGAAGGTTAGATTGTTAGGAATGGTGTAGGTCTGGCTACCGCCATAGAAGCCATTAACGGTGAGTGTGAAGCCCTGCGATACGGTCACGGGAGGTACTACGATCCAGAACTCTGTGGCAGTTTCCTTCGTTGTGCCGATCTCCACACCGTCGGGGCAGTTGAGCGTAAGGGTGGTACCCGTACCAATCATCTTCAATGCGGGTGTTCCTCCATAAACAGGAGTAATTGCCGCATAGCCCGACAAGGCCTCGCCGTTATTGCCCTCAAAGACAATCGAGCCAACGGTTTGACCTGCACCCCACAATTTCACACGCAAAAAACTGCACACATTGCGGAATAAAAGGTCGAAGTCGTCGAGGTCGGCTGTTACAGCCACCATAACATTCGCATTTGCACCAATGCTACCCGCCTTGTAGGTCTGGGTTGGGGGTAAGGTGTAGCGAAGATAGTCAGCAACACCCTCGTCATCGCCATACACATATTTTGTGTCTGATGCATAGGGATAGAGCGCATAGTAGCGGTCGAGCTCATTGCCCGAGCCAAAGCTCGATTTATTCAAATCAAAATCACCCGCATTGTCGCCATCTTCGCCAAGAAAGATGTACTGTTTGTTACGGGTCGTACCCTCTAAAAGAGTGATAAGGTCGCCTTCATTCCACAAGATGCGAATCTTGCTGTCAAGATAAACACGACTCTCTTCGCCATCCTCAATCGTTGCGTGGAAGATGTGGCCCTCTTCCGATGTAACAGGAGGGGTTACCTGGTCGATGGCATTCTGGCTGCATCCTGCCATCAGCAGAATGGCAGCAAATAGGTAGAGTTTGTTCATAATGTTAGGTTTATTCCACACAATAGGGATTAGATCTCCCAACCTTCATCGGGATTCTCAACATTGCCAGTCTGTGCAATACCCTGCTCCACCATCACTTCATTCACCTCGATTTCGGGGGCGAGGTAGCCCATCTGCTCATTTGTGTACATAAGAATATCTGTTTTGAGTTAATAATTACTTTCAGTCGCATAGGGGATGAAATCGACAACACCCCCCGCGCCTGCACCCCATTGCAGGCACACACGCAAAAAGATGTCAGCTCACCCTCTCTCCTGTTGAATTTTCCAGATTCCCCTATAAGAATAAACTTACACTTTCCGAGTGTTTTTCAATATGTTGCTACAAAGGTAGAAAACTTTTTCGCAGGTTGTGCAGTGGTGCGGGCATTTTTTGCTGTTGCTCAGTGTTTTTGGGTGTTTAAGAACACCTTTCCATCCGCAAATTTCTGCCAAACTTTCCCAAAAATCAACATTGAAACAGAACTTTTTTATGCGCTTTGTTTGGTGGGAACGATGTTTGAATCGCCAAGAAGCATAAGCCATTGGTTGTCAATATGCAAATTCAAGGCTTGCACCGAGAAGCACAAAAAACCTACAACCATCAAGGTTTTTCACCACCCATTTTGGAGCACGATGATGCCCCGATGCCTAATACTCCACCTTGAAATAATTGAGCAGAGCTTTGTAGTTGTCTTGTGCGGTAAGGCAGGTATCTCGCAGATACTCCTTGATACGAGGCCATTGCTGCAAACCTCGGTAGTAGAACATTTTGAGATCGTCGGTTATAATGAAAGGCACGATACCATTTGCCAGGCACTCCTTGAACATTATGAGCCTACCCACACGACCATTGCCATCCTGGAATGGGTGGATAGCCTCTAAGCGCTGGTGGAGGTCGAGAATATCATCAAACGACCTCTGCTTTTTGGCATTGTACTCCGACAGCAGAGCCTTCATTTCTCTTTTCACATCTTCGGGTGAGGTCGTGTCGTTACCGCCCACCTCGTTTGGCAGGCGCTTGTAGTCGCCCACCGCAAACCAATCTCGGCGACTATCCGAAGTGCCGGCTTTGAGCACTGCGTGCAACTCCTTAATAAGGCTTTCGGTTAGTCGCTCCTCTGCCCGATCAATGATGATGTCGATGCAGCGGAAGTGGTTGGTGGTTTCGATAATGTCGTCCACCCTAACACTCTCGCCCTCAAAGCCAATGGTGTTTGTTTCAAAGATATAGCGAGTCTGGTCGTGTGTCAGACGACTGCCCTCAATGTGGTTGGAGTTGTAGGTGAGGTCGATTTGTGTGCGATGATAGATGCCACCTTTGAGCTCGGCATCCTTCTGCTCACGCAACACCGCAAGCAGTGGCATAACCTTACTCACTCGCTTTTTGCGCTGTGGCAACTCGGCAGTGGCGGGAATACTCCAAGTCTTACCAATGAGCACCACGCCCTCAATCTTACCCTGCGCACAATAGTTTCGTGCCGTGCGCTCCGAAATGCCGAACCTCTCGGCAAACTCTGTCACTGAAATGTACTCCATATCTTCTCCCTATCGGCAAGTTTTCGTTGCAAATTCTCCGCAAATATAGTTATTTCTTGCCGATATCGGCAAATTAATCCACGATTTTCAAAAAATCACATAAGTTTTCCAAAAACCGAAATACATGTCCTTGTTCCAGAAGCTAGATTATGGAAAGATGTATAAGATTATAAAACAGATGTGTTCATGATTTTGGTTGACTTCTTGGTTGACTTTTGTGCGTCAACTGTGGCGTCAACTGTGCGTATTTTGAGAATTGCACAAAAAGAAAAAAGCATCGACAATCGTTTGATTATCAATGCTTTTACTTGGTCGGGGTGACTCTATGGTTGACTTTGTCCCCTGTTAATAATTAGTTTTATTGTGAAAGATTATTGTTTCTAAACTTGTCGCAATATACATAAAATTGTGGATATATGACTTCGTGGGTTGTTGAAATTTCTTCTCCATTAAAGAACTTGGAGCACTACTCGCAATACTCCACGACAACCGAGGCCTTACCAATGGAATCTAAGGAGCCGGAGGTCTCTTGTCTATCAACCTCGACAATCTCATAGTAGGTGACGCCCTCGTATTCGTCCTTCCACTCAACATTGCCTGCGCCCAAAGTTATGGTAGTCTTGATTTCGCGACCACGAACATCGACAATAAACTCGGTAGGATAGCCCTCCTTGTCGTAGGTTACATTGGTGATGGGGAATGTGTTAATTTCATCAGCCTCAAACTCGTATGTGCTATATGTCACCACCTCGCTATATTTGGGGTCGGTAGTGGTGCCACGATACGACGGATCAACGGGGCCGTAGTAGAAAATGCTCTCCACCATCATTCGATCCAAGTAGTATTTGCCGATGGTACCCGTCTTAACAGCACTTAAAGAACCTATCTCGTTCTCTATGATGTAGGGGAACAAAACCTTATTCAGGTCGTAGCTTGTGTTCTTCGTATCGACATTGCCGGAGAAATAGGGCACCATAAGATGCTTATCCTCTTCGGGAACATCCTCATCGTCGTCACCATAATCCACATCAATCCTATTCAAGCGGCCATCAACATAGCTATAAGTCATACCATACCTACCCTCGTCGTCAGTTTCCGACCAACCTGCCAAATATCCCTCGGGGGTATAGGTGAAATTGATATCATGGTGGTAGTATTCGATATAATCACCCCAATCATACTCATTGGTATAATTATAATTCAGCGCGTTGCCCTTGGCGTCGATGGCAATCTCGTAGGTCTGCTCTAACTCCTCACCAGACTCGTCGAAATAATACATATCAACAGCAACCTTGCCTTTGGTCGAATAGTCGTAGGTAAAACGATACCCGTCAACATACTCTTCCTCCTCCTCGGTCCATTTGCTACCCACGAGTTTATTGTTTTCATACTCAAACTCATAGATCCAGGTCATAAGGTCGTCCAGAACATCCTCGTGTCGGGTGATTTTCTTCACAAGCCTTACGGGTTCGTTGATAAGTTCAAAGGTGACAACCTTGCCGAGTTTGCTCTCCTCGCCCTGTTTCACATAGGAGCAGAGGTGGTAGGTGGGGCCGTCAATGTAGAGGTCGGTGAGCAAAACACTCACCACGCCCTCGGCTGCATTATCGAGCACAACCTTGGTGCCCTCGCCCTTCTCCACGAGAGCCTTATCGGGCGAGTAGTAGAAGCCCACCTCCAATTTGTCGGCGTCCTCCTTCGAGATACCGCTGATACTGCCGGTAACCTCCGCAGAGTTCTCGGTCACTGCGCCATCCTTAACCTCAAGATTGATATTCACGCCTGCGGTCTTGAACTCCTGCACATCGCTATAAAAGACATCGTTCTTATACTGCACGATTGCGCAGAACTTGTAGGTGGTGTTGTAGCGCAGGTCTTCGAGGCGGAATGAGAATTTCTTCTCTGCGTCGAAGTCGGGGCGAGTTACAACCACGCTGGGGATATCCTCGCTCATAGCACTGAAATTCTCGGGCTCGGCATAGCGCACGATGATCTGCACAAAGTCCAAATCTACCTCGTCGTTGATAATGCTACCCTCAAAGCGCGCAGTTGTTGCCGTAGCGCGAGTGATAGCCACCGTTGCGGGACCACTCGTGAGGGGCTCCTCGGGAATCTCACTACCCGTTTGTTCGTTACCCTGCTCTTCCTCCTGCTCATTACCACCTCCGGGAAGAGGAATGTCGAGAAGCGAACAACCCACAAGCGACAACATTGTCGTAGCCATCAAAAGTGCAAAAAGTTTTTTCATAGTGTTTATGGTTTTCAATATATTTAAATCAATTAATTACTCCTCATCACAATTCAATGTGATGGGATAGTGTTTCAGCCCCTTTATTTTGTATTTGTTTTTTTGTTAGTAGCCCAAGGGATGATACCTACCACAAAGGTATAAAACATTTTTATAAAATAAAAGAGAACTTTGTTATATGTAGTTTGGGGTGAAAGTTTTGCAAGCGTTTTCCACTTGTAGCAGACAACAGAGACGGTTGTACTCATAATTTTGGTTGACTTTTGTGCGTCAACTGTGGCGTCAACTGTGCGTATTTTGAGAAATGCACAAAAAGAAAAAAGCATCAACAATCGTTTGATTATCAATGCTTTTCCTTTGTAGGGGTGACTAGATTGGCTACTCGGCATACGTTGTACGCCTCGCTTACGCCTTTCCCGTTGGCCCCTTTATGGCTTGCACAAAGTTTATACCAAGCGGCAGCAGCCGCACCTTTTGTTTTTCGCCCCCACCGCTTTGCTTGTAAACAATCTCGCTTGTGGGGCAAAAAAACAAAAGCCCGCAATCTCTTGCAGGCTTTTGGTCTAAACTTTGTCGGGGTGACTAGATTCGAACTAGCGACACCACGCCCCCCAGACGTGTACTCTAACCGGGCTGAGCTACACCCCGAACTATATCGAACGCGGTCACTGGGGTTTTATCTACCGCTTTCGGACTGCAAATATACGCATTTTTTTGTTTCTGCAAACAAATTGACAAAAAATTGTTACCTTTTTGTTAATTGTAACCCCTCTGCGGAGCAAAAAACACTCTCCACAATAAATTTTTGTACCTTTGGGGCGAATTAGAAGGATGAAATTATGTCGAAGAAAGACAACAAGCGTGGCACACAGGGTGCCACCAAAAACCGTAGCCGCAATCGTGCGGCCATAATTATGCAACTATTCCGAGCTTTCCCAAGCCGCAAGTTTGCTCTCAAAACCCTCGCGGCTCAAAGCGGAGGAGCCGACCGCGAAGGACGTTACCAAACCAAAGAGATAGTTCAACAAATGGTTGCCGAGGGTGTGGTCGTAGCCACCTCGGCCTCCACATTCCGTCTGGCCACCAGCGCTCTGCCCTCGATGGTGGGCACCGTGCAGATGCTTGCATCGGGTAGCGCCTACGTTGTGGTCGAGGGGCTCGACAAAGATGTCTTCGTAGAGCGACGCAACACCCACCAGGCCCTCGACGGCGACACCGTAAAGGTGGTTATCACTCGCCGCCGCTCCGACGGAGGTCCCGAGGGCGAAATCGTCGAGGTGGTAACTCGCTCGGAGCGCCTCTATGTGGGCACCATCGAAAAGACCCGTTCGCACGCCTTTGTGCGTACCGACAGCAAAAATATACCCGTGGACATCTTCCTCTCTAAGGGCGTCGACAAACTGAAAGATAACGACAAGGTGGTCGTTCGCATCATCGGCTGGGAGCCCGAGGCCAAGTGCCCCGAGGGCCGAGTGGTCGATATTCTCGGAACTGCGGGCGACAATACCGCCGAGATGCACGCCATCTTGGCCGAATACAACCTCCCCTACAACTTCCCCAGCGAGGTTAGCGAGGCTGCCAACAAGATTTCCGACAAAATTTCGGCAAAGGAGTATGCCGCCCGTCGCGACTTCCGCGATGTGGTTACCTTCACCATCGACCCCGCCGACGCCAAGGACTTCGACGATGCAATTTCGTTCCGAGTGCTGGGCGAGGGCCGCTACGAGGTGGGTGTGCACATTGCCGACGTAACCCACTACGTTACCGAGGGCTCGATTGTGGAGCAAGAGGCCCGCGAGAGGGCCACGAGTGTCTACCTGGTAGACCGCACAATACCAATGTTGCCCGAGAGGCTCTCGAACGAGCTCTGCTCGCTCAGGCCCAACGAGGAGAAGTTGTGCTTCTCGGCCGTCTTCGAGATGGACGACGAGTGCCACATCACCCGCCAATGGCTTGGTCGCACGGTCATCCGCTCCGACCGCCGCTTTACCTACGAAGAGGCTCAGCAGATTATCGAGGGTGGCGAGGGTGACTTCAAGGCCGAGATTCTGAAACTCAACGAGTTGGCCCAGAAGATGAGGGCCGAGCGTTTTGCCGAAGGCTCTATCCGTTTCGAGCGCGAGGAGCCCAAATTCCTGCTCGACAACGAGGGCAAACCCCTGGGCGTGTACTTCAAGATACAGAAGGAGGCCAACCAACTTATCGAGGAGTTTATGTTGCTGGCCAACCGCACCGTGGCCGCGTTTGTGGGACAGAAAAAGGGACGCGACGGCAAGGCCAAAACCTTTGTCTACCGTGTTCACGACAAGCCCGATGCCGACAAGCTCGACCGCTTTGCCAACTTCATCCTCCGCTTTGGCTACTACTTCGACGCCCGCAAGGGCAAGGCCGTGGCCCGACAGATGAACGACCTGATGGGTCAGATCAAGGGTCGCAGCGAGGAGAATTTGGTATCGATTTTGGCCGTTCGCACAATGCAAAAGGCCTATTACAGTACCGAAAATATAGGTCACTACGGCTTGGCATTCCCCTACTACTCCCACTTCACTTCGCCCATCCGTCGCTACCCCGATATGATGGTGCACCGACTGCTGGCACACTATCTCGACGGAGGCAACTCGGTCGATAACGACACCGTAAACGAGTTGTGCGAACATTCGAGCGATATGGAGGTGAGGGCTTCCGAGGCCGAGCGCGCATCTATCAAATACAAGATGGTTGAGTTTATGAAAGAGCGTGTGGACCAAGAGTTTACGGGCTCTATCAGCGGCGTGACCGAGTGGGGCGTGTATGTCGAATTGGAGGATACCCACATCGAGGGAATGGTGCCTTTGCGCGATATGTCGGACGAGTTCTACGCCTTCGACGAGGAGGAGTATGCAGTAGTGGGCTCGCGCAGTGGTCGCAAATTCACCCTCGGCGACAGGGTGCTTATTAAGGTTAAGAATGCCGACCTGAGGCTCAAACAGCTAGACTTTGAGTTGGTTGGCTCGTATGACAAGAAGGGCGAGTTGTGGCCGCTCAAAGCCACCCTCAACGAAGAGCCTGCAAAGAAGGCCACGAAGTTCTACGAGGATCCCGCAAAGAAAGCCACTAAATTCTACGAGGGTGTCAAAATCCGCAACCGAGGTCCCAAGGGTCGCCGATAGGAGCGACCGACACAATACAACAAAGGCACGCTTACGAAAAAGCGTGCCTTTGTTGTATAAACGTACCTTGTTTTACGATTATTTTTGTTGCTCGCGCAGGTAGCGGATTCCGTAGGGCTTGTTGTTGGCCTTATATTGGTCGGAATGTACCATAAAAATCTCGCTGACACCCTGAGCACGAAGCTCGTTGTTAAGTTCCGAGAGCTTGTTGTTTATCAGGTGCTGAACACCCTCACCACTACGCAGCAACTCTTTCAGTTTAGCAGTCTTTGTAGGCGAGCAAGATGCTCTTTCATAGTGTCTTAGCAAATCTCGTCTATTCTCGCCATAGAGAGAGCTAAGAGTAATGCCCTCGGGGCGATTGAGGAATGTGCGATATAGCGCCATACTCCAAGGACGCAGGCTGATCTCGCGGTGATCGATCACCAAAGGGTGGAATTTTGTGTGCCAAACAGCGCCCTTGGGCTGACCCACACTACGCTCCACTTCGAGCACTTCGCCCTCCGCTAAACGTACCTTAAAAAAGACCTCTGTTTTATCCCTATCGTCAAGCTCCTTTTCGCGCCACTCGTTATACTCCTCTGCGGTCATCACTTCAGGTGCATCAGCGGTGTCGTAGATGTAGATTGCGGGCTTGGTGCCACAAAGCAGCCCTCCGAAAACCTCCTTCTCGAAGTTGTATTTCTGTCGGCAGGTGATGGTACACTTCTTGGCCTCGGCACAACCCACGCAGGGGCTCTGGGCCTGCCAATGGTGGCTCGCCCTCTCGCCCAAAACCATCTCGCCCTTGAACTTACCAATGGCCGTGTGGAGCGCAGCAATTATCTCCTCGTTGATAATTTGATACTTGGTGATAACGCCCTCCGCGCTGCGCTCGGCATAACGCTCCACCAGGTCGGCAGTTGCGGGAGAGAGTTGCACCCTCACTTTTCCATCACGAATCAAATTGACACTCATAGTTTTATGATGTTTTGCGTAGGTTTTTTATGGTTGTTATTTTCCGGCTAGTCCCTTGGATATCTGACGCCTCATAATCCATAGATAGCGAGCCTTTGAGGGGCGGAGCGAAAGGGTGTGAAGCAGGCACAACACCAAGGTTGCACACCACTTAATCACCTCGTCGAGCCATCGGCGGCTGTATGCCTTGCGGCCCAATTCGAAGGTGCGGATTCGTTCGCTCTGACCAATGCGGTGGCAGACAGCCTCGAAGTACTCCCTCGTCAGTTTGGCCGCAGGGATGATATGTTCGATATAGGCCGTGGGGAGGTAGTAGACCTGCTCTCCGCCTGCTATAAGTCGGCCATAGAGCTCCTTCTCCTCGCCACCGAGCAGGGTTGTTCCTCGACGCCCAAGCTCGGGATTAAATTTGCCGTATCGTTCTATGACTGTGCGCCTTAGGGCCATATTTCCACCGCCAAAATACTTGCCTGCGGGAAATGGAATGGGCTCCTCTCCGAGGTCGAGAATACCGGCAATGGGCCGCTCGGTAAAGCGTGTCATCCAGGTCGGCTTACCCGTAGGATAGTTGGCCACAATTCGCCCTCCTGCCGCTGCCACCTGCGGGTGGCTCTCAAAAAAGGCCACATAGTCGGCCAGCAGTGTCGGGGCGGCAAGTTCGTCGTCGTCGATGATTGCCACAATGGCTCCCGAGGAGTTGTCGATACCGCAGTTGCGCGCGTGCGAAAGCCCCTGACGGCTCTCGCTCACAAGGCGCACATTCACCTCGGGGTGGGCGGCAATAAAGCCCTCGACCACCTCGGCGGTGTTGTCCGAAGAGTTGTTGTCGACCACAACAGCCTCCCACTTCTCGGCCGCAAGTGTTTGGCCCAGAAGCGAATGGAGCGTAGCCCCAATTCGCCCGCTACCATTGTAGCAGGCGATGATGAGGCTTATATCGAATTGTGGTACAGACATTTGTGCAAAGCGGGCTGACTACCTAAACATTCCCTTCACATCGTCCCAGTTGCAGTCGTTGGGCTGAGCGGGCTCGATGCCGAGAATCTTGGTGATAATCAGGTGGTCGTTAAGATTGTAGAACACCTTGTCGTGTTTGTAGTTCTTCTTGAATGCAGGGCCAAAGGCGTAGAAGGCCATGTGCATATCGGGGTGGAAGGGGTCGTAGCCGTGGCTCGAAGCCTTTGGTTTGGGGCGGCCCCTCTCGGGATCTTCGTTATAAACCACCTTCCAGCCGGTCTCGGGCAGCAGCACGATGGGGTAGATGCGGCTCTCGAAGGTTCCATAGTGGTACTCGGCGGGCACCTCCTCGCGTTTCCACACGCGGTAGTGTCCCTCGGCCTCGTGAGCTTTCAGAGTGGTGTAAACCTCGTCGAGCAGCCCCTCTTTGGGTTCGAGGGTTACGGGGCTCGAATTGTAGCAATCTTTAATTTTGTCGGGGATCCACTGGTAGAGGTTCACAAACTTCTCGGGATCGAGCTCGGTCATACCGTGGTCGGCCGTAAAGATGAAGTTGATTTTATCGTAGACAGGCGAGCGGCGCACCTCGCGCATAAAGTAGGCCAAGGTGTTGTCGATATCCTCCACAACGGCTTTGGTCTCGTCGCTGGTGGGGCTATAACGGTGCTCCACAGCGTCGGGCTCGTCGAAGTACCACATGGTGAGGTTGGGAATCTCCTCCACATTGGGGTTGCAGAGTGCGCCCAGCACCAAGTCGGCCAACTCCCTACGCGAACGGTTCACGTCGTAGAGAACATACTCGGTGGGGAAGTTATCGTTGATGGGGGCCTCGACGCCCACCCAAGTGTAGACGTGAGCCACCTGGCCCTGACGCTCTACGGTGTTCCAGATGGGCTCGCCCTTGTAGAAGTCGGCATTCACGCGGGCCTCGGCGTCGCCAATAGAGTAACGCTTACCCAAATCCTTGGCGTAGAAGCTGTTGTTAACGATGCCGTGGTGGTCGGGGTGAAGACCTGTGGCCATGGCATAGTGGTTGGGGAAGGTGTTGCTGGGGAAGCAAGGCATAATCTCGGAAAATACGCCCACCTTTGCAATCGAGTCGAGTGTGGGGGTGTCGTAGAAATCGGCCAAGTCGTGGCGGAAAGCATCCATCGAGAGGATTACCACATAATTTTCGCCATCCTGGGCTTTGTTTTTGGTCTGGCCACCACATCCTACAAACGTCAAGACGAGGGCCAGAAGGGTCAAAAGTGTAAATCTGTGCTTCATATTATTACGATTGGTTTGTGTTTCGGTAAGCAAATGTACAAAAAAAATAGTATATTTGCCCGAAAGTACAAATAATAATATGTAATCCGTATGACACTCATCAAATCTATCTCCGGAATTCGCGGTACCATTGGCGGTGCTATTGGCGACAATCTTACCCCTCTGGACATTGTCAAATTCGTTACAGCATACGTTCGCTTCCTCGGCGAGCAGACCCCCGACAAAAAACTCAAAGTTGTGGTAGGTCGCGACGCTCGTCTGTCGGGCGAGATGGTCGAGGATGTTGTTATCGGCACCCTGCTGGGTTGCGGCGTGGATGTTGTGGCCCTCGGGCTCTGCACCACCCCCGGCACCGAGTTGGCAGTGACCGCCAAGCAGGCCGACGGTGGTATCATCATCACCGCAAGCCACAACCCCAAGCAGTGGAACGCACTCAAACTGCTCGGCCCCTTGGGCGAATTCCTCAACGACGAGGAGGGCAAAAAGGTGCTCGCCTATGCCGACGACACCGATTGGAACTATCCCGAGATTGACCACATAGGCCACGTTGTGGAGCGCACATCGTTCGACCAGGCCCACATCGACAGCGTATTGGCTCTGCCTGCCGTAGACCTCGATGCCGTGAAGGCCAAGAGGTTCAAAGTGGTTGTAGATGCCGTAAACTCGGTGGGCGGTACCGTCATCCCCGCTCTGTTGGAGCAGATGGGTGCCGAGGTTACCAAGATCAACTGCGAGCCCACAGGTAACTTTGCACACAACCCCGAGCCTATCCCCGCCAACCTGACCGAGATTTGCGAGGTCGTAAGGCGCGAGAAGGCCGACCTGGGTGTGGTTGTAGACCCCGACGTAGACCGCTTGGCACTCGTGTGCGAAGACGGCGAGATGTTTGGCGAGGAGTACACTCTGGTGGCTTGTGCCGACTACATTCTCAGCCGCAATGGCGGTGGCAACACCGTGTCAAACCTCTCTTCGACCCGTGCTCTGCGCGAGGTAACCGAGAGCTACGGAGGCAAATACTCGGCTTCGGCTGTGGGCGAGGTAAACGTGGTGGCCAAGATGAAAGAGGTAGGCGCAGTGATCGGTGGCGAGGGTAACGGCGGCGTTATCTACCCCGAGTTGCACTACGGTCGCGACGCTCTGGTTGGCGTAGCTCTCTTCCTCTCGCTGTTGGCCCACAAGGGTTGCAAGGTTAGCGAGTTGAAAGCAACCTACCCCCAATTCCACATCTCGAAGAACAAGATTCAGCTCACCCCCGATATCGACGTAGACAAGGTGCTCTATGCAATGCTCAACCGCTACACCGACTACGATGTTACCGACATCGACGGTGTTAAAATCGACTTCCCCACCGAGTGGGTACACCTGCGCAAGAGCAACACCGAGCCCATCATCCGTATCTACTCCGAGAGCCGCGACGAGGACTCGGCCGAGCGTCTTGCAAGGGGCATTATGGAGGAGATTGGCGACATCGTAAAGGGTCGATAAACAACCGAGCGACAACACTCAAAAACCCTATAAACCATTATGAAGCGACTTTTGTTGGTAGCAGCAGCCACTCTGTTGGCTCTCACTTCTGCATCGGCCCAGTGGGCCCCCGCAGGCGACAACCTTAAAACCGACTGGGGCGAAAACATCGACCCCGAAAATGTGTGGCCCGAGTATCCACGCCCCATTATGGAGCGCTCCGAGTGGGACAACCTCAACGGCTTGTGGAGCTACGCCATCAGGCCTCAGGGCGAGCCTAAACCCGCCGAGTTCGACGGCCAGATTTTGGTCCCCTTTGCGGTGGAGTCGAGCCTTTCGGGCGTGATGAAACCCCTCGGCCCCAAAAACGCACTCTGGTATGAGCGTACCTTCGTGGTACCCGCCTCGTGGAAGGGCAAAAAGGTAATGCTCAACTTCGGCGCCGTGGATTGGAAAGCCGAGGTGTGGATAAACGATATCAAAGTGGGTACACACAAGGGCGGCTACACCCCCTTCTCGTTCGACATAACCCCCGCGCTGGTACGCAAGGGCAACAATACCCTTACCGTGAAGGTCGAGGACCCCAGCAGCGAAGGTTGGCAGCCCCGCGGTAAGCAGTCCGAGCGCCCCTGGCTCTTGTGGTACACCACCGTCAGCGGCATCTGGCAAACCGTGTGGATGGAGCCCGTGGCTAACGACCACATCGTGGCCGTAAAGAACACTCCCGACATCGACCGTGGCGAGTTGCGCGTGAAGGCCGAGTTGGAGGCTACCGACGACTGCGTGGTGGAGGCAAGGCTCTACGACGGTGCAACCCTTGTGGCTTCGGCCAAAGGTTTGGGCGAGGCAGAGCTCACCCTCAACATTCCCGATGCAAAACTCTGGTCGCCTGAGAATCCCCACCTCTACGATATGGAGGTGACACTCTCGAAGGGCGGCAAGGTGGTAGACCAGGTTAAGAGCTACGCTGCAATGCGTAAAATCTCGACCAAGATGGGCGACGACCACATCATCCGCATCCAACTCAACAACAAAGATTACTTCCAGTTCGGCACCCTCGACCAGGGCTACTGGCCCGATGGTCTCTACACCGCCCCCTGCGACGAGGCTCTGGCCTACGACATCATCAAGACCAAAGAGCTGGGTTTCAATATGATTCGCAAGCACATCAAAGTCGAGCCCGCACGTTGGTACACCCACTGCGACCGCCTTGGCGTAATTGTATGGCAGGATATGCCTTCGGGCGACGGCACCAAGGATTTCATCTGGCGCGAGTACTACAAGGGCGACGAGTTTGAGCGTTCGGCCGAGAGCGAGGCCAACTTCCGCCGCGAGTGGAAAGAGATTATCGACTGCCTCTACTCCTACCCCTCGATCTGTACCTGGGTGACCTTCAACGAGGGCTGGGGTCAGTTCAAGACCAAAGAGATTGCCGCTTGGACCAAGGCCTACGACCCCTCGCGATTGGTTGATCAGTCGAGTGGCGGCAACCACTTCCCCGAGGGTGGCGACCTGCTCGACCTGCACAACTATCCCGAGCCACAGATGTATCTGTTCGACTACAAGAGGGCAAACGTGTTGGGCGAGTATGGCGGTATCGGCTACATCATCGAGGACCACCGTTGGCACACCAACGACCGCCTGAACATCCCATCGAAGGCCGATGGCAAAGAGAGCGCAACCGACATCTATGAGGAGTACATCAACATTCTTAAAGATTTGATTGCCAAGGGCTTTACCGCTGCGGTGTACACCCAGATTACCGACATCGAGATGGAGCTCAACGGTATGCTCACCTATGACCGCGAGGTTGTAAAATTGGATGCCGACCGAGTGAGGACCCTCAATCAGGAGGTCTGCAACTCGTTCAACAAATAGTCACTACGGACTACACACAAAAAGAGCCGCCTTTGTTGCAAAGGTGGCTCTTTTTTTATGCGTTGTTCTGTCGGCCCCTACGCCTTACGCAGCGCCTCGATGAATTCTTCGTTCTGGGCCCAGAGGTGCTCGGTCTGCAACCACAACTCACGCGCCAACGCCTCCTTCGAGGGCCTTTCGGAGTTGATCTGACCCAAGTACCAATCGTTCACGTTGTGGCTCTCGGCCGTGAACTCCTTCAAGTAGGGCGCAAAGTTGCGACGCAGGCGTTGAAGTTCTCCCGCAGGGAGTGTTCCGTGGCGCCTAAACTCGCTCCATAACAGCAGGATTGCCCTATCGGGGGTCTTGTCGCTAATATCGTTGATCACCTCGTCGAACGAGTCGTACTCCTCCATTGCCACATAAGTGTAGGCCAGCAGTCGCGACGCCTCCAAGTGGTCCTCACTATCGACATCGAGCAACGTTTCGAGCTGGGCCGCAGCCATCTCCCAATCGCCCACAAGGAAAAAATCGACGGCCGAAAGGTAGAGCAGTTCCATAGCCTGACAGGTGTAGCTGTCCTCCCAATCGAGCTCGATGGGCTCGTCGTCGGGCAGCAGCGCCACAAGTTGTTGCACAGCCGCAAAGCGCACCTCGCAAGCCTCCTCATAGCGGCCCTTGGCCTCGGCCTGACGCGAGAGGGTCAGGCTGTCGGCAAAGTTGATATCGTTGCCCTTCTTCTGCTCGACGTAGTCGATACGAAAGGTCTGGTGGGCAGTGGGGTTAAGCAGATTTTTTGCCATAGTTGAAAACTTTTGTCATCATAAATACCGAAATCAGTAGCGTGAGTGCTCCGCCAAGCAGGTAGGCCGCCACGCGGTTGGCCATACCGAACATCAGGGGCGATACGAAGATGTAACTTGCACACACATAGGTCATAACAAGCGCGGGAATGAGCGAAATCCAGATGGGTTTCTTCCTCTCGTGGAGCCACACTGTGATGGTCCAGAGGGTAAAGACCGCAAGGGCTTGATTCATCCACGCAAAGTAGCTCCAAATGGTGCCAAAGGGGAGCAGCAAGATTATGGCCAAGCCCAGCGCAAAGACGGGAAGGCAGATGAGCATACGTTTCGAGAGCCTCTTCTGCTCGATGCCCACCATATCGGCCACAATGAGCCTTGCACTACGGAAGGCTGTGTCGCCCGAAGTGATGGCACAAGCCACCACGCCAAAGATCACAAAGTAGGCCAACAGGTCGCCCAGCGTTGCCGTGGCAATCTTATCGACCAACACCGAGGCCTGACCGCCATACTCGGCAATAGCCCCGTTGAGCCCCTCAACTCCGCCCCAGAACGACATACCTATCGCGGCCCAAATGAGGGCAATGACGCTTTCGGCAATCATCGCTCCGTAGAAGACCACGCGGCTCTCGTTCTCGTTGCGCATACAGCGGGCCATCAGTGGCGACTGGGTGGCGTGGAAACCCGATATTGCTCCACAAGCAATGGTGGTGAACAACATCGGCACAAGCGGAAATTTCTCGGCTCCGGCCTTCATGTTCACAAACCCCTCAAATTCGGGTATCTGGCTGCCATACTCGGTAAACAGCGCCCACAAAATTCCGAGGGCCATAAATATCAGCAAAAAGCCGAAAATGGGGTATATCTTACCGATAATCTTGTCGATAGGCAACAGCGTAGCCACCACATAGTAGACCAAAATGGCAGCCAGAATGATGAGCAGCAACCAGCTGAACGAGTGTCCCGCGGGCGAGATGAAGGCCACCGCGTCGAGGGCTTCGGAGGGTATGCGCTCGGCAATGAGCTCGGCGGGCTGGGACATAAATACCGCACCCACAAGAATCATCAACAACACCGACCACCAACGCATAAAGGTCTTGGTGCCGCGCCCCAGGTATTTGCCCACGATTTCGGGCAGCGAGAGTCCTCCGTTGCGCAACGACACCACACCTCCGAGGTAGTCGTGCATAGCGCCAAAGAAGATTCCGCCGAGGGTTATCCACACAAAGGCCACAGGGCCGTAGGCGGCTCCGAGCAAGGCTCCGAAGATGGGGCCCAGACCGGCAATGTTGAGCAACTGAATGAGGAAGGTTTTCCAACGGGGCATCGGGATGTAGTCCACACCGTCGAAGTGGGTTTTGGAGGGCACATCGGTGGTGTTACGAATGCCGGCCACGCGGTCGAGATAGCGGCCATAGAGAAAGTATGCCGCCACCAACAGAGCCAAACAAACAAGAAAAGTAATCATAGTGGGTTAGCTTGCGGTTTGTAAATCATCCACAAAGATAAAAAATAACGGCGGCAAATGGAACAAAATGTGGAATAATGTTTAACTTTGCCGTCGGAAAGGTCGAGTTGGTTTCGGCCTTGGTTGCCAAAATAGCTCAGGTGGTAGAGCATTTCCCTCGTAATGAAAAGGTCGCGGGTTCGAGTCCCGCTTTTGGCTCAAAGAGCAAGTCAAGAGGTTTATCCTCTGGG
This sequence comes from Tidjanibacter sp., assembly GCA_045634145.1. Lineage (GTDB taxonomy): Bacteria > Bacteroidota > Bacteroidia > Bacteroidales > Rikenellaceae > Tidjanibacter. The sequence continues at coordinate 63,697 of JAZQZS010000010.1, read as the reverse complement.
CTTGCTCTTTTGATTTTACAAATACCGAACCCGCGGCCTTTGAAGCCCTCCTTTTCAAAGGAGGGTTTGGGTGGATTGTAAATATAACCCACTCGTGGGCGCACCAGCGACCACGAGTTTCGAGTCCCGCTTTGGGGCATTACGGCTGGGGTTACGGGCGGAGTTGCGGCTGCTTTTGGCTCCGTTGCGGGGTGAGTTGGGGTTGATTGTCGGGGGCGGAGAAATAAAAAAATCAAAAAAAGTGTCAAAAATTTTGCGGGGAATAAAAAACCTCCTATATTTGCACCCGCAAAACGGGTTTAGCCCCGTGGAGCAATTTTAACATAATGCGGAAATAGCTCAGTTGGTAGAGCACAACCTTGCCAAGGTTGGGGTCGCGAGTTCGAGTCTCGTTTTCCGCTCCAAAACAATGAACGACAGCAACTTAGCTGTCGTTTTTGTTTTGTGTCCTGCTAAGAAGAGATTCGCCACGAGCGACCCCAAGGCCCCCTTTCAGAGCATCCACCCGGCAAAATCTCACCAAATTTTGAAATGCTATGTGTCTATGCTTCAAGATTTTTTTGTAACTTTGTAGCAGACCGAGTGCGCCTTATGTTTCACCACCAAAATACTAACGCTATGAAACGGTTATTTTATCTCTTTGCAATTGCCTTATTGGCTGTCGGCTGCGACGAACTTTTTGACCCCACATTGCGTCCCACCCCTGATCCTGAACTTGGCGAAGAGTTCAAAGCTATGGAGCCTTGGATTGATATGTCGAAGACAAACCAATTCAACGAGTCGCTATTCTTCAACGAATGGACCCTCTCCAAGATCACAGAGGAAACATACGTCGATGGGGTTTTGACCAAAACAAAAGAAAGGGCTGATTTATTCCACGCGAGGGAACTTTCCATAAGGAAAGATCACACGATGAGTATCAAAAACACATCAAACCCAGACAAACCCCAAATTATCACATTGGAAGGCGTTTGGCTTTATTCCCACAATACAATAATGTGGAAACTACTACACAATGGCTCTTATTACCATTACGAAGTTGCTGAGGCCAAAGCAGATGCATTAAGTCTTAAAGAAGAGTTATTGCTTTTTGGTGACCCTGTAACCCTCTATCTTAAGGACAAGAGTGGCAAGCACCTCTTTTTGGTATACGAATACACCCCAAAAAGTGGCAAATAACCCAAAGAGTTCACTCCCCGCACGAAAACGGAGCGAAGCGACATATACTCCCCTACGAAAGGGGAAGTGCCCGTAGGGCGGAGGGGTGGTCGTAATTGTGCTCGGCCTCCTCGCCGAGCCGGGATTTAGGGGGTGGGTAACACCTTCACGCCCCGCACACAAAACCCACAACCACAACAATCGTCTAAACCCCACACAACAAAAACTCCTCCCCTACGAAAGGGGAGGTTGGGAGGGGTGGTCGAACGCTTCTCCCCGCACAGAAAAAGCCGAGCGGCAATGCTCGGCTTTTTCTGTGCGGGGAGTGGGACTCGAACCCACACGTCTTTCGACACCAGATCCTAAGTCTGACGCGGCTACCAATTACGCCATCTCCGCCAATCTGTGACGCAAAGGTAAAATAAATTTTCAAACCCACGAACATTCAATCAATTTTTTGCGTACCTTTGTGCCGATGCGGTTCCCTATCAAGGGACTAACAGGGAATGCCGTGAAAGTCGGCAACAGTTCCCGCTGCTGTAAGCCTCGATGCAAATACCTGCATCTAAAAGGCTTCCGAACACATCTCTTTTGGCCACTGACGCGGTGCACAGCGTTGGGAAGGCCGTTCGGAAGTGAGGCGAGTCAGAAGACCTGCCACATCGACATTGGGATTGCTCCTGCGGCGAATGGGAGGGTTTTTAGTGTTGTCTATTCAGGGTGTGGCACTTCATCACACACCAAGCACAAACTCAAAAGCACAAACAAACAAGAGCCGCTCGCAGCAAAAACCGCAAGCGGGAGTACTTGTTTTATGTTTAACTAAATTAACTACAAAAAATGAAAAAGTTATTTAGTATTCTGTGTGCTTTGTGCACCATCGGTTTTATTGGTTGTAACCCCAAAAACAACGAGCCCGACGAACAGCCCGTTCTGTGCGACGAGGGTGTGTTTGTTCTCTGCGAGGGCATCTATGGCAGCGGCACCGCCTCGCTCTGGTTCTACAAAGATGACACCAAGAGTGTCGAGGCCGACATCTTCGGTCAGGCCAACGACGCAATGTTGGGCGATGTGGGCCAATCGTTACACCTATTTAATAGTACGCTCTATGTTGTGGTAAACAACTCGGGCGTGGTCTACGGACTTTCGGCCACCACAGCCGAGGTAGAGGGAGTGATCGACAACCTCGTATCGCCCCGCTTTATCGCCATAGACAACAGTGGCACAAAGGGTTACATTTCGCAGATGTACACCAACAAGATTATTGTTTTCAACCCCGCAACTATGGAGGTTACGGGCGAGGTGGAGCTGAGTGGTGTGGCCGACGGCGAACAGATGGCGGTTGTGGGCGACAAACTCTTTGTGGCAGCGTGGAGCAACGGCCACAAGATTGCGGTCATCGACACCACCACCGACAAGCAGATTGCAACCATTCAGGTGGGTGTTCAGCCCTACTCCATCGCCCTCGACAAAAACAACACTCTCTGGATTGTGTGCGACGGTGGCAACGAGTGGAGCTCTCTGCCTGAGGGAGTTACAATGGAGGCCCCATCGCTTTGGAAACTGAATACGGAGACGCTCACGGCACAGAAGGTACACGAGTTTGCCCAGGGCAGCTACTTTGCATCCCACCTGGCCACCAACGGCTCGGCCGACACTCTCTACTTCATCAACGGCTCGGTATGGGCGTTCGACGTGACCTCGGACACCTTCCCCGCTGACCCTCTTATCGAGCTGAGCGGTTGGAGCTACTACGGCCTCGGCATCGACCCCTACGATGGCGACATCTACATTGCCGACGCCAAGGATTATATGTCGAACGGAGCGGTGTTGCGCTACTCGGCAGGGGGCGAAAAGCTGGACGAATTTGAGGTTGGCGTGTGTCCCTCGAAGTTCGAGTTTAAGTAGGCAATTTTTGTGGTAACTTTTAAGGTACGTTAGAGTAGTGAAACGATTGTTGTTCACATACTTAGTTGTTAGTTTATTTTGCACGTTTTCGAGTGCTGCCCAGAGCGACACTCTGAGGATCGTAAGTGTCGAGCGAGTGGAGGTCCGCGGCTTCCGCTCGCTACGCGACATCGGCACCCAAAAGAGTCTGCTCAGCGGCGAGGTGCTCAACAGCAACATCGCCACCTCGATGGCCGACATCCTCTCGCAAAACAGCCCCGTCTTTGTAAAATCCTCGGGACGAGCATCCCTTGCCACTGCCTCGGTGCGTGGCACAGCACCTTCGCACACAGCGGTCAGCTGGAACGGAATCTCGCTCGACAGCCCTATGCTCGGAATGGTCGACTTGTCGATGATCCCCTCTTACTTTGTCGATGGCGGCGAGGTCTTTTTGGGGGCAACCTCGGTGGGCGTTACGGGCGGAGGTCTGGGCGGTGCCGTGGTACTTTCGACCAACAGCAAGCCCAAGGAGGGATTGCAAGTGCAATATATTCAGAACCTTGCAAGCTACGCCACCCACGATGAGTATCTGCGTTTGTCGGTGGGTCGAAATGGGTTGAGCAGCACCACCCGTGTGCTCTTCTCGTCGTCGGACAACGACTTCCCCTACATAAATCGCGACAAGGTGGGCCACCCGCTCGAACAGAACAAGAGTTGCGACTACAACGACTTCCACCTGCTCGAAGAGCTCTCGTGGCAGAGCCCGCGGGCGGGACTTTGGTCGATGAAGGTGTGGTATACCGACTCGCACCGAGGAGTACCCAAGTTGAGCGTCGATTTTAGGGACGACGAGCTGACCAAAGCGTGGCAGGACGAGCGATCGCTGCGCGCCATTGGCGAGTGGAGCAACCACTACGGAGGTCTAAGGCTCCGAAGTCGAGTGGGCTACAACCAGAGCGGAATGAACTATGTCTACCAATTCTCCAAGGGCGGCGGTATGACCCAAAGGGGCGTCGATGCCACAAGCCTCACCCAGCACATCTTTGCAACATCCAACGCCGAGTGGAGCATTGGCAACGACCTGATGTTGGCCGCAAACATTGGAGCCAACCGCTATATGGTTGATAGTCACGATGTAGCCCCACTCGTACCCACGGGATACAGAGCCACCCGCAACGAGCTATCGACATTCGTGTCGGCCCGTTGGAAACCCACGGAGTGGTTGGGCGTGGCGACAAATCTCCGCGAGGAGTGGCGCGATGGTGTGGCCTCTCCGCTCATTCCTGCATTCTTTGTAGACGTAACTCTGCTACCCGAAGCGGGGCTGAGGTTGAGCGGCTCGGTGGCTCGCAACTACCACCACCCCACCCTAAACGACCTCTACTACGTTCCGGGCGGAAACCCCGACCTGTTGCCCGAGGAGGGCACAACTTTCGACTTGGGTTTGGAAGCAGGGGTTGATAATGAGGTGTTTAGCCTCAACGGCAAGGTCACGGGATTCTACTCGGCCGTAAGCAACTGGATCCTCTGGAATCCGACAGTCAAGGGTTTTTGGACCCCCGAAAACCTCGCATCGGTGGTAAGTCAGGGTGTGGAGGCCCGCATTAGTGGCGAGGTGAGGTTGGCCGATGGGTGGCGAATCTCCGAGAGCATCCTCTGGACAATGACCGAATCGACCGACGCGACCCCCAACAGTCCCCACTACGGCAACCAACTCCCCTACATCCCTCGACACTCGCTTGCGGCAACCGCAAAGGTGACGTGGCGCAAGTGGAGTTTGGTCCACCAATGGCACTTTACCGACCGTCGTCAGACCAACTATTCGGGCAGTCATCTGCGCGGCAGTTACGTCGAGGCCTACCACTTGCACAACCTCTCCTTGGAGCGCAGTTTGACACTCAGCGAGCTAAATTTTAAGGTACGTTTTGAGGTGAACAACCTACTTAATACCGAGTATCAGAGCATCCTCTCGCGACCAATGCCTCCAAGAAATTATGCAATCTGTTTGGAGGTCAATTTCAACCGTTAGGCGCTAACATTCAACACAAAAGGTACGTTTGGAGCAAGTCCAAACGTACCTTTTTTATTCTTCACAGCCCCAAGGGACTATTTCAGCCAGCTCACCTTGCCGCTATTGTCCTGCTCGGAACGTGGGCGGGGAGCCTCGTAGGGCGAATAACCCATAGCAATTACGCACTCGATACCACACTCCTCGGGGATGGGCAGGAAGGTGCGCAGGTAGCTGTCGGCACTACCCATCTCGGGGTGGCCTTTCATATGCTCACGGCCCTCGACGTGGACCCAGCAACTACCCAAGCCCGCAGCCTCGGCAGCCAACTGAACATAGGTGGCCGAGATGGCGCAGTTGTCCAACCAGAGGTCGGTGGCATTACGGTCGCCCATAACCACAATGGCCACGGGGGCCTCGGCCATAAAAGCCGAGCCGTAGTCGCGCATAAACGACATGTGGCGGATGATATCGCGGTTCTCGACAACCAAAAAGCGGGTGCTACGGCTGCTGCGCGACGAGGGAGCTGTGAGTGCTGCCTCCAAAATTTTCTCGATGATATGACTCTCTACGGGGCGGTCGGCAAACTTGCGAAGTGAGCGACGCTGGGATACTAATTCAAAAAAATCCATAATTTTCAGATTGGTTTGGTTACAAATTTATGAATTTTCGGGCAAATATCGTACCTTTGACCTAAGAATAATTATTTCGACTATGGAGAAGAAGGTAAAAGCAGCGCTAATCTACGATTTTGATGGCACCCTTTCGCCCGGCAATATGCAGGAGTATGGCTTCATTGCAGCCGTGGGCAAGAGTAACGAGGAGTTCTGGCACGAGAGCAACGTGCTGGCCGAGGACTTCGACGCCGACCCCATTCTGAGCTATATGCTCAAAATGCTCGAACACGCCAGCAAGACCAACACCCCCATAAAACGCGAAGATTTTAGGGCCACCGGCCGCAACATACAACTCTACAAAGGTGTGGAGAGCTGGTTCGAGCGCATCAACCGCTACGGAGCCGAGCGCGGTATCGAAATTCTGCACTACATCAACTCCTCGGGCCTAAAAGAGATCATCGAGGGCACCCCCATTGCGGGCGAGTTCAAGAAGATTTATGCCTGCGAATTTCTCTACAACGAGAATGGCGACGCCTATTGGCCTGCGGTGGCTATCAACTACACCAACAAGACCCAATTTATCTACAAAATCAACAAGGGCGTGGATAGCGTGAGCGACTCCCACCTGGTCAATGCCTTTGTGCCCGACTCGGAGCGCCCCGTGCCCTTTGAGCATATGATCTATGTGGGCGACGGAACGACCGACATCCCCTGTATGCGCCTTGTATGCGACCGCCGCGGTCACTCGATTGGTGTCTACAATCCCGAGTCGGAACACGGATACGAGAAGACCAAACAGCTGCTCCACCAGAATCGTGTGTCGATGATTTCGCCTGCCGACTACTCGGAGGGCAGCCGTATGGAGCAACTCGTAAAGACCATTCTGGACAAAATTGCAACCGACACCACCCTTGCAGCCTTGGCCAAGGAGGTGTAACCAACCCATAAAAGAGAATTTAGAGCTATGATTTTTGCAACCAACAACGCCCACAAACTCGACGAGGTCAGGGCTATATTAGGCGACGGATTTGAACTCACCACCCTGCGCGAGGCGGGCATCACGGAGGATATCCCCGAGAACGAGCCCACCATCGAGGGCAATGCGCTGGCCAAGGCCCGCTATGTGTGGCAGAAGTGTGGCACGAGCTGCTTTGCCGACGACACGGGCTTGGAGGTAGACGCACTTGGTGGCGCTCCCGGTGTTCACTCGGCGCGCTACGCCACCGACGGCCACGACTTCAAGGCCAACCGCGACAAACTCTTGGCCGAGATGGAGGGCAAGAGCGACCGTAGGGCTCGCTTCCGCACCGTTGTGGCGCTGATTTTGGACGGCACGGAGTACACCTTCGAGGGTATTGTCGAGGGCGAGATTACCACCGAGGAGATTGGCGAGGGAGGCTTTGGCTACGACTGCCTTTTCCGCCCCGAGGGATACGACCAGACCTTTGCGGAGCTCTCGGCCGAGGAGAAGAACGCCATCAGCCACCGTGGCCGAGCCATCCGCAAACTTGCCGAGTGGCTCCACAACCGCTAAACCATAATTCATAATAAAAAATAAGGGTGCCGAGAAGTCTCGGCACCCTTATTTTTTACTGCCTTATGGTTGATTTAGAAAGTCAAAGACAAAGTCATTCCAGGAGCAACACCCATTCCGCTATTGGTGGGAATTGTATTAAACGATGGATACATATCGATCGAAACCGACGATCTCAACGAGCGCAAGTCGTTTTCGTACATATTTTTAACCTTTGCAACACGCACAGCATCAATGGTAGACCAAATTCCATAGGCAAATTGTCCCAAAGCAAATACGGCCGCCAAGTCCCCATCCTCAGCAGTAAGCGAAACCAAGCCCAATCCAAAATTCACTCCAAATTGGCCCAATCCACGCCAAAACTCACCACAGCACATCTGGCCAAGTCCCGGAATAAAGAAAGAGCCAACACCAGCCCACGCAGGACTATAACGCGAAAATCCCCTGTTGTCGTAATCTCGTGGACTATAAATATTTTTAAGCTCTTTATATTTCATTCCATAATAGATATTACTCGATGGAGCAGCATACATATATGCATTCTTTGCGGTTTTTGCGGTTGTATTGGAGAACACCTCTTTGCGCCCCGAAGCATATCTTATCATCACCACTTCCGACTTAGGAAGAGTGTAAGCCACACCTTCTGGTTCACTAAACAACACATATTTCACTTCATTTGTGGTAATTTCCTTTACAATAACTTGTAAATCCTCGCCATTTTGTTTCGTGAGCAAATCTTGGGCAGACGCTGCTGTTAGACCAACAATAACCATAGCAGCCAAAAATAAAATTTTCTTCATAGCAAATAAGTTTTGGTTTATAAAATATTGCAACTCAAAACCCTACAACTCCTCTAAGGTAAATGTTTATAAAAAAGAAAGTGTGGAGTTGTTCGTCTATCTGGAAATAGGCATTTGGCGTGGCCCGACAACAAATAAACAATACCCCACACCTGTACAGTATGGGGTAGGCACAGAACGTGCCGACGAAGCATACCAATACAAGTGATGTAAGCATCCGTTATCCTTGTTGTCACAAAATCGCCAAATTTTATTTGCAAGAATTAGCGAAACACTTTCACTAAAAATATGTAAATCGCTCAATGCGACATTACAAAACTACAAATTATTTCACAAAAGGCAACAGACCTAAGAAAAAAAGATTTCTGCGACCGCATTGCAGGGTGCCGACGGGCACTCCGAGTTCTAAGAGCTCTCCCACATCTACTCGGGTATTAAAAATAATACCTGCGACAGCATTGCAGGCGGAAAGAGGTGTGGGGTATTGGGGGCGTGAAGAAACAAAGAAGTGCCGTAGGCACCGCCCTTTGTGGTGCGTTTGTTTTAGCCCCCAACATCCCACACCCCGCCGAAATGCATCGCAGTGGCTTTTGGGTACCTTTTGCCACCAAAAGGTACAGAAAAAAGAAGGGGGCAAAGCCCCCTCAATACGTAAACACCTAATATCACAGCCCCTCGGCGTAGTTCTCTACGTCGCTGAGGGTGATGCGCTCGTCGGAAAGCACCACCAAGCGTTCCACAACATTGCGAATCTCGCGGATGTTGCCCGTCCACTCCCTCTCGGTAAGGCGTTCGACTGCATCGGCATCGATCTCCTTCGGAAGGTGGGTGCGTTCATCGACCATCTCGCCCAAGAAGTGTTCTACAAGTAGCGGCACATCCTCGCGGCGTTCCGACATCGGAGGCACCGACAGCACCACCACGCCCAAGCGGTGGAACAAATCCTCGCGGAAATTTCCCTCCTTAATCTCCTTGCGCAGGTCTTTATTCGTGGCCGCAATGATACGCACATCGACCTCGACATCTCGGTCGCTACCCACACGCGAAATCTTATTCTCCTGCAACGCTCGCAGCACCTTGGCCTGGGCCGAGAGGCTCATATCGCCAATCTCGTCGAGAAAGAGTGTTCCGCCAATGGCCTGCTCAAACTTGCCCTTGCGTTGTTTGATGGCCGAGGTAAAGGCGCCCTTCTCGTGGCCAAAGAGCTCGCTCTCGATAAGTTCCGAGGGGATAGCCGCGCAGTTCACCTCCACAAACGGGCCTGCCGAGCGACTGCTCTGGCGGTGAATCTGTTGAGCCACAAGTTCTTTGCCCGTGCCGTTTGCGCCCACAATCAACACCCTCACCTCCGTGGGGGCAACCTTGCGTATCATTCGGCGCAGGCATTCGATTTTGGCCGAGTTGCCAATCATCCGCGGAGAGTGGCACGATTTTTTCCTTGTAGTGCTGCGGACCACAGCCGCAGGCTCAATAGCAGGGGCTTCGAGCGCATCACGCACCGAGTTGAGCAGGCGGGCGACATTCACGGGCTTGGTAATATAGTCCACAGCCCCTTGTCGCAACATCTCAACCGCATTGTCGATGGTCGGCGTGTCGGACAGAGCAATCCATGGTGCTCCGGCATCCCCACGGGCAATGCCCTCGCGAAGTCCGCAGATAATCAGGTCGGGGCGAAAGTTGCTATCGGTGGGTGGTTGTGTTTCCGTTCCGTTGTTGTCGGCCACCCTTACGGCGTAGCCTTCGTGTTCGAGCAACTCTTTGAGCACATTACGCACGCTCCGCTGCGGGTCAATCACCAAGATGTGTGTCATAGCATAAAATAATAATCAATGTATCACCTCCGATTGTGATACACACAATTTGGGTTAGTATGCAAATTCTCAGCCAAAATGGCCGGGGGATGCAAAAAAATAGAAATTTTAGGTTATCTTTGTGTCAAAGATAAGAATTCGATTCCGATTTACGAATTCCTAAAAATGTCCTATTTGGTCCATTAAAATAGTGTTTTTGAACTATTTAGGCTATGCCCTCGGGGCGACAAAGGACAATTCGAGGCCTCCTTGGAGGGGCAAAAACAGAGACTATTTTGTTGAGCAAAAATGAAAACAAACTACAACAGCGACAGGCAAAAACTGCAACTTCCCGAGTATGGACGACATATTCAGGATATGGTGGCACACCTGATGAAAATCGAAGATCGCAACGAGCGCAACCTGCGAGCCAAGGCCCTCATCGCCATTATGGCAAACATTCAACACGAGTCGGCCGACACCCCCGATTTTGAGCGCAAGCTGTGGGATCACCTCCACATTATGGCTGATTTTCAGTTAGATATCGACTGCCCCTACCCCGTACCTACGCCCACCACCATTATGCCTCCGCCCGTGAGGATGGAGTATCCCCAGGGTGGAATTGTGCAGAAACACTACGGCCGAAATGTGCGCAACGTGATTCGTTCGCTCGAACGACTCCGCACTCAGGAGACCATCGATGCGGTTGTCTACAACCTTGCCCGCTATATGCGCACCAAGAGCTACGAGTACAACCAAGAACACCCCGACAATGCCGTCATCATTAAGGATATTAAGAACATGGCCGAGGTGAATATCGAGGTGGACGAAGAGGCTATTACAATGATCAAAAGCGACTATAAAACGAACCATTTAGGCTATACAAAAAAGGGAACGACCCAAAAAAGAGCCCAAAAAACGACAAAAAACAACCGTCACACCGGATTTTCGAAGTAAACCACAAGCGTAATTCGAGAGAAACAATTACCTTTGTTGCTGTTGGCTCCGACAAGGGCCACACCACAAAACAGAATAACTATAAAACCCCTAAATAGAGAGATGAAAAGAGAGAGAATGATTGTTCTGGCAGCCGCAATGATGGGACTCTGCGCCTGCTCGACAGATACCGCAAACATCAGTGGCGAATTTTCGGCCTGCCCCGAGAAGAACATCTACATCGAACACGTCGCAGCCGACGGCTCCATCGTGGCCGACTCGGTGGCAACCAACGCAAATGGCCGCTTCAACATCAAGGTCGAACTGCCCGCAGGCGAGTCTACACTCTACACCCTGCGTTGCGAGGAGCGCAACATTCCGCTGATCATCTCGGCTGGCGAGAAGGTGGTAATCAACTCTGTACCAGGACTTATCGACGGCTACACCGTGAGCGGCTCGGCCGAGTCGGCCCTCGTTAAAGAGATTCGCAACATTATGAGTTTCGGTAGCGCCAAGCTCGATTCGATGCTTACCGTCTACAACGAGACCACCTCGAAGGCTATTCAGCAGCGCATCAACAGCGACTACGCCAAAGAGTACTTCGCCATCAAACGCAGCCAGATTGAGTTTATCGTGACCAACCCCGGCTCGCTGGCAGCAATCTATGCACTCAACCAGCGCCTGCCCGGCGACGAGACCCTCTTCAATGGCAACAACGACATTGTCTACTACCGCTTGGTAGCCGACTCGGTGGCTAAGACCTATCCCAACTCGCCCTACGTCAAGAGCCTCACCAAGGCTATTGAGCAGTACGACAAGCAGTTGGAGGTGCTCAATATGTTTGAGTCAGCCATTAAAGCCGGCCCCGCACCATTCCCCGAGCTGAGTCTGCCCGATATGTACGGCAAGAAACAGAGCCTCGCAGCCAACTTGGGCAAGGTATTTCTGATTGACTTTTGGAGCCTTGGCGATCAGGAGGCAAACTTCCGCAACGCCGAGTTGAAAAACATCTACAACGAGTACAAAAACAAGGGCTTCGAGATCTACCAAATCTCGGTGGACACCTCCAAGCCCGCTTGGATCGAGACCGTTCAGAAACAGAAGCTGCCCTGGATTAGCGTGTGCGACTTCTTGGGTACCACTTCACCCGCCGTTCAGCTCTACAACATTCAGACTATTCCCCAGAATTTCCTTGTTGATAGGCAGGGTAATATCGTAGCTCGCAACGCCTACGGCGACAACCTCCGCAAAGAGATTGTAAAACACATAAAATAAGGTACGTTTGATATGTATTATTTCGCCTCAGATATGCATCTCGGCAGCGGCACCGCAGAGGAGAGCCGTGCAAGAGAATTGGCCGTAGTGGAGTGGCTCGACAGAGTGGCCCCAACCGCCAAGGGTATATTCCTTGTGGGCGACGTGTTCGACTTTTGGCACGAATACAAACGTGTTGTACCTAAGGGATTTACACGACTACTCGGCAAACTTTCGGAGCTTAGCGACAAGGGCGTGGAGATTCATCTGTTTGTCGGCAACCACGATATGTGGCAGCGCAATTACCTCGAAAAAGAGTGCGGAATTAAGGTACATTTTGGCGGCGAAGAACTCGACCTGTATGGCAGGAGAGTACACATCGAGCACGGGGACGAAATTTATGCCCGCAAACTGGGTGGTGCAACCCGCCTTATGAACTCCATATTCCGCAGCAAAACCACCCGCTGGTTGTTTGCAAACTTTATCCACCCCGATTGTGCTCTGAAATTTGGTCAGGGATGGTCGCACAGCAGCCGAAAATCGAAGGATGTAGCACTCCCATTTATGGGGCTTGATGACCCAATGATTGAGTGGGCGCGCAAACGTTCGAGCGAGGGCGATATCGACCTCTTTGTCTTTGGCCACAACCACTGCGCCGAAGAGCTAATCCTGCCCGAAGGCCCCAAAGTTGTATGTCTGGGTCATTGGTTCTGTAACCCCGTATTCGGACAGCTCAGCCCCGACGGCACACTCACTCTCGAAAAAGTTTAGACCTATGAAACAATATCTCGACCTACTTCGCACAATCCGTACCCAGGGAGTCATCAAGGGCGACCGCACGGGTACGGGCACCCAGAGCATCTTTGGACACCAAATGAGGTTCGACCTCTCGGAGGGATTCCCCCTGCTGACCACCAAAAAAGTCTTTGTGAGGGGCATCATCCACGAGTTGCTGTGGTTTTTGAAGGGCGAGACCAATATCAAATATCTGCTCGACAACGGAGTGCACATTTGGGACAACGACGCTTGGCGTTTCTACTGCGAGCGTTGCGCGGCAGCAGGCGTAGAGCCCCTGGGTCGCGAGGAGTTCTTGGCAGCAGCACAGGAGGCTAAGGAGAGCCCCGTTGCCGGATACAACTATGGAGATTTGGGCAATGTTTATGGTGCTCAGTGGAGAAGTTGGGGTGCCCCCGACGGCCGAATCATCGACCAGATTAGCGAGGTGATCGAAACCATCAAACACAACCCCAATTCGCGCCGAATGATTGTCTCGGCATGGAATGTTGGCGAGATTGAGGGTATGGCTTTGCCCCCCTGCCACGTTCTTTTTCAGTTCTATGTGGCCGATGGCAAGCTCTCGTGCCAACTCTACCAACGTAGTGCCGACACCTTCTTGGGCGTTCCATTCAACATTGCTTCCTACGCACTTCTGACAGCGATGATTGCACAAGTATGCAATTTGGGCGTCGGAGAGTTTATCCACACTTTGGGCGACACTCACCTCTACATTAACCATTTTGAGCAGGTCGAGGAGCAGCTTTCGCGCGAGCCAAGGTCGCTGCCCACTCTGAGGCTCAATCCCGAGGTGAAAAACATCTTCGATTTCGGCATCGACGACTTCGAAATTGTAGACTACGACCCACACCCCACCATCAAAGCTCCAATGTCGTTCTAAAAAACCGCACGAGATTATGAAACCAACCATATCACTCATCGTGGCCGTGGCCCAGAACGGCATTATCGGCACCGGTGGCACTATGCCCTGGCACATAACCGAGGATTTCCGCCACTTCAAGGCCGTAACTACGGGTCACTCCGTAGTAATGGGGCGCAAGACCTACGAAAGCATCGGCCGACCACTGCCCAACCGTCGAAACATAGTAATTACCCGCAATGCAGACCTCCGTATCGAGGGATGCGAGATGGCTGGCTCGTTGGAGGAGGCGCTGGCAATGTGTGAAGGCGAGCAGGAGATCTTCATCATTGGTGGCGGCGAGATTTACCGCCAATCGATGCCCCTGGCCGGCAAACTCTACATCACCCACGTTGGCATAGAGGTCGAGGGCGACACCCGCTTCCCCACCATTGGCCCCGAGTGGCACGAGGTTAGTCGCGAGGAGTTCGAGCGCGGCAAGGAGTTTGGGCACCCCTTCTCCTTCGTGGATTACGAGCGATAGGCGCTCGGGCGAGAGTATTCAGGCGAGAGTATTAGGGCCAAATGTTTGGGCGAGGCATTTGGGCGGAGCGTTACACATTTTTTCGCAGCCACAAGCGGGTGTGTACCAGCCATGTAGGGCTCATGCGGCAGGGGCTGGGCGCTAAAAAGTGCACATATTTTTTGCAAAGTTGGATAATTTGTCTACCTTTGCACTCGCAAATGTACCGCGGGGTAGAGCAGTTGGTAGCTCGTCGGGCTCATAACCCGGAGGCCGGAGGTTCGAGTCCTCCCCCCGCTACTCAAAAGGAGAAACGTAAATGTTTCTCCTTTTTTTGTATCGGGGGATAGCCCCCCCCGACCATATTTACATTCCCCCTTGGGGAAAGGGGAACTTCTTGGTGGGACTACCAAAAGGAAAACGCAAGCCAAAACATACGCACAAAAAACAAGGGCAACCGTTATCACAATCGGTTGCCCTTTTTTCGTCCGTCGAGGGCTGAATAGCTAAGGGAGAAACTTCGAGCAAGCCAGCCACAAAAAAAGCAAACACACGCACTTGGCCCACTCTAAGAATGCCCCCGACAGGGAAATCTTGGATATTTTAATGGACGAAATTTCGTCTTAAAGAAGCAATCTCGGCAGCGCCGTTGGGGAACAATCACTCCAAAATTGCTTCTCGACTCTCTTCCCACCCTATGGTTTTTCAAGTTGGGGAGTTGGGTGTGGGAGAGGTGGAGGCCCACACGGGGGCCGCGACTCTTTCATCTGTCTTCTATATATATGATGCAAGAGCGACGCAAAACGTTGCATCGCTCTTGAACTTTTTTCTATTTTTTTGTGATTTTTTCTTCCAATCGGCCTCAGAGGCACTTCTGGCGGGGGTGCGGTCCGTCCCGAAAAAGCAGAAATTTTGCTCGCAGGTGAAACAATTAG
Organism: Tidjanibacter sp.; assembly: GCA_045634145.1. Taxonomy (GTDB): domain Bacteria; phylum Bacteroidota; class Bacteroidia; order Bacteroidales; family Rikenellaceae; genus Tidjanibacter. The sequence goes on along the minus strand of JAZQZS010000010.1, from coordinate 48,622 downwards.
TCCAACTCGCCCAGCTCGGCCAGGTATTCTGCCGCAGAGCGTTTGAAGTGTTCGACCGTCTCGGCCAACGACACAAACGACTTACCACCCGCAGCATTCTTGTGTCCGCCACCGCCAAAGTAGCGACGAGCAAACATATTCACATCCACCACATCGCCACGCGAGCGCAGTGATACGCGGATAAACTTGCGAGTCTCGATAAAGAGTGCCGAAATCTTCACTCCCACGATGGTCAGCGGGTAGTTCACAAAGCCCTCGCTATCGCCCAGCTGGAAGTTGTAGCGACGCATCTCTCGCTCCGAGAGGTTGATGTATGCCGCCTTGCCATTCTCGATGAGCTCCATCTTGCGGCCCAGCGAATAGCCGAGCAGTTTCACACGGCTTGCGGTGTAGGAGTTATAGACTGCCGTATTAACCTTGGGGATGTCGAGGCCCCTTTCGAGCAGTACTGCCACGGCCCTCATAAGGTCGGGAGTGAGGAAGCTGAACGCAAAGTTGCCCGTGTCGGTCATAATACCCGCATAGAGGTTCTCGGCCACCGAGGTGGTAATCGCCTCGACGCCCGCAAATGCGGCAATTATATTATAGGTCACATAGGCGGTGGAGCACCAGTGGGGAAACGAGAATTGGAGTGCAAACTCGTTTGGCGGCATCAGGTGGTGATCGACAAGAATACGGGGAGCGGTGGTGTTGGCCTCGATGTGCTCGGTGAGCGAATCGAGTCGGTCGATTTTGTTAAGGTCCATAACAAAGACCACCTCGGCCTCGGCCACAACCTTGGCAGCCAGCTCGGGACTCTCCTTGGCAATAATCATCTCGCCGATGCCGGGCATCCAGTCCAGAAAGGCGGGATGGCGGTTTGGCACCAGGCAACTCACCGAGTGTCCCATCTTTCGGAGCACCTCGGCCCACGCCAGCGAAGAACCAATGGCATCGCCGTCGGGATTGGTGTGAGTAACGGTTACAATACGCTTGGAGCCCCCTGAGAGATACTCTTTCAGTCGCTCAATTTTGTCCAAAAATTCAGTCATAACGGAAACAAAGATATAAAAACATTTGGAATATACCGCTTTGGGGCTTTGATTTCCGAAAAATATAACTATCTTTGAAGGACTCTTAATGGAGTAACAACCGAAAACTAATCATAAAAACACCAAAAAATGAAAACTTATCAGACCAAAGATCTCCGCAACGTGGCTATCGTTGGCGGTGCGGGATCGGGCAAGACTACTCTTGCCGAGGCTCTTGCTTTTGAGAGCAAACTTATCGATCGTAAAGGTAGTGTAGAGGCTGGCAACACCCTTTCGGACAACACCGATTTGGAGCAGGCTCAGAAACGTAGTATCTACCCCACTGCTCTTTACACCGAGTTCCAGAACCACAAATTCAACTTTATCGACACTCCCGGTGTGGACGACTTGTGCGGTGGCGCATTCTCGGCCTACAAGGTTTGCGACCTGGCAGCTCTGGTAATCAACGGTCACGATGGTTTCGACGTTGGTAGCGAGATTCACAGCCGCTATGCAGCCGAGGCCAAAGCTCCCGTTGTGGGCCTTATCAGCCAGCTCGACCGCGAGGGTGCAAACTGGGACCAGATTTACGAGTCGCTCAAAAGCAATTCGCCCATCTTGCCCGTAATCGTTCAGTATCCCGTTAATCCCGGTGCAGGCTTCGATGCTATCATCGACGTTCTGACTATGAAGATGTACAAAGCCAAAGACGAGAATGGCAACCAGGAGGTTCTCGACATTCCCGCATCGGAGGCCGACCGCGCAGAGGAGTTCCACTCGGCTCTGTTGGAGGCTGCTGCCATCAACGACGAGGCTCTGATGGAGAAATTCTTTGCAACCAACGACCTTACTCCCGACGAGATTCGTCAGGGTCTGAGGGATGGTGTTGCAGGTCGCGACTTTATGCCCGTATTCTGCTGCTCGGCCAAGAAGAGCTTCGGTATCAAACGCTTCTTGGAGTTCATCATCAACGTACTTCCCGATCCTTCGACCGCTCACCAGATGACCGACGTTGAGGGCAATGAGGTTGCTGCCGACTCGAACGCTCCCACCTCGATCTTCGTATTCCGCAACGCTGTTGAGCAGCACGTGGGCGAGGTTAGCTACTTCCGCGTAGTTACCGGTAAACTCACCGAGGGTATGGAGCTTACCAACCCCCGCAATGGTCACAAAGAGAAGATTTCGCAGATCTTTGCTGTTGCAGGCAAAAAACGCGAGAAAGTTAGCGAGATGGTTGCCGGCGATATCGGCTGCACCGTTAAGCTGAAAAATACCAAAGCAAACGACACTCTGGGTATCGGTGATGTTGCCGAGATTTCGCCCATCAAGTTCCCTGCACCTCGCTACCGCGCAGCCATCAAGGCTACCGACCAGAACAACGAGGAGAAACTTGGCGAGTTGCTCAACCGCATCAAACAGGAGGATTTGACCTACAAGGTAGAGTACTCGAAAGAGCTGAAACAGACCATCGTACAGGGCCAGGGCGAGACCCACATCAACCTGCTCAAAACCCTTGTTAATGCTCACAAGATCGACGTTGAGTTCTCGGCTCCCAAAATCCCCTACCGCGAGACCATTACCAAGGTGGCTGCTGCCAACTACCGTCACAAAAAACAGTCGGGTGGTTCGGGTCAGTTCGGTGAGGTTCACATGATCGTTGAGCCCTACTACGAGGGTATGCCCGAGCCCGGCAAATACAAAGTTGATGGCCGCGAGTTGATCGTAAATATCAAAGGCAAAGAGGAGTACACTCTCGATTGGGGTGGCAAGCTGATCTACTGCAACGCTATCGTTGGTGGTGCTATCGACGCTCGCTTTATGCCCGCAATTCTGAAAGGTATCAAAGACAAACTGAACGAGGGTCCTCTGACCGGTTCGTATGCTCGTGATATCCGCGTTATCATCTACGACGGTAAGATGCACCCCGTAGATTCGAATGAGATTTCGTTCGTATTGGCTGCTCGCAACGCCTTCAAAGAGGCATTCCGCAATGCAGGTCCCAAGATTTTGGAGCCCATCTATGACGTAGAGGTATTCGTACCCAGCGAGAACATGGGTGACATTATGAGTGATCTGAACGGCCGTCGTGCAACCATTATGGGTATGAACGCCGAGGGTAAATACAGCCGTCTGAGCGCTAAGGTGCCTCTGGCAGAGTTGTATCGCTACTCGACCACTCTGAGCGCTTTGACTCTGGGTCGCGCAAGCTACACCATGCAGTTTGCATCGTATGAGCAGGTTCCTGCCGACGTTCAGGAGAAGCTGCTGAAAGCATACCAGGAGGAGGAGAAAGACGAGTAGTCCGAATCCGCTTCGCACAAAGAACACCCCGCTCCGAGTTGAGTGGGGTGTTTTTTTTGCGGCCCCACGCCGAGGCCACAACAGGGCAACAATGGGGCTCAAAACGGCCAAAATGGGGCCGCTTATATAAAAATAGGTGTGGGGATTTTGAAAATCCGAATTGAATGTGTACTTTTGCCCTAATTGGAAAAGTAGTATTCATAAGATGCCCGATTTTAAGAACAAGGTTGTACGACAGTTGAAGCCCGAATGGCTGAAAATTAAGCTCCACGACGGAGAGGGATATGCCGAAGTTGCACACATCGTAGAGCAACACGGCTTGCACACTATTTGCAGCAGTGGCAAGTGCCCTAACAAGGCCGAATGTTGGAGCCGTAAGACCGCAACCTTTATGATTTTGGGCGACATCTGTACTCGCGGTTGCAAGTTTTGTGCAACGCCCACAGGCCGACCTCTGCCCATCGACCCCAACGAACCACAAAAAGTGGCCGAGTCGATTAGGCTTATGGGGTTGAAACACGCGGTTATCACCTCGGTGGATCGTGACGATCTGCCCGACGCAGGTGCCGAGCATTGGAGCAGGGTTATCGAGGCAGTCAAAGCTACTAATCCGGATACAACCATAGAGGTTCTGTTGCCCGACTTTGACGGCAAGGAGGAGCTGATGGATATTGTGATTGCGGCCAAGCCACACATCTTGGGACACAACCTCGAAACCATCCGCAGGATTACCCCCTTGGTGCGCTCGAAGGCCAAGTATGACACGTCGCTCAAAACGTTGGCCTACTTTGCAGCGAGCGGAATTCCCACCAAGAGCGGCCTGATGGTAGGTCTGGGCGAGAGCCACGAGGAGGTTGTGGAGGCACTTGGCGATTTGCGCAAGGCAGGAGTGGAGATTGTAACTCTCGGACAGTACCTGAGGCCCACCGCAAAGCACTACCCCGTGGATAAGTATGTAACCCCCGAAGAGTTCGACCAATTTAAGAAAGAGGGCTTGGAGATGGGATTCAAATATGTAGCAAGCGCACCGCTGGTGAGGTCGTCGTATCTGGCCGACCAGGCTGTGGAGGCGTGTAAATAAAAAACGAAGATAAGGGCGGTGGCTATGGAGAGAGAGATGAGCATTGTCGATGTAGGCACGATGAGCTTTGGCGAGTGCTGGGAGTTGCAACAGAGGCTCTTCAACGACTCGATAGCCGCAAAGTCCAGGGGCGAGAAGCCCGAACAGCTGGTGTTGCTCGTTGAGCACACACCCGTATATACACTCGGCAAGAGTGGCCACGAGAGCAATCTTTTGGTAGCCGAGACGTTCTTAAAGAGTATTGGTGCGGAGTTCTACCACATCGACCGCGGAGGCGACATTACCTATCACGGCCCCGGTCAGATTGTGGGCTACCCCATCCTCGACCTTGAACAGTTGGGCATCGGATTGAAGAGTTACATCGGTGCCATCGAGGCGGCAGTTATCGACACTATGGCCGAGTGGGGCATTGTGTGTCAGACCGTCGAGGGGGCAGCCGGAGTGTGGATTGTAGAGCCCGGCCGTCCGATGCGCAAGATTTGTGCCGTCGGAGTGAAGAGTTCGAGGTGGGTGACTATGCACGGCTTCGCACTCAACGTAAACACCGACCTAAGGTATTTCGACTACATCAACCCTTGTGGTTTTGTGGATCGTACCGCCACCTCTATGGAGAGGGAACTCGGTGAAAAAGTAGATATGGAGATCGTAAAAGAGCGACTCCTGTCGAACCTGTCGAAGAAAATAGACGTTAATAAAATAAATACTAAAAGATTATGCCAATTGACAAACGTTGGGTAATCAAGCCGCAGGGCGAGAGCGAAAAGGTGGCAAACCTGGCTTCGCAACTCAGTATCCCCCCTGTGCTTGCCAACTTACTTGTACAAAGAGGCATAGAAACTTACAACGAGGCAACGAGGTTCTTTAACCCCAAGCTCTCTGACCTCCACGACCCATTCCTGATGAAGGATATGGATAAAGCCGTGGAGCGTATCGATAGGGCCGTGCGCAATAATGAGAAGATTATGGTGTACGGCGACTACGATGTAGACGGCTGTACGGCTGTTGCGCTGGTGTATACATTCCTGCGCAGCAGAGGACATCAAAACCTCACTTTTTACATCCCCGACCGATATACGGAAGGGTATGGTGTGTCGATATCAAGTATCGACTACGCCGAACGTAAGGGTGTAAGCCTGGTTATCGCACTCGACTGCGGTATCAAGGCCGTTGAGAAAGTTGACTATGCCAACACAAAAGGGATAGATTTCATTATCTGTGACCACCACCTGCCCGGCGATTCGATTCCCAATGCAGTGGCGGTGTTGGACCCCAAGAGGGAGGATTGCCACTACCCATTCGACGAGCTGTCGGGTTGCGGTGTGGGCTTTAAGCTGATGCAGGGTTATGCCCAGAAGAAGGGTATTCCTTTCAGCGAGGTCGAGAAGTTGCTCGATTTGGTTGTTGTGAGCACCGCTGCCGACATTGTGCCACTTACGGGCGAGAACCGTATCTTGGCCTACTACGGTCTGCGCCGCCTGAACGACGCTCCCCGCAAAGGTCTGCAATCGATTATCCGTATCTGTGGCCTGGACAAACAGCACCTTATCACCATCGACGACATCGTCTTCAAGATTGGCCCCCGTATCAACGCTGCGGGCCGTATGAAGGTCGATCCCAATGACCCCGACGCTGCTCCTTCGGGCGGCCACAAGGCTGTTGAGATGCTCATCGAGCGCAACGAGGAGGCTGCCGAGAAGTGTGGCGATATCATCGACGAGTTCAACCAGAGCCGCAAGAGTATCGACCGCAACGTAACTCAGGAGGCCCACGACATTATCGAGAATAGTGCCGAGATGAAGTCGCACAAGAGTATCGTCATCTACAATCCCAAGTGGATGAAGGGTATTGTCGGTATTGTGGCGTCGAGGCTTATCGAAACCTACTACAAACCCACCGTGGTGCTCACTATGAGCAACAACTTTGCCACCGGTTCGGCGCGTAGTGTGGCCGGATTTGACCTCTATCAGGCCATTGAGTCGTGCTCGGATCTGCTCGAAAACTTCGGCGGACACATGTACGCTGCGGGCCTTACGATGAAACCCGAAAATATCGAGGAGTTCACCCGCCGATTCCACGCTTATGTAGAGGAGCACATCGACCCATCGCTGCTGATTCCTCAGGTGGATATCGACTCGGAGTTGCTGTTTAGCGACATCACCCCCTCGTTTAGAGCCATTCTGTCGCGCTTCCAGCCCTTTGGTCCCGGCAACAACGCTCCCGTTTTTGCAACCAGAGGTGTGAGCAACAGGGGCGACGCCAAGTTGGTGGGTGCCGAGGCCGAGCACTTGAAGATGGACCTCACTCAGCGCCAGAAACCCAACACCTCCATTGGAGCTATCGCCTTCCAGCAGCCCACCCACTACGAGTGGATTCGCAACGGTAGGCCCATCGATGTATGCTACACCATCGTGGAGAACCACTACCGAGGTACCACAACTCCTCAGCTGAGGGTGAAGGATATCAAAACACTCAAATAGTAATAGTATACCTATTATATAATAGGCCCACCGAGAATCATTGGTGGGCCTATTTTGTTGGCAAAAGGGGCGAAAAGGGGGCGGAAAAAGAAAATTTGGACACAAAAGAGCGACCAATGGAAAATAATTTGTATATTCGCCATGGCCCTCGCCCCCAACGCGAGGGTCGAAACAACAAAACAAACAACCACAAAAAAACTTTTATTACAATGAAAAAACTGATTATTACTTTGGCTGCAATGGTGCTTGCAACAAGCGCATTTGCACAGTTGAACTTTGGTGTGAAGGTGGGTGGCAACCTGTCGAGCATCAGCGGAATGGTGTCGGAGGATAGCGGCCTCAATTGGGGCGACCTCGCAACCGTCGATCCCAGCCAGTCGATGAAACCCGGTTTCAACGCAGGCGTTTATGCCGAGTATATGGTTATGCCTATTCTGGGCGTGCAGGTCGAGCTCAACTACTCGATGCAGGGTGTTAATACCAAGGTGGAGAGCAGCTCGTCGCTGCTGGGTGGCTCGTCGACCACCAAACAGGCTTGGGCAGCAAACTATGTAAACATTCCTATCTTGGCCAAACTCCACGTTGGCCCCATCCGTGCTTATGCAGGTCCCCAGCTGGGTTTTGCTACCGGCATGAACACCACCACCAAGATCGTTACCGGCGACAACACCAACACTCAGGAGGATGTAGTTGAGGATTTCAACACCTTGGATTTCTCGCTCGTGCTGGGTGCTCAGTACAAACTGACCGACAACATTGGCGTTGACGCTCGCTACAACATCGGTCTGACCAACGTCTTCCCCGCAGTGAAGAACAACAACGACGAGGTTATCACCGAGGCTTGGGGCAAACAGGGCGTTTTGCAGGTTGGCGTATTCTACGAGTTCTAAACATAGAACTAAATAACCACAAAACCGATCCCGAGAGGTGGCTCGATTGCCTCTCTCGGGATTATTTTTTATCTTTGCAACAACAAATTTATCGCAAGAATGAAAAAGAGAATTGTTAGCTTTCTGGTGGCTGTGGCAGCTCTGGCGATGGCAACTCCTGCAAGCGGTCAGAGAAAACTCGACTTTGTCTTTATCGAGGGTCTAAACTTTTCGCAACTCATTGGAATAGACAACACTACGGCAAACCTGGGTATCTTCTCGGGACTCGATGTTACCTACCACTTCAACGACCATTGGGGCCTGAATGCCGGCTTTGGCTACTCGGAGCAGGGAACTCGTTGCAAAGAGAGCGGGCTGTTGCCAATGATGGACTACGACTACACCTACGTCAATTTCCCCGTGATGGCAACTTACAGCCTTCCCAAATTCAACCTGTCATTCTTGGGCGGTTTGCAGCTTGGTAGTTTTGTTAGCGCCAGCTACAACTACACCACCCCCTCGATTCTCAATCCCGGCGAAATGGTCGAGGGCAGTGGCAAGTTTGACAAAGAGAGCTTCCACCCCTGGGATTTGGGTGTGACAGTGGGTGCCCGTTGGGTATTTTTGCCCAAGATGGGTATCGGTATCGAGACTCGATACACTATGGGTATTACTCAGACCCACAACGGCATCTCAACCACCGCAAACGGTAATATGTACATCTCCGTACCCGACAACCGCAACTCGACTTTTACGTTTGCATTCATCTTCTTGAAGTAGCAAAAAAATCTCAACCAATACCCCCCCAAACGTGTGGTACGTTTATAAAACAAAAGCACCTAAACCACAAAAGTTTAGGTGCTTTTATATTTGCAAGCAAAACTGCTACTTAATTCTCTTGAAAAGAATGTACGTCAGGGCCGAAAAACCAACAATCATACCCATTGCAATCAGCCAGCCGTAGTCCAAGTCGAGGAAGGGGAGCCACTTGAAGTTCATACCATAGATACTTGCCACCAAAGTTGCGGGAAGGAACACAATCGAAGCAAGGGTGAAGATCTTCGAGGTGTTGTTCTGCTCAATGGTGATAAGACCCAGCGCGGTATCCTGCAAATAGTCCAGACGCTCGAAACTGAAATCGGCGTGCGAAATCAGAGAGCTCACATCGCGCATCATCAACTGGATGCGGGGGTAGATATCGTTGGGGAATCGCTCACTTCGCTGAATACCCGAGAGGATTCGCTGACGGTCGAAGATATTCTCTCGGATCGACATCGTCTGCTCCTGCAAGCTGTTGATACGGGTAATATCTCGTTTATCAACCTGACCATCGACCGAAATCTCCTTACTAAGTGCGGCAATCTGCTTGGCCACATTCTCTACCAAGTCGGCGTCGGCGTCGATTCGCACCTCGAGGATAGAGATAAGCAGGTGGTAACCCGTGCTATATGCTCGGGCATTCATCTGCAACCTTTTCGAGGCCTCATTGAAGGTGCGGAACTCGGCATTTCGAGTGGTAATCAGCAGACCCTCACTCACGATAAACGACACAGGCTCAACGGTAAAGCCGCCGCCCTGAGAGGGTACGAAGAAGTTGGTATTCGAGAAGATAGCATTCTCGGTCTCGGAGTATTTCGAGGTCGACTCAATCTCCTCGATCTGCTGCCTTGTGAGCAGGTTAATCTCCATAAAGTTCTCTACTGCTTTGCGCTCCTGAATGGTTGGCGAGAGCAGGTCGATCCACAAAATATCGTCGTAGCCGAGTTCGTCAAAGAGTTTGATATCGGCTTCGCGCACTATTTTGTTGTATTGTTTCAGATAGATTGTGATCATTGTTGGCTGTTCGGATTTAGAGGTGAACGTGTTTTCCTTAAATTGTCCGAATGGACGGCCGTCAGCCGAGTGTCTTACACCCCCTGCGGCTCCTTATTGCAGTCAGCCAGGGTTGGCGTGTGAGGTGGCCTTTTTAAGTTTTTTCCAGTAGGCCTCCAACGCCTTATGTTTCGTTAGATCAAACAGATAATCGATTTGAGAGGTGAGGTAGGTGTAATCCTCCACCTTGGGGCACTCGTTCTGTGCCATCAGTGCCTCGTAGATGCGCTCGATACCGAGAGTAAGCGCCTCCTCGATAGCATCAACCAACTCAGGCTCAACACCTTCGCGAGCCACCCACAGAGCAGCTACGGGTGCCTCGGCAGCCACGTTCCACTCGGCAGTCACAGCCGTGTGCTCTCCTTTTGCGGGGGCTACACAGAAGTTGGTAATAACCTTGGCCTGGGCAAGGGTGGGTACACAATGCACCGGCAGAAGGGCCACATCGACCGCCCCTGCAACAAATGCGTCTACTACTTGCTCGGTTGGAAGAATCGAGATTTCGGCTCTGAGCTCCTTAGCTGTGCGCAGGCCATAAACCATCGGCACAGCGCTCAGAGTTGAGGCTGCTGCAATTTTTACTGGAATACCCATCATCCATATCTTTTTGCCTTTGGTTTAACAATGCGTGTGCACTTATGGGGACACACTTCACCCATAATAACCCACAAAAGTAGGTATTTTTTTTGAAAATTGTACTCCCCAAACAAATTTTATCGCATTTTGGCCCTGAAACAGACCATTTTGCAACACAAACAGCAATGTTTTCGACTGCCGTTCTATATTTCATATAGAAAAATCCAAAAGTTATACTTAACTTTGTTCCCAAATATACTTTATCCAAAATCAACTATGAAAAAACAAACCCTTCTAACCATCACCGCAATGATCGCAACTCTGGCAGTATCGTGCACCAACAACCAGCCCGACGAATTCCGTTGGCAAATCGATAATTTCGACGACATCAAGGTACTCCGCTACCAAGTGCCCGGCTTTGAGGAACTCTCGCTCGAAGAGAAAGAGCTTATCTACTACCTCAACCAGGCAGCCATCAGTGGTCGCGACATCCTCTTCGACCAGAATTTCAAATACAACCTGGCAATCCGCCGCACCCTCGAAGCTATCTACACCACCTACAAAGGCGACAAAGAGTGCGCCGAGTGGAAAGCTTTTGAGAAATACCTCAAAAAGGTGTGGTTTGCCAATGGTATTCACCACCACTACGGCAACGACAAGTTCTCGCCCGAGTTCTCACAGGAGTATTTCTTGAACGAGTTGATCCCCAACAGCGACGCTTCGCAGCTGCCTACCGACGGTTTCGGTTCGGCCGAGGAGTTGCTGGCAACCATCACTCCCGCCATCTTCGACGAGTCGCTCTACCAGTCGAAACTCGTTCAGGCCGATGGTGTTGATGTGCTGAAAGCATCGTCGATGAACTACTACGAGGGTGTGACTCAGGCCGAGGCCGAGAAGTTCTATGCCAAGATGCACAAAAAGAACGACCCCACCCCCATTTCGTATGGCCTCAACAGCAAACTCGTAAAGAAAGATGGTAAAATCTACGAGCAGACCTATAAAATTGGCGGTATGTACTCCGACGCCCTCAAAGAGATTGTCTACTGGTTGGAGAAGGCTGCCGGTGTGGCAAAAGAGCCCCAGAAGACCACTCTGCTCACTCTGGTTGAGTACTACAAGAGTGGTGATTTAGCCCTCTTCGACAAGTTCAACATCTCGTGGGTACAGGACACCCAGAGCCACATCGACTTCGTAAATGGCTTCACCGAGGACTATGGCGATCCTCTGGGTCGCAAGGGCGCTTGGGAGTCGATCGTGAACTTCAAAGACAACGAGGCCACCAAACGTACTCAGGTTATCAGCGACAACGCTCAGTGGTTCGAGGACAACTCGCCCATCAACCCCGCCTACCGCAAAGCCGAGGTAAAAGGTGTTTCGGCCAAGGTTATCACCGTTGCAACCCTTGCAGGTGACGCCTACCCCGCAACCCCCATCGGTATCAACCTCCCCAACGCCGACTGGATTCGTCGCGACTACGGCTCGAAATCGGTTACTATCGACAACATCACCGCAGCTTATGCCGAGAGTGGCAAGGGTAGCGGCTTCGATCAGGAGTTTGTGTTGCGTGCCGAGGATAGGGAGCTGATGGAGAAGTATGGCCGTCTGAGCGACAACCTCCACACCGACCTGCACGAGTGCTTGGGCCACGGCTCGGGTCAGTTGGCTCCCCACGTTAAGGGTGGCGAGTTGAAACAGTACAGCTCGACCCTCGAAGAGACCAGGGCCGACCTCTTTGGTCTTTACTACCTGGGCGACCCCAAGATGGTGGAGATTGGTCTGGTTCCCTCGTTCGATGCAGCCAAAGCTCAGTATGCTAAATATATTATGAATGGTATGATGACCCAGTTCACCCGCATCGAGTTGGGCAAAAATGTTGAGGAGTCGCACATGCGTAACCGCAAACTGATTGCCGAGTGGTGCTACGACCACGGCAAAGCCGAGAACGTAATCGAGATGGTGAAGAAGGATGGTAAAACATACGTTGTTGTGAACGACTTCGAGCGCCTGAGGGAGCTCTTTGGCGAGATGCTCTACGAGATTCAGCGCATCAAGTCGGAGGGTGACTTCGAGGCCGGCCGTCAGCTGGTTGAGCGCTATGCCGTGAAGATCGACCCCGAGCTGCACAAAGAGGTGCTCGACCGTTATGCAGCACTCAACATCCAGCCCTACTCGGGCTTCATCAACCCCATCTACACCCTCGTTGAGGAGGATGGCAAAGTGGTAGACGTAAAGATCGAGTACCCCGACAACTACGTTGAGCAGATGCTCTACTACTCGAAGAACTACTCATTCCTGCCTACCCTTAACTAATGGGGTGTGAGGAGATTACACTATTAGAAACAGAATGAAGACTTTCAAATTCGGAAACTACGAAGTGCGCTGGGAGATTCCCGTAATTGCGCTCTCGGCCCTAATCATAGCCGTGATGTGCGGCGTCAAGTGCAGCGGCACAAGGCGAGCAGCCAAGCCCGTCGAGAAGGAGGTTGTAGTCGTGGAGTACCTCTACGGCTTCGACCGCAGCAAGTACGACATCTACGAGGGTAAAGTGGAAGAGGGCCAGACCCTCTCCCACATCCTCGAAGGCCACACCTCGCAGGTAAACATCAACCGCATCGCCGCCGAGAGTAAAAAGACCTACGACTTCCGCTATATGAAGGTGGGCGACAAGTATGCCATCTTCTCGCAGAGCGACTCGCTCGGCAGTCACCTCAGGCACTTTGTATTCGAAAAAAATAGGGTTGATTTGGTCTATGTGTCGCTCGACGCAGAGAACAACATCAGCGTAAAGATGGAGCAGAAGGAGCAGCGTTTCGTAAGGCGCAAGGTTACGGCCGAGATTAAGTCGTCGCTGTGGAACTGCTTGGTGGAGAACAACATCCACCCCGCCTTGGCCATCGAGATCGAGGATATTTATGGTTGGAGCGTGGACTTCTTTGCACTTCACGAGGGCGATACCTTTACGGCCGTATTCGACGAGCGCTACATCGAGGACGACTTGGTGGGTGTGGGCACCGTGTGGGGCTGTATCTTCAACCACGCAGGCAAGGACTACTACGCCATTCCCTTCGACCAAAACGGCAAGTTGAGCTATTGGGACGAGGGTGGCAACAGTATGCGTAAGCAGTTCCTCAAAGCCCCTCTGAAATTCACCCGCATCAGCTCTAAATTCAACCCCAACCGCCTCCACCCCATCTACAAAGTGCGCCGTCCTCACCTTGGTGTAGACTATGCAGCACCCACCGGCACCCCCGTTGTGGCTATTGCCGACGGTACCGTAACGGCCAAGTATTGGGATAAAAATGGTGGTGGTAACGTGTTGAAACTCAAACACACCAACGGCTACACCAGTTCTTACCTCCACCTGAGCAAATATGCAAAAGGCATCAACGTGGGTACCCGCGTGTCGCAGGGTCAGACCATCTGCTATGTTGGTAACACCGGAGCTTCGACTGGTCCCCACCTCGACTTCCGTGTCTACAAGAACGGCAAGGCGATTGACCCCTTGAAGATTCCCTCGAACCCTGTTGAGCCAATCAAGAAAGCCAACCAAGAGGCCTTCGACAACATCAAGGCCAAGGTGGTTGCCGAGCTTTCGGGCGATGTTGCTCCCGAGGATAGGGTTACCAACTACGACCTCTATCCTTCAACCCGCCCCGTGGTGGTTTTGAGTGCTCAGGATTCGCTCCAAATGAAGGTAAAAAGCGGTGCAATGTGGAAGGCTCTCGACAAAATCGAGTAGCGCAAAGTTTTTGGAATAGATAAACAAGTGTAAACGTACCATATTTTAGGCCATAATGCTATGGAAACAAACAACTCGACATCAGCCAATTTAGGTGTTGTGATTGTTGCCGGAGGTGTTGGCAACAGAATGGGTGCATCTGTGCCCAAACAATTCCTAAAAATAGGGTACGTTTATATACTCGAACAGACCCTCCGAGCCTTCATCGGGCTTGCCAAAGAGATTGTGGTTGTTCTGCCCGCCGATCAGCACGAAAGGTGGGCCGCCATTGTGGCCGAGCGAGGTCTGCAAGGAACCCACACCGTGTGCAACGGAGGTGCTTCGAGGTTTGAGTCGGTGCGCAACGGCCTTGCCGCCTTGGGCGACGGATGCGACCTTGTGGCTATCCACGACGGAGTGCGCCCACTTGTGTCGAGGCAGATGATTCTGCGCGGTGTGGAAACAGCCCAAAAGAAGGGCTCGGCAATACCCATCGTTCCTCCCGTGGATTCGTTTAGAATTGAGAGTGGTGGTGGTTTGGAAGTAATTGACCGCAACCTACTTAGGGCAATTCAGACACCGCAGATTTTCGCCACAAAACTGCTGGCCGACGCATACGACACAACCCCCTCGGAGCGTTTTACCGACGACGCCACGGTGGTCGAAAGACTTGGTGTCAAGTTGGGCTACTACGAGGGCGAGCGCAGCAACATAAAGATAACAACCCCAGAGGACTTGGCCATTGCCGAGGCACTTATGAGGTTGCAGAAAAAGGCCGAATAACAGACAAAGCGTATGAAATTGACATTCAGATACGGAGGGCTCGACACCCGAGGCATCGTTATCACCGTGGCGTGGCTGTTGGTGATTGGTGGCGTGGTGGCGTGGCTGTTGGTCGTTAGCGCAGGGGCCTTCTATCTAGCCGCTTGGGTGGCTGCGGTTGCTCTGGCTCTGATTATTTGGTGTGGATTGAGCATCCCGACGCGCATAATCCTAACCGACACAACCCTCGAACTGAGGTGTCTGGTAGATACAACATACATCGCGCTGGAAAGTATTGCAGATGTGGAGTTTGTGGGTCGCGAGGGATTCAAAAACAAGGTACCTTTGGTGGGCTCCTACGGCTTTATGGGCTACCTGGGCCGCTACCTCGACATCCGTACCGGCAAGGCACACAGGCTCTATGCCACCAACCGCGCAAAGGGGGTAGCAATACACACCTCCAAGCGTCGTTATCTGGTGAGTTGCAACGCCCCCGAACTGCTTGTGGTAGCCCTCACCGAGGCCCGCAAAATGGCTGCGCAGGAGTAGAGTTTTGGAGTTGCCGCAAGCAGCGATTGACGCTTGGCGAGGGTAACAATTTGGAAATAAATTATTTTAGTACTAACTTTGAGCAATTTAGCACCCCACAAGGGGTGAACGCAAAGAGCAAAACAGAAGACAAATGGGTGTTTTGAAGAGCATAGCAGCAGTTTTGTATGGCGCAGGGGTGTCCGTGCGCAATTGGCTCTATGACCTCAAACTGATGAAGAGCACCCAATTCGACCTGCCCATAATCTGTGTGGGCAATGTGGCCGTGGGAGGCACCGGCAAGACCCCCACGGTGGAGTTTTTGCTCAACAAACTCGGCGACCAATACACCATTGCTGTCCTCTCGCGAGGCTACCGCAGGCGCACCAAGGGCTACCGAGAGGTGCAGACGGGCGATTCGTTCCTCAACGTGGGCGACGAGCCCAAGCAGATTAAGCGCAAATTTCCCGACACCGTGGTTGTGGTGTGCGAAAAGCGCGTGGAGGCCATCAGACGTATTCAGCAAGAGCACCCCGAGGTTAATCTAGTGATTATGGACGACGGTTTTCAGCACCGCAGTCTTACTCCCAAGGTGAGCATAGTGCTGTCGGACTACGCCACTCCCCCATTCCAAAACAAGATGTTGCCCGCGGGTACTCTGCGCGACAACCCCTCACAACTCTATCGTGCCAACATCCTCTTGGTGACCAAGACCCCCTCGACAATGACTCCCATTGAGCGCAACATCGCCCAAAAGGAGCTAAGGCCCTATCCCTATCAGTCGATCTTCTTCACCGACACCAAGCAGGGACTTCTGAGGCCCGTTTTTTCGGATGTTGCCCCCACCGTAGTGCCTC
Source organism: Tidjanibacter sp. (assembly GCA_045634145.1). Classification (GTDB taxonomy): domain Bacteria; phylum Bacteroidota; class Bacteroidia; order Bacteroidales; family Rikenellaceae; genus Tidjanibacter. The sequence continues at coordinate 32,571 of JAZQZS010000010.1, read as the reverse complement.
GTGGCAGCAAAGTTGTAGCATTGGCAGGTATTGCCAACCCCGACCGATTCTTCGAGTCGCTCGAAAGTCGTTTCGAGGTGGTAGAGAAGATTGCTCTTGGCGACCACCACACCTACCGCGTGAAGGATATTCGCCACATACAGAGGTTGATAGAGTCGTATGGCGAAAAGGCTGTGGTCATAACTACCGAGAAAGACGGAGTGAAGCTCACCTCGCGCAAACACATTCCCAAGGAGTTGCAAGAGAGGCTCTATGTGTTGCCCATCGAACTCAACTTCCGCGATGGCGACGAGCAGCAATTTCTCAGCAAACTCATAAGCGAACTTAAAAACAAGCAATAAAACAGACTATGATTGAACTGATTAAGAGTTCGGCTGCCTACATCAAAGAGAGGGTGGCCGGTTTTGAGCCCGAGGTTGGCATTATTCTGGGTACCGGTCTTGGCGGACTTGTAAACCACATCGAAATTGCCCACTCGATTCCCTATAACGAGATTCCCAACTTCCCCGTTTCGACCGTCGAGGGCCACGCAGGCAGGCTTATCTTTGGCGTGCTGGGTGGCAAAAAGGTTGTCGCCATGCAGGGTAGATTCCACTACTACGAGGGCTACACCACCAGCCAGGTGGTATTCCCCGTGAGGGTGATGAAATTCCTCGGTATCAAGACTCTCTTCGTGTCGAATGCCAGTGGCGGTATCAACTCGTCGTGCAGGGTGGGCGACCTGATGGTCATCACCGACCACATCAACCTCATCCCCAATGTGCTCATCGGCACCAACTGCCCTGAGCTGGGTGCACGTTTCCCCGATATGAGCGAGCCTTACAGCAAAGCTCTCGATGCGTTGGCTACCGAGGTGGCAGCCGAGAAGGGCATCAAGTTGCAGTATGGTTGCTATGTAGGCACCACCGGTCCTACCTTCGAGACCCCCAAAGAGTATGGCTACTTCAAGGCTATTGGTGGCGATGCGGCAGGTATGTCTACCACCCCCGAGGTGATTGCAGCAAGGCACATGGGTCTGCCCGTCTTTGGTATCTCGATTATCACCAACGCCGCTTTCAGTGGCCAGAAATCGACCCACGAAGAGGTGCAGCAGGAGGGTGCTAAGGCCGAGAAGCGTATGAGCGCGCTGATTATCGGTATGTTGGAGAAAATGTAAACAAACACACAAAGCATTATGATTGAGCAGATTAAGGCTTCGGCCGAATACATAAAGGCAAAAGTGGGTTTTGAGCCCGAGGTGGGTATCATTCTGGGTACCGGCCTGGGTGGCTTGGTGGAGAAAATTGAGATTGAGGCAGCGTTGCCCTACTCCGAGATTCCCAACTTTCCCGTTTCGACCGTCGAGGGCCACAGTGGCAGGCTTATCTTTGGCGTGCTGGGTGGCAAAAAGGTGGTAGCTATGCAGGGAAGGTTCCACTACTACGAGGGTTACACCGCACAGCAGGTGGTTTTCCCCGTGAGGGTTATGAAACTGTTGGGCATTAAGACCCTCTTTGTGTCGAATGCCGCAGGCTCGATGAACTCGACATTCAGGGTGGGCGACGTGATGGTTATCAACGACCACATCAACCTCATTCCCAACCCCCTGATTGGTCGCAACATCGACGAACTCGGCCCCCGTTTCCCCGCAATGAACGACGCCTACAACCCCGAGCTGATCGAGAAGGCTACCAAGATTGCCGAGAGGGAGGGTATCAAGTTGCAATACGGTTGCTATGTTGCACTTACCGGCCCCACCTTCGAGACCCCAAAGGAGTATATGTGGGTGAAGGTTATCGGTGGCGACGCAGTGGGTATGTCCACCGCTCCCGAGGTGATTGCAGCAAGGCACATGGATCTGCCCGTCTTTGGTGTGTCGATCATCACCGACACCATGGAGAACACCAGCATCTCGCACGAAGAGGTGCAAGAGAATGGCAAATTGGCCGAGAAGAATATGACAAAACTTTTTACAGAACTACTTAAAACACTCTAATTCAGAAGATCATGGTAAACAAAGTAATACTTGTTGGTAATGTGGGCGTAGACCCCGAAGTTCGTACCCTCGAAAGCGGTGTGAAGACCGCGCGCGTGAGGTTGGCAACAAGCGAGCGTTTCTACAACCGCGACACCAAAGAGACAACCGACCACACCGAGTGGCACACCATCACCTTGTGGCGCAACCTTGCCGACGTGGTAGACCGTTTTGTGCGCAAAGGCTCGCAGCTCTACATCGAGGGTCGCCTTCGCACCCGCGAGTGGACCGACCAGAGCGGCAACAAGCGCTACTCGACCGAGATTTTGGCCGACGAGATGAAACTCTTGGGCCGTCGTCCCGAGGGTGAGCAGGGTGGCAGCGCTCCTCAGCAGAGTTATGGTGCACCCCAGCAGAGCTACGCAGCACCCCAGCAGCCCGCCTATGCTCCTCAGCCCGCGCCCGTAGCAGCTCCTGCGGCCCCCGCAATGGACGACGTAGACGACCTGCCATTCTAATTTTTAGGGAGAGGATTTTATAAGAAAAGGAGAGCATTGCTCTCCTTTTTTTCTTTTGCGACTTTTTGTAAAAAGTCGCCCAAAAACTTTTGGGCGATACTCACTACGTTCATATCGCTTACTGCCTATGCTCTACACCATTGTATATTGGTGTAGGCTTAGAAGATTGCCTTCCAGATTTCGAGGGTCATATAGATCGAGGCGGCGAGTTTGATGCCCGTGCCACAAATAAATGCCGCAAAAGAGCCAAAAGCCACCTTGAAAGCTCGCGCACTATCGCGACCATCGTTGGTCAGCTCGCCAATGAGCGCACCAAAGAAGGGGCCGAGGATAAGTCCCAGCGGGCCCACAAAAAGACCCACCAAAATACCTATAAAAGCACCCCTGCTGGCCGCCTTGGAGCCTCCAAATCGTTTGGTCATAATGACGGGCAGAATGTTATCGAACACCGTTACGGCCACGGCCACCACCGCCCACAAAATAAGCGTATCGGTGGCAAAACCCGCACCGGCCCACTGACACAAAAGCATTCCCACAAAACAGATGGGCGTTCCGGGGAGGATGGGGACAATACATCCAACAATGCCCACAAGGGCACAAACAAGTCCCAAAATCTCTAAAATAGCCATAGCTGTTGTTTTGTTGTTGTGTGACCACAAAGATAGAAAAACTTTGTGACCGACAAGTGCGATAGTGGTGTATTTGGTGTGCAAAAACTCCCTCGGCAGGGGGTAAAATGTGGGAGTTGGGGTGAAAAAAATGCAAAATTTGTACAACCTTCGGCAAAAATTTATAGCTTTGTGGTGTGGTTGGGCATCGTAGCACTTTTTGGACGGCACAAGTGGCTTACAGCGGTGTTCTAACGGCATTTGCGGAGGTGTGAGCTCCACCCAACAAGGGTCTGGCAGCGTAGCAACTCTCGACAAAAAGAGTAAAAAATGAAAAACAATACAGCAAACAAAAAAAACGAGAAGCGAGAGGGTGTTTTTGACCTTGTGAAGCTGATGAGCAAGGCCGAAAAACGCAATTTCAAACTCTACGCAACCCGCTTGGAGGGTAACGAAGATGCCAAATTCCTGCGCCTCTTCAACACCCTCGACTCAATGGAGGTCTACAACGAAGAGCGCACACTCGAACTCTGTCCCGACATCACCAAGCAGCAGTTGCCAAACCTCAAAGCCCACCTCTACAAGCAGATTCTCACCTCGCTCCGTATGCTCAACGTGCAGCACTCCGCCGAGTTGCAGATTCGTGAGCAGATCGACTTTGTGAAGATTCTCTTCGACAAGGGACTCTATGCCGAGGCGCAGAAGATGCTCTCGCGCTGCGAAAGCAAGGCTCGTGAGTTGGAGCAGTGGTCGGCCCTGCTCGACATCGTAGACCTGAAACGACAGCTCAAAGTGCTCAGCTATTCGAGCGAGATGAATCAGGTGGCAACCAAAACCGCACGCGATAGTGGCGAAATCTCCGCAATGGTAAACAACATCGCCCAGCTGTCGCTCCTAGCTGTGCAGTGCTACGCACTCCACCAGAACATCGGCTTTGCCCGTTCGCAGAAAGACCTCGACAGGCTCCAAAACTTCTTCAAGCCTAAAATCGACGCCTACAACGAGGCCTCGCTCAACTTTACCGAGAAATTCTACTTCTATCAGTGTAAGGCGTGGTACTACTACATCAGTCACCAAACCCCGCTCTCGTATCGTTATGCCCTCAAATGGGTAGACCACTTCAAGCAGAACCCCGAGATGAAGGAGGTGATGTATGACGGTTATATGCGTGGTTATGCACACGTGTTGGACGGAATGTATCTGATGAACAAGAACACCGCCTTCCTCCGCACCCTCGAAGAGTTCGAGCAGGAGAGTCGCGAGATCAGCCGACTGAACGACAACGCTGCGATGATCTCCCAGCAGATTCTCTTCACCGGTCAACTCAACAAGTGTATTATGGCAGGCACCTACAAAGATGGTCTGTGGCTGGTCAAGAGCATCGACTCCTACTTGAAAAAGTATGGCAACCGACTCACCCTCCACGAGAAGTTGCCCCTCTACTACAAGGTTGCAATCCTCTACTTCGGCGACGGCAACTATGCCAAGTGTATCGAGTACCTCTCCTACATCATCTCTGTCAAGGACCACAACATTCGTCGCGACCTGCAATGCTACGCCCGAATGTTGAACCTTATGGCGCTCTACGATGCGGGAATGGATTTCAACATCGACTATCAGATTCGTTCGGTCTACTCGTTTATTGTAAAGATGAGGGATATGACCGAGATGAAGGCCGAGTTGCTCTCTTTCTTCAAGAGTTTCGGCAACGTCAACGCCCTCGACCTGAAAAAGGAGCTCAAAATTCTCTACGAACGACTCAAACCCTACGAAAAACACCCCTACGAGCGACGCACATTCTACTACATCGACCTGCTCTCGTGGCTCGAAAGTAAAATCAGTGGCCGCAGTTTGGGCGAAATCGTAAGGACAAAATATGAACAAAATCAGGAGCAAGAGCTCCGCAAATCAAAGAATCAAAAATGGTACAATCGTGTATTAGGAATATAGAGAGCGACGCCGACTTCGAGAGCAAAATCCGCCCACAGGAGTTGGAGAGTTTCCACGGCCAGCAGAAGATTGTCGACAACCTGACCGTTTTTATCAAGGCGGCCCTAATGAGGGGCGAATCGCTCGACCACGTCTTGTTCCACGGCCCTCCGGGACTTGGTAAGACCACTCTGGCCAACATCGTAGCCAACGAGATGGGTACAACACTAAAAGTGACCAGCGGCCCCGTGCTCGACAAGCCCGGCGACCTGGCAGGTCTGCTCACAAACCTCGAGGCGGGCGACGTGCTCTTCATCGACGAGATTCACCGCCTGAGCCCCATTGTGGAGGAGTATCTCTACTCGGCAATGGAGGACTACAAGATCGATATCGTGCTCGACAAGGGCCCCTCGGCAAGGAGTATTCAGATTGAGCTTGCACCCTTCACCCTCATCGGTGCAACCACCCGCAGCGGTCTGCTCACCTCGCCACTGAGGGCTCGTTTTGGCATCACTTGCCACTTGGAGTACTACGACACCAAGGTGTTGAGCGGCATTGTGAAACGTTCGGCGCGCATCTTGGGCATCGATATCGACGACCAAGGTGCTCACGAGATTGCTCTGCGCAGTCGCGGCACTCCCCGTATTGCCAACTCGCTCCTTCGTAGGGTTAGGGACTTTGCGATGGTGGTGGGCAACGGCTCTATCGACCTCGAAATCACCCGTCACGCTCTGGGCGCTCTGAATATCGACTCGCGAGGTCTCGACCAGATGGACAACAAGATTCTCCACGCCATAATCGAGAAGTTTGGTGGCGGTCCCGTGGGACTCAACACCATTGCTACGGCCGTGAGCGAAGAGGCCGGCACAATCGAGGAGGTCTACGAGCCCTTCCTTATCAAAGAGGGCTTCCTGAGGCGCACTCCCCGAGGTCGCGAGGCCACCGAGCTGGCATATAGCCACCTGGGCATTACCAAACAACCCGCCGACGGAGAACTATTTTAGTTGAAAGTTGAAATTTTTTGGCTGAGAATAGGCCGTAAGAGATATGAGCGTTAGCGAGTATCTCAGAAAAGTTTTTGGTGCAGCTTTTTACAAAAAGGTGCAAAAAGAAAAAAAGAAACAAAAAAACAATATGAAAAACAGACCTACACTTCGCCCATTTGACCTGACAATCATCATCCTCACCGTGGGATCGGCACTCGCCTATTCGCTCATCAAGGGGCAGTTCGAGTTGCTCGGCACCGTGGCCCTGATGATGGGTGTTACGGGCACCGTGTTGAGCGCCAAGCGCAGCATTTGGAACTTCCTGTTTGGCGCAGTAAACGTAACCCTCTACGCCATAATTGCCTACAAGACAAGCAACTATGGTCAGGCCGCACTCAACGCACTCTACTACCTGCCTATGCAGTTTGTGGGTTGGTGGATGTGGAGCCGCCGCAAAGACGAGGGCGAAAAATCGAAGGTTAAGTCGCGTTCGATGACCCCAAAACAGCTTATCGTAACAGCCCTCTGCTCGGCTGTGGGTACCGTGGTTTTGTGGTATGTTTTGAGCCACTACACCAACGCCGCCCAGCCACTCAAAGATGGTTTTGTGACCACCGTATTTATCGTAGGACAGATACTGATGACCTTGGCCTTCTGGCAGCAGTGGTTCTTCTGGTTGGCAGGCAATGTGCTGAATGTGGTGCTGTGGGCAGTAGTTATGGCCCAAGGCGAGATGCTTGGAGGTTTGATGCTTATCAAATACTCGATGTACACCATCAACTCCATCAACGGCATCATCATCTGGCGCAAGGGTGCAAAATAATAGAAAAACACCCGGCTACACGCGCCTGCACGAGCCCCCTAAGGCCAAAAATAATGGCCTTAGGGTGTTGAATTAGAGAAAAATTCGTACCTTTGGGGGTATTTTGGAGTGGAAGGGCCTTTTGGTGTGGCACCAAGGGCACAACCACACACCAAGCCACAAAGCAAGCAAACACATATCAACCAAATAATTACAAACAAAATGACACAGAAAAAACAAAACCTTGTACTGCCTATCGCAGTAATGTTTATGCTGTTCTTTATGATCGCCTTCGTGACCAACTTCGCAGGCTCGATGGGTGTAATCTTGAAGAACCAGTTTGGCGTTAGCAACGCTCTCTCGCAGCTTGGTACTCTCGCCAACTTCATCGCTTATGCTTGTATGGGTATTCCCGCAGGTATCATCCTCAAACGTAAAGGCTACAAATTCACTTCGCTGTTGGCAGCTGGTGTTGGTTTTGCCGGTGTAGGTATCCAGTTCTTGGCAGGTACCGCTTCGCCCGAGAGCGCATTTGCAGTATACGTTGCAGGTGCTTTCGTTGCAGGTTTCTCGATGTGCTTGCTCAACATCGTGGTTAACCCCATGCTGAACACCCTCGGTGGTGGCGGCAACCGTGGTAACCAGCTCGTACAGACCGGTGGCTCGCTCAACTCGCTCGGTGGTACTATCGCTCCCATCCTGCTGGGTTACTTGGTAGGTGGTAACGTACAGACCGCTTCGGTTCAGGACGCTGCTCCCGCTATGATTATTGCAATGGCTATCTTCGCAGTTGCTTTCGTGGTTATTATGCTGACCAAAATCCCCGAGCCTCACATGGAGACCGCAGAGGAGAAAGCTGCTCGCATCGCTGCAAAAGCAGAGGGTAAGAAAGACGAGCACAGCGCTCTGTCGTTCCGTCACTTCATCCTTGGCGCAATCGCTATCTTCTTCTATGTAGGTATCGAGGTTGGTATCCCCAACACCGCAAACCTCTATATGTCGGGTCTGCCCACCGTAGGTCCCGCTATCGCAGGTACCGTGGTTGGTGTTTACTGGTTCTTGATGCTGGTTGGCCGTCTGATTGGTGCAAGTATTGGTGCAAAAGTATCGAGCAAGGCTATGATGATCGCTGTTTCGGCTCTGGGTATCGCTCTTATGCTGGGCATTATCTACACCCCCGAGACTACCCTCGTAACTATTCCTATCGTTAAGGCTACCGTACCCCTGGGCATGTTCTTCATGGCATTGGCTGGTCTTTGCACCTCGGTTATGTGGGGCGCAATCTTCAACCTCTCGACTGAGGGTCTGGGCAAATATACTCCTATGGCTTCGGGTATCTTTATGGCACTCGTTTGCGGTGGTGGTATCGTTCCCTTCTTGCAGAACCTCTTGGCCGACACCGTTGGCTCGCTCAACAGCTACTGGCTGCTCATCGGCTGCTTGGCTTACCTGTTGTTCTACGCACTCGTTGGTTGCAAGAACGTAAACAAAGACATCCCCGTAGAGTAATCTACACCACACAAAATAGAAAAGGCTCGGCAAACACTGCCGGGCCTTTTTTAGTTGAAAGTTGAAAGTTATTTTATGTCAGCTGCCGACAGGCAGACCTAATAAACCTTCTAACTACGACCAAATGACAAGGGTGGCGTTACGCCACCTTTTTACAAAAAGCGACAAACAAAAAGCTACTCCCCTGCAAAGAGGTCGATTTCGCCGCGTTCTACCTGGCCGTAAATCTTGGAGAGCAGGGCGACTACGGGCGAGATGAGGGCTACGACATCTTCGATGGCTCCTTGTTTATCGTTGTCGCCTTTGATTCGGTAGAGAATTGTGGCGTAGAGTGCGCGGAAGCAGAGTTCGATGTCGCTCACACCGTCGCGGGCCAACACGATACGCAGGCGTGGAAGTTCCTCTTTCAGGGGGTTCCAGAGGTTGCGGTACTCGGCACCCACGGGGAGTTGGAGCAGTTGGAGGTGGAGGTTTTCCACGTCGGAGATGAGGTGGAGGGTGTGTGCCAAGTGTCCGCGCTCATCTTTACCCTCTTCGCGCAGCAGTCCCACCAGGCTCATATACCACATAAAAATCTGTTGTTTGTCGCTCTCGTCGCAGTCGTTGGGCTCCACGAGGGCCGTATAGATAGCTTCGGGGCTAAATTTCAAGGCTCGCAGCAGGTCTTCGAGCTGCCAGAGGTAGAGGATATACTCGGCGATATTTTCGCGTCGTTTTTGTTGTGCAATATACATAATGGAGTAATCTTTTTGCAAAGATACACCAAATTGAAAATTGAAAATTGAAAATTGAAAATTATTTTTTACAACAACACAACACGCTATAAATCAATATACTACAAACACCAAAACACTCCTACCCCCACCAAATTGTTGTAAAAATTTAGTACTATGTATTGCAAGGTACTAAATAAATTTTATATATTTGCATTACAAAACATTTACTTACTCTAATACTTTTGACAACTGTGGACAGAAGAATTAACGTAAAAATCGGCTCGTCGGCCTTCACCATCGAGGAGGGAGCCTACCGAGCCCTCGACAACTACCTCGACGACATTCGTAGCCGCCTCGACGAGAGCGCCGCTGCGGAGGTGATGAGCGACTTGGAGATGCGCATTGCCGACCTGTTGAGCGGGTGGTTGGGCAACCCCAACGGTGTGGTGGATATGTATCTTGTGCGTCGCGCACAGGAGACCATTGGTCGCCCCGAGGAGTTTGGCGAACTGAAACAACCCAACCAACAAACCACCGAAGAGGAGATCAAAAGGCTGATGCGCACAAGTGGCGACAAGGTTATTGGTGGTGTGTGTGGCGGCATTGCCAAGTTCACCCACATCGACCCCACCCTGCTGAGGATTGCCACCCTGCTGCTGATGATTTTCGGTGGCCTGAGCCTCTGGATCTACATCATCCTTTGGATCTTTATGCCCATCGACTCTAACAAATAAAAACTCATAACACTATGACATTCTGGCAAGTACTTTTGGCGATTATCTTTCCCCCGCTGGCGGTGATTGGTCGTGGTTGTGGCTCGTTTTTGATCACCCTTCTGCTCACTTGTGCCGGGTGGGTACCGGGTGTTATTGCCGCCCTGATAATCCTCAATAAACAGAACTAAAAACACACAAAAACAGAGATAACTATGGAGATAATGAACGAACCCAAAAAACTCTTCCGCAGTCGCCACAACCGCATGTTGGCAGGTGTGTGCGGTGGCTTGGCCGAGTACTTCAATATCGACCCTACAATGATGAGGGTTATTACTATTATTCTGATCGTAACACCCTTTGTTCCCGCGGGTATCATCTACGCTTTGTTGTGGTTGTTGATTCCCGAGAGGAGTATTAATCAGTAAACTATGGTTATAAATGTAGAAAATACCAAGGCGCAGATGCGTAAAGGGATCTTGGAGTACTGCATACTCTCGATTCTGGCAAAGGAGGACTCCTACGCCCCCCGCATCATTGCCGAGCTCAAAGCGGCCGAGATGATTGTTGTGGAGGGAACCCTCTACCCCATTCTCACGCGCCAGAAAAACCAAGGGCTCTTGACCTACCGCTGGGAGGAGTCGCCCCAGGGTCCTCCACGCAAATACTACTCGCTTACTCCCGAGGGTCGTGAGGCTTTGGCGCAGCTCGACTCGTCGTGGGACACCCTTGTGGCACAGATCGAAAACATCCGCAACAAACAACAGTAGAGCACTATGAGCGAACCAATGAAAGTTAAAATTGCCGGCACAACCTTCGAGTTTACCGCGGAGGCTTGTGGCGCTCTGTCGGACTACATTTCCACCTTGGAGAGGGCCTATGCGGCTACTGCTGAGGGGGTGGAGGTTTTGGCCGACATCGAGGCCCGCATTGTAGAGCTTATTCTCGAAAGGCAAAAGGCCGACGTGGTGGTCGAAAAGCCTCTCATCGACAACATAATCGCCACCCTCGGTTACCCCGAAGGTTGTGAACAACCCGAGAGCACCAATCACACCCAAGCGCAGTCCACCCAAACAACTCAAAATAAGGGGTGTTTGTATGCTCTTGGTAGTATTGTGAGGTTCTGCCTTAAAGCTCTGGCGGTGCTCATTTTGGCGGGTTGCATCATCACAAGTCTGTGTGTGATTGTGGGCATCATTGTGCTGCTCACCACCGATGCGGCACTCAGCTCTGAGGTTGTATTCACGGGGGTGTCGCCCATTGGTTTTGCGGCCCTGATTTGCGGCTCGTTTTTGGCCTTTATGGTTGCACTCATCTATCTGCTCGTCTGCCTCGTTGGCTCGAAAAAGGTGAACGGCCACACAATGCTCTTTATGGGTATTTTGTGGTTGATACTGACCGTCTGGGCGTGGGTAGGAATGGGCACCAACCTTGCAAATTGGGACCGTTGGGGCTATTCCGTGGAGCAGAACGCCGAGAGTTGGGCCGAAGGAATTGAAAAGTGGGCCGAACAATTCGAAAACAAATTGGAGAGTAACTTAGAGGATCTCGAGGAGGGCCTCGAAACTCTTGAAGATGAGTTGGAGAGAAACTTGGAGGATCTTGAAGACAACCTCGACGCTCTCGAAGATAAATTGAATTAACCGCTGTAAATCTTATAGTTATGGAGATTATTAACGACAAAAAAGAGAATACCGATTCGACCACCCAGACTTCGGCCGAAGCCATTGTAAACAACAAGAGCACAGCTCTTTGGGGTGGTGCCGCTCTCTTTGTGTGTGGTGCGCTGTGGTTGTGCTACAACTACGACCTGCTGCCCGACAACTTTTTCTCATTCCTCTTCTCGTGGCAGACACTCGTAATCATCTGCGGCTTGTGGCTGTTGGCCATCAAGCAGTACGCTTGGGGTGTGATTGTTTCGCTCGTGGGTGTGGTATTCCTGTTGATCGACATCTTTGGGATTTACATATCGTTCACAAAGCTCGTTTTGCCCATACTTCTGATGGCGTCGGGCGTGGCCATCGTGGTCGCAGCAGCAACCCCCAAAGGCAAATAAAAAGGGTTTTTCGCCCTATTTCGACCGCAACAAAGAGTTTTTGTTGCGGTTTTTTTGCGTTATGGGGCCCTATATGTCTAAATAATTAGACATAAATTCTTAACTTTGTAGCCAAAACCGAAAAAAGAGATATGGCACTTATTGAAAAAATCAACGACCTGCTGGCACGCATCGAGGCTTTCACCGCCACCACGCCAGCCGAAATCGAAGACTTCCGTGTAAAAATACTTGGCCGCAAGGGCGAGTTGAACGACATCCTCGAAGAGTTCAAAACCGTAGCTCCCGAGGAGAAACGTGTTCTTGGCCAGAAGATTAACGCCGTTAAGACCCGCGCCAACGAGCGTATTGCCGAGCTGAAAGAGGCTGCCGACAACGCCCCCGTGGCAACCACTTCGAGTGGCGACCTTACCCGCCCCGCCTTTGAGGAGGAGCTGGGTTCGAGGCACCCCATCTCGATTGTGCGCAACGAGATTTGCGAAATCTTCTCGCGCCTAGGTTACACCGTAGCCGACGGCCCCGAGATTGAGGACGACTGGCACGTGTTCTCGGCGCTGAACTTTGCGCCCGAGCACCCCGCACGCGATATGCAGGACACATTCTTCATCGAGAAGAACCCCGATATTCTGCTCCGCACCCACACCAGCTCGATTCAGGTGCGCACCATGGAGCACCAGAAGCCACCAATCCGCGTAATCTGCCCCGGTAGGGTATTCCGCAACGAGGCTGTTTCGGCCAGGGCTCACTGCATCTTCCACCAGATCGAGGGCCTCTACATCGACGAGAAAGTGTCGTTTGCCGATATGAAGCAGTCGTTGCTCTACTTCGCCAAGGAGTACTTCGGCGAGCAGACCCAGATTCGTATGCGCCCCTCCTACTTCCCCTTCACCGAGCCTTCGGCCGAGGTAGATGTATCGTGTAACCTCTGCGGTGGCAAGGGTTGCAACGTCTGCAAAGGCACAGGCTGGTTGGAGATTTTGGGCTGCGGTATGGTAGACCCCAACGTGTTGGAGGCCAGCGGTATCGACAGCACCAAGTATAGCGGCTTTGCATTTGGTATGGGTATTGAGCGTATTGCAATGCTCAAATTTGGTGTTAAGGATTTGAGGCTCTACTTCGAGAACGACCTCCGCTTCTTGCGCCAATTCGACTCGGCACTCTAAACACACAAAAAACAACCATTCACCCTGGGGATGACAAAACAGATTGCGGGATGTTTGATTCTGGTTGTAACACTCTTTTCGTGCACCGTTGCTGTGCCCCCTCAAAATAGTGTTACCCACTCCCTTTTTGACACCCCCGAATGGTTTGATAACGACACACTTCGAGCAACCTACCTCTACACCGAAGGTGTAAGGGTAGGTGCCGAGAGTGGTAGCGACTCCGCTGCCCTCCCCTACTTCCGCAAGGTGTTGGAGCTCGACTCACTCCACGCCCCCTCGCACCACCAAATCTCGCTCATCGAGATTTCCACCAATCCTGCAAGCGCACTCACCCACAGCCAGATAGCCCACGCTGCCGACACGGCAAACATCGACTATCTTGGTCAGTTGGCCTATGTTCAACTTATGGCCAAGCAGCACAAGGCGGCGCTTCAAAACTTCAACAAACTTCTCAGGCTCGACTCTCGTAACCCATACAACTACCGACTTGCGGCAGCCCTCTATGTAGAGAACAATATGCCCTATATGGCGGTGGCGGTGCTCGATTCGGCCGAGTACAAGTTGGGGTTTGTGCCCGAGTTGTGGAACGACAAGCGCAACCTGCTGCTCGACCTGAAACTCTACGACCGCGCCATAGACGAAACCCTCTCGGTGGTGGCAAATCACCCCTACGAGAGCGACAATTACAGGGTTTTGGCCGACCTCTATGCCCGCACGGGTAACGACTCGCTGGCGGTGGTAAACTTTGAGAAGGCTGTAAGTATGGCTCCTGACAACTTTGGCACACTGCTGTCGGCCGCCCAATACTACCTCTCGGTGGGCAATGAGCGTAAATATCTGGCCACTCTTCAATCCATCTTTGGGTTGGACAGTGTGCCCCTGGCCACCAAGCTCGCCCTCTACGACAGCGCCATCTCGGAAATAGAGTTCTACCGACGCAACTTCTACGCCATCAACACGTTAAACTCCGTAATTCGCATCAAGCACCCCGACTCGTGGGATGTTACGGAGCGTTATGCAACCCACCTGATTAGGGCGGGAGAGTTGGACAAAGCCTTGGTGGTCTACAAAGAGGAGCTCAAAAAGCCCAAGGCCATAGCCGAAGCCTACTCGGCCGTGGTGGATATTGAGTCTTATCTCGGCAGGCGCGACTCGGTGATGCACTACCTCGACTTGGCCATAGAGAAATTCCCCGCCAACGAGCGACTAAACCTCTACCGAGCCTACGAAATGCAGCGCGCCGAGGTGGGCGAAAAGAGGGTTGTTTCGGCCTACAAGAACTATATCAAGGTGGCCGAAGGTGATGAGGCCAAGAGTAGCGGTTGTGCCGCTCTGGGCGACTATTACTACTCCATCGGCAAGCCCAAGAAGTGTTTTAAGTGGTACACCAAGGCGCTCGAATACAACCCCGACAATGCTCTCACACTGAACAACTGGGCCTACTTTGTAAGCGAGCTTATTGGTACCCCCGCAACACTTTCGGAGGCGCAGGTGGCCGACTTGGAGGGGGCTTTGGAGATGAGTGTCAGGGCTTGTGAACTGAGCCCATCGAACGCCACATATCTCGACACCCAAGCCTGGATTTTGCACCTATTGGGCCGAAACGAAGAGGCCAAGGTGTTGATGAAACAAGCCATATCGCTCGACACCACAACCTCGGACACGCTCTTGGAGCACTATGCCGACATTCTGGCCGCTTGTGGTGAAGGTTTTATGGCCGAAATTTACTATAAACGCTCAATTAAGGCCGGTGCCAACCAACAGCGCATCGAGGCTAAAATAGAGGCCCTAAAAGCGAAATAACAATGAAAAAGATTCTGCTCACCATACTAACCCTCTTGGCTTCGGTCGCAATGGTTGTCGGACAGTCGACCATCGAGTCGCTCAATGCCGAAATCAAGCGTGCCGAAAAGGAGATTGCCAAGAACGAAAAGTTGCTCAAAGAGGTTGTTAAGTCGAAAAAAAGCAACCAAACCGAGATAAAGTTGCTGCAATCGAAGATCAACAACCGCGACAAGATTGTGGGCAACCTAAATAAGCAGATTGAGCTCATATCCAAAAACATAGGTCAAAAGGAGGGCGACATTGCCGCCATGAACAAGCAGATCGAGAGTTTGAAGAGGGAGTATGCCAAGACCCTCGAAGTGGCCTACAAGAACTACAAGGTGGGCTCTCCCCTACTCTTCCTCTTTTCGGCGCGCGATCTGAACACCGCCACCCAGCGACTTAACTTTATGCAGCGCTACAACAAGGCGCTCAAAACCAAGGCCCACAACATCGAGGAGTTGAGCCTACAAGTGGCTGCCGAGGTGGAGCAACTCAACCAGCAACAATCCTCGCTCGACAAGGCCAAGGGTGAGCACCAAAAGGCTCTGGCGACACTCACCAAGGAGCGCAAACAGCTCAACGAGGCGGGCAAAAAACTCACCGCCAACGAGAAGAAGATATCCAAGACCTTGAAGGCCGAGCAGGCGCAAAAAAAGAAGGCTCAGCAGGCCCTCCAACGCATAATCGACGAGGAGACCCGCAAGGCCAAACGCAAAATGACGGACGCTGAGCGCAGGGCCATTACCGAGCTCAATGGTCGCTTTGACCAAAACAAGGGTAAGATGCTGCTGCCCGTCGATGGAGGTGTGATTATCGAGCACTTTGGCACCCACCAGCACCCCACCCAAAAGCACATCACGGTAGTAAACAAGGGTGTGAACATTGCCGCTCCCAAGGGGGCTGATGTGATGGCCGTATTTGAGGGCCAAGTGGCAAGGGTGATGTTCATTGCGGGCCTGAACAACTGCGTGATGTTGCGCCACGGCGACTACTTTACAATCTACTCCAACCTTGCGAGCGTGGGCGTAAAGGCGGGCGAAAGTGTCCGCACCAACCAGAAACTCGGCACTCTCTCGGCAGGCGACAACCCCGACGACTACCAGCTCCACTTCGAGCTCTGGTATCACACCGCCAACCAAGACCCCGAGGTGTGGTTTGCAAAGTAGAGTAGGGGGCAAAAAAGAGATAAACAACTAAAAATAAAGGAGTTATATGGCAGTTCATTTCTACAACGAAGGAACCGACTACCTGCCCAAAGGGCGTGTTAAACTAAACCAATGGATTAGGCAGACCATCCACAACGAGGGTTTTCGTGTGGGCGAGATTAGCTACATCTTCTGCTCGTCGGACTACCACATCGACATCAACCGTCAGTACCTCGGTCACGACTACCACACCGACGTTATCACGTTCGATTACAGCGACTTGGAGGGCCGAAAGGTGGTGAGTGGCGACATCTTTATCGACCCCGAAACCGTGGCCGACAATGCCGACCTGCTTGGCACCAATCCCGACGAGGAACAGCTGCGCGTGATTATCCACGGCGTACTCCACCTGTGTGGCTACAAGGACAAAAGCGACAGCGAGGCGGCACAGATGCGCTCCAAAGAGGACTTTTATCTGGCACGTTTGCCCAAAGCAGAATAGGGGAGTATGAGGTTCGATTTCGACGTTATAGTGGTGGGTGGAGGACACGCCGGTTGTGAGGCTGCGGCTGCGGCTGCCAACCTGGGCGCGGCAACCCTGCTTATCACAATGGATATGACCAAATATGCGGCAATGTCGTGCAACCCCGCCATTGGTGGAGTAGCCAAAGGTCAGATTGTCAGGGAGATAGACGCTCTTGGCGGACAAATGGGCATAATTACCGACCGCAGTACCATACAATTCCGTATGCTCAACCGCTCGGAGGGTGCCGCAATGTGGAGCCCCAGGGCTCAGTGCGACAAGGCTCGATTCTCGGCCCTTTGGCGCGAGGTTTTGGAGAACACACCCAATCTTCGATTGTGGCAAGACTCTGTAAACCACATACTTACAACCCAAACAGAGGGTGGGGTAGAGGTGGTTGGTGTGCGTACCCAGATGGGTGTGGAGTTTAGGGCCAAGTCGGTTATTCTCACCGCCGGAACATTCCTCGGAGGACTGATGCACATCGGTCGCAACAATGCCGAGGGGGGGAGGGCAGGCGATAGCGCCTCGCATGGCATAACCGAACAGCTCGTCGAGCTCGGCTTTGAGGCGGGCAGAATGAAGACCGGCACACCTGTGAGGATCGATGTCCGTTCGCTGCCATTGGAGCGTTTCGAGCGTCAGGATGGCGACACCGACCCCTCGAAATTCTCGTTCCTGAGCAGCATTGCCCCCGTCGAAAAGCAGAAACCCTGCTACCTGGTATACACATCGGTGGATGTGCACGACACCCTGCGCGAGGGATTCGACGATTCTCCTCTATTCCAGGGACTTATCAAGGGTATTGGCCCCCGATACTGCCCCAGCATCGAGGATAAATTGCGCACCTTTGCCGACAAAGAATTCCACCAACTCTTCCTCGAACCCGAGGGCGAAAACACCAACGAATACTATCTCAACGGCTTCTCGTCGAGCCTTCCTTGGCAGGTGCAATGTCGCGCCTTGGAGAAGATAGAGGGCTTTGAGAATGTGGAGATCTACCGCCCCGGTTATGCCATCGAGTATGACTATTTCCCACCCACTCAACTCAACCACTCGCTCGAAACCAAGGTGGTGGAAAACCTCTACTTTGCAGGACAGATAAACGGAACTACGGGTTACGAAGAGGCTGCGGCCCAAGGCTTGGTTGCGGGCATTAACGCCGTTCGCAAGCAGAGAGGGGAGGAGCCCCTGGTGTTGTCGCGCGACGAGGCCTACATCGGAGTGCTCATCGACGACCTTGTTACCAAGGGAGTAGACGAGCCCTACCGAATGTTTACCAGCCGAGCCGAGTATCGAATCCTACTCCGCCAAGACAATGCCGACCTGCGACTCACTCCCATTGGTCGAAAACTTGGTCTTGTGAGCGACGAGAGGTGGGCCGATTTTGAACAAAAAAACTCGCTCGTAGAATCGCTTAAAAATTTCGTTCAAAGGGAAGGTATCGCTCCAAACGAAATTTTAGACTATTTGAAAAGTGTAAATTCTACACCACTTTCGCAGAAACGAAAACTGAGTGAGCTACTAATTCGTAACGAAATTACACTTTTTGGCCTAATTGAAAATTTTGCGCCACTAAAACAGTTTGTAGAGAAGCATCAAATCGGTCGCGAGGTTATCGAGCAGGTGGAGATTGAGGTGAAATATAGCGGCTACATTGAGCGCGAAAAGGCGACTGCCGACAAGTTGCGTCGCTTGGAGGAGATTCACATTCCCGCCAATTTTGACTTTATGGCGCTCACATCTATCACCATTGAGGCTCGTCAAAAACTCTCGCGCATTCGCCCCACAACCATTGGTCAGGCGTCGCGCATCCCCGGGGTTTCGCCAGCCGACATCAACGTGCTCTTGATTTACTTTGGTCGTTAGTGTTCCACGTGGAACAAAATCCATAAAACATATTATATAAAAAGGAGTGTTCCACGTGGAACACTCCTTTTTGCTTATGGTGTGCAGAGTAGATTATTTCTTCTGCATCTTTGCCCAAGTATCTTTGAGAGTGACGGTGCGGTTGAAAACCAACTTGTCGGCAGTCGAATCCTTGTCTACACAGAAGTAACCAACACGCTCGAACTGGAACTTGTCGCCAAGTTTGGCATCGGCCAAAGCGCGCTCGCAGTAGGCGGTCTTAACAACCAACGACTCGGGATTGAGGTAATCCAAGAAGGTTTTACCCTCCTCAACATCGTCGGGGCTCTCTTTTGCAAACAGGTTGTCATACAAGCGAACCTCAGCAGGAACAGCGTCGGCCACCGAAACCCAGTGGATAACACCCTTAACCTTGCGACCATCCGACGAGCCACCACCGGCCGACTCGGGATCGTAGGTACAGTGCAACTCTACCACATTGCCCTCAGCATCCTTAACAACCTCCTCGCACTTGATCAGGTAGCCATACCTCAGGCGCACCTCGCCACCGGGACGAAGACGGTAGTAACCCTTGGGAGGCTCCTCCATAAAGTCGGCACGCTCGATATAAAGCTCGCGACCAAAGGGCACCTCGCGACGACCTGCGGCCTCATCCTCGGGGTTATTTACGCAGCTGAACGACTCGCTCTTGCCCTCGGGGTAGTTGGTAATAACCACCTTTAAAGGATCAACAACAGCCATACGACGCTCAGCAATCTTGTTCAAGTCCTCGCGCACGCAGTATTCGAGCAGCGAAAGGTCAATAACATTGTCCCTCTTGGCAACACCAACCCTCTCGGCAAAAGCACGAATCGAAGCGGGGGTGTAGCCCTTACGACGCAACGCGCAAATGGTGGGCATACGGGGGTCATCCCAACCCGTAACCACCTGGTCTTTAACGAGTTGCAAGAGTTTGCGTTTACTCATTACGGTATAGGTGAGGTTCAGACGCGCAAACTCGTACTGGTGACTGGGGTAGATGCCCAGCTCCTGGATAAACCAGTCGTACAAGGGGCGGTGAACGTCAAATTCGAGAGTACAGATCGAGTGGGTGATATTCTCAATCGAGTCGCTCTGACCGTGTGCGTAGTCGTACATGGGGTAGATGCACCACTTGTTGCCTGTGCGGTGGTGATCGGTGTGGAGAATACGATAGAGAATGGGGTCACGGAAGAGCATATTGGGGTGGGCCATATCGATCTTGGCGCGCAACACCTTCTCGCCGTCGGCATACTTGCCCTCTTTCATCTCCTCGAAGAGTTTGAGGTTCTCCTCAACCGAGCGATTGCGGTAGGGGCTCTCGGTACCTGCCTGCTGGATGGTACCACGACCCAGACGAATCTGCTCCTGGGTCTGATCATCAACGTATGCTTTGCCCTTTTTGATAAGCTCCACGGCCCAATCGTAGAGCTGGTCGAAGTAGTCCGAGGCGTAGCGTTCTACGGCCCACTGGAAGCCGAGCCATTTGATATCCTCTTTGATCGAGTCTACATACTCGGTATCCTCTTTCACGGGGTTGGTATCGTCGAAACGGAGGTTGCACTTACCGCCGTAGCGCTGTGCGAGTCCGAAGTTAAGACAGATACTTTTGGCGTGTCCGATGTGCAGATAGCCGTTGGGTTCCGGCGGGAAACGGGTTTGGATAGCGTTTCCGGTCTCGGCGATATAGTTTTCGATAATCTCTTCGATAAAGTTAAGCGAGCGCTCTTTTGCAGGCTCTTGTGCTTTTACCTCCATAAAACTCTAACTAAAAATGTTTAATCTAAGGTACAAAAATAGTTATTTGAATTGAAAGTTGAAAGTTGAAGGTTGAAAGTTTTTGTCGCTTTGGGGTAAAAAAGCTCCACAACAAAAAAGGTGCAGAGTTTTCTGCACCTTTTTGCGTCTATTTGGCTCCGTTTAGTTGATGCGGAGCAGCGATACCACATACACAAAAAAGCCCCCCAATGCTTGGGAGGCTTCTTTGTTTTATATTATCTGGTAAACCTTTCTTTTGGCACAAAAAGCACTCACAAGGCACACTACTTGATGGTCATCTCGTCGAGCAGGTAGCCGGCGCCGCCAAGAGTGTCGATGCACCAGAGCACATAGCGAACATCCACGTTGATGGTCCTCTGAACGTTAGGCTCGAAGGCGATATCGCCACTCATAGCCTCCCAGTTGCCGTCGAAAGCCAAGCCGATAAGCTCGCCCTTGCTGTTCATAATGGGGCTGCCCGAGTTACCACCGGTAATGTCGTTGGTCGAAAGGAAGCAGGTGTGCAGACGGCCGTCTTTGTCGGCATAGCGGCCCCAATTCTTCTCGGCATAGAGTTTCTTGAGTCGCTCGTCTACGGTGAAGTCCACGGGGTTGTTGGGATCCTCCTTGGCCACAACGCCATCGATGGTGGTAAAGTGCTGATACAACACACCGTCGGCGGGCGAGTAGGGGAGAATGGTACCGTAGGTCAGACGCAGGGTCGAGTTTGCATCGGGATAGAAACTCCTCTCGGGCTGCATCTCCATAAGGCCGGCAATGTAGAGTCGGTGGCCCTTGGCGTAGTCCTCTTTGAGGGGTACCACCTTGGCACGCAGCTCGTTATACAACTTCGATGCATCCTTCATAATCACCAGCGCGGGGTCGTTCTCGAATACCTCAATCTGGTTGGCAGCAGCTGCACCCAAGAACTTCTGCTCGTTGGCAAATACCGACTTGGCGAACAAATCCTCGGTCCAAGCCTTCACGTCGCCACCCCACTCGGTGTCGATAGCTGCCAAGGTTGCGGGCCTGCGCTCGGCAGGAATCATCTCCCTCAACACCTCGATCATACGGCAGGTAACAAGGCGGTCGGTAGCCTCGTCGTAGTCTTTATAGAAAGCCTTGGCCCTCTCTACGGCAGCCTCAAAGTTGTTGCCACGACGGTAGGCGTTGTAGAAGGTGGTCGAGGCGTTCAAAATCTCGGCAGCACGGAAGATGGTCTCGCTCAGGATCTGTGCATCGCTCTCGTAGGGAGTAGCCTCGGTCACATATTTCTCAATCAAAGGAAGCGCCTCGCCATACTTGGCCACACGTTTAGGGTTGGCATTAACCCACTCGGTGAAGGCTGCCTCCTCGGCTGCTTTTTGGCCCTTTACGCCGAGTTTCTCCACGCCGCGCGACTTACCAATCGAATTCTTCCAATAATTCGACGACGAGGCGTATTTCGAGGCATACTTGATGCGGATAGCGTCATCGGCAGCCATCCTAACCTTCAAGATTGCCTGCCTCTCGCCACGGATGTAGATACGGTTGGGATTATCGACGGTGAGCATCTTATCGATCTCGTAGGAGGTCATATAGCGGGTAGTGGTGCCGGGGAAGCCCATAATCATAGCGTAGTCGCCCTCCTCATAACCCTGAGTCGAAATGGTCAGGTGGGTAGGAGTCTTGTAGGGCACATTCTCGGCCGAGTACTCTGCGGGCGAAGTGCCGTCTGGAGCCGCATATACACGGAACACCGAGAAGTCACCGGTGTGACGGGGCCACATCCAGTTGTCGGTCTCGCCACCAAACTTACCCACTGCGTATGGAGGAGTACCCACCAAGCGCACATCTTTGTACACCTCGGTCACAAAGGCAAAGTACTGATTACCACCAAAGAAACTCTTGATAGTGATGCCTTTACCCTCGTTTTTCTTCTCCAACTTGGCTTTCAGAGCTGCGGTATTTTTCGAGATTTTGTCGGCACGCTCCTTGTTGTCCATCTCCTCCTTCACACCTTTGAGCACCTGTTTGGTAACATCCTCGATGTTGCGAATAAAGGTAACCTGCAAACCGGGAGCGGGCAACTCCTCCTTCTGGTTCATAGCCCAAAAGCCGTTTTTCAGATAGTCGTGCTCCACACTACTGAGCGCCTGAATTGCACCAAAGCCGCAGTGGTGGTTGGTAAAGAGCAGGCCGTTGGGCGACACAATCTCGCCCGTACAACCGCCACCAAAGATCACGATAGCATCCTTGATCGACGAGCCGTTCACCTTGTAGATATCCTCTGCCGTCAACTCCAAGCCCTTGGCCTGCATATCGGCAATGTTCAACTTTTTGAGCAATGGCAGCAGCCACATACCCTCATCGGCAAAGGTGGTCATCGCCACCAACATAGCCAACGCACTTACAATCAGTCTTTTCATTTTTTCTTTTGTTTTTATTTTAGGTTATTGTGTGTTCTTTTTTTCTTCTCCGCTTTTTGTAAAAAGCGATTTCCTTTTACGACTTTTTGTAAAAAGTCGCCCAAAAACTTTTCTGAGATACTCACTGCGTTCGTATCTCTTACTGCCTAAGACTTATAGGAGTAATAAGCAATAAAAATCATAGTTCTCCTATATCTCCTATAACTCTTATTTATCCTATTATCCTCAACTCGACGGTTGTCGGTCGACGGTCGACGTTAGACACTCATTTCGATCATTCGGCGGATAGAGCCCTCAGCAGCAGCCCTTACCTCCTCGTCGATTGTAATCTCGGGACTCTCGTCGAGCAGTGTTTGGTAGATGTTCTTCAAGGTGACAAGTTTCATATCCTTGCACGCGATACACTTCTCGCTACCATCCTTGGTGGGAACAAGGTAGAACTTCTTGTCGGGGTAGCGACACTCCAACTCGTAGAGAATACCGCTCTCGGTAACCACAATCACCTCCTCGACATCCTCGCCACCGCAGTAGCTCAAAATGCCAGCCGTCGAGCCCGCATAGTCGGCCAAAGCCGCCACCTCGGCCTTACACTCGGGGTGAACAACCACCTTGGCCGCAGGGTGAGCCTCTTTTAGTTCAACAATCCTCTCGACCGAGAACTCCTCGTGCACCAGACAGGCACCATCCCAGAGTTTCATATCTCGACCCGTGGTTTTGTTGATGTAGCCACCAAGGTTGCGGTCGGGCACAAAGAGCACCTTCTGATCCTTGGGCAACATACCTATTATATTAAGGGCATTAGACGAGGTGCAGCAGATGTCGGTCAGAGCCTTCACCTCCACCGAGGTGTTCACATACGACACCACCAGGTGGTCGGGATTTTCGGCCTTTACCCTTGCCAGCTCGGCTGCATCACACGAGTCGGCCAACGAACAACCCGCCTCCACGACGGGGATGAGCACCTTCTTGTCGGGCGAGAGCACCTTAGCAGTCTCGGCCATAAACCTCACGCCGGCAAAGAGGATGATGTCGGCCTCGGCTTCGGCAGCCTTTTGCGATAGAGCCAGCGAGTCGCCCACAAAGTCGGCCACCGCCTGAACCTCGCCACGGGTGTAGTAGTGGGCGAGGATGATTGCTCGTTTTTCGGCTTTAAGGGCGGCTATCTTTTCGCCCAAAATTTTCACGTCTGCGTTCATCGTGTTTATTATTATTTTTTATTCAATTTTTATAAAATTAAAATATAATTAAAGAATAAAAACAATATAAAAGGGTGTTGAAAATGTTGGTAAATTTTCTTTTGCGGGGGCAGAAAAAAGTTCCTAAAAGTTGCCACTTGGCGAGGGTGGGTTAAGTGGTTAATAATGGGGCTTGTTGGTGTAGTTTTCAACACCCTGTTGGTAAAGTTTTCAACATATCAACACCCCCGAAAAATCAACATTTCACCCCTCGGTTGTTGTTAGTATTTTGACGAGCGAATTTAGAATTTTTTTCTTGCAAAATCGGAATGGTCGTTGGTATATGCAACAATCCAAACTTTCCAAATTTTTGCCTCCCAAAGTTGTTTAATTTAATCAACCGTTTATTCCAACGTTATTAACACTATTTTGTCAGCTTCTCAACAACCTTTCGACAAATTGCGGCATAGTAACCCTCGGCCTCGTTGGTATCGAGTGCAACGGGAGTACCATTGTCCGAATTTTCTGCAATCGACTGAATTAGAGGTATTTCGCCCAAGAAATCAACCCCCTCGTTCTCGGCCATAATGCGTGCTCCGCCGCGACCAAAGATGTAGTAGCGGTTGTTGGGCAACTCGGCAGGCGAGAACCAGGCCATATTTTCAACAACACCCAGAATGGGGATGTTGATACCCTCGGCGCGGAACATCTTCATACCCCTCACCACATCGGCCGTTGCGACCTGCTGTGGGGTGGATACAATCAGTGCTCCGTCGATGCTTAACGCCTCAGTCAGAGCGATCTGCACATCACCCGTTCCGGGGGGCAGGTCAATGAGCAAAAAGTCTAACACTCCCCACAGGGTTTGGTTAATAAGTTGTTTCAGAGCATTTGTGGCCATCGGACCCCTCCAAACAAGTGCGTCCGAGGCTCCAATGTAGAAGCCGATGGAGTTGATTTTGATACCTCTCGACTCGGCAGGAACGATATAGTCCAGACCATCAACCTTTTCGGCCCAGGGAGCGTAGTCCTCAACGCCAAAAAGTTTGGGCTGCGAGGGGCCGTATATGTCGGCATCCAGCACACCAACCTTATAGCCGAGTTTGGTCAGCTCGACGGCAATGTTGGCCGTAACGGTCGATTTGCCCACACCGCCTTTGCCCGAGGCGATGGCTACTATGTGTTTCACATCTTTGGTGCCTTCGTGGGGGCGGGCCTTGGGGGCATCTTCGCCCTCTTTAACTATCACTTCCACCTCGGCACCTTCGGCTGCGGCCTCGATGGCCAGCTTGGCGCGGGTGGCTACCGAGCGTGCAAAGGGGTCTTTCTTGCGTCTGAAACTGAGCGTCAGGACAACCTTGTTCTCCTCGAAATCGACTCTCTGGGCAATGCCGTCTTCTATAAGGTTTTTGCCCGTTTCGGGGTGGGTGACACCTTTGAGAATCTCTACTATCTCCTCTTTTGTTATCATATAATATGTGTGGTTTAATTTACTCTTTTGCCCCGCCTACCCACAAAGGTTGCTTGCGAGGTTAATTTTAATCTACAAATATAGCCTTTCTTTGTCGTAAAAACCATATATTTGTACTATTCTAACGAAATTTTTACCCCTCGGACGGCCGAAGGGGTGGCGGTGAAACGTAAAACAAAAATAAACATAAGGTATGAAAGGATTTTTTAAGACATTTTTTGCGGTGCTGTTGGCCCTTTTGGTAGTGGCTTTGCTGCCCGTTGTGATTTTGGTTGCAACTCTTTCGTCGAGTCTCTCTTCGGAGCCCGTGGTTGTTGAGCCCAACAGTGTGCTCCACATCGACCTGGCCGAGAGCATCTACGACTCGCCTCGTATGCCCACCGTGGCCAGCTCGGCAAGCGGATCGTTTGAGGTTGTCAAGAGCCTCACTACTTTGCAGGTTGTGCAGGCCTTGGAGTGTGCCAAGACCGACCCCAATATCGAGGGTATCTACATCTGTCAGCAGGGTGTGGGCACCATTGAGGGAACAGCCCAGATTGAGGAGTTGAGGGGTCTGCTCGACGAGTTTAAGCGCGACAGCGGCAAGTTTGTGGTGGCATACAGCGAGGCCTATACTCAGGGTGTGTATTGGCTTTCGGCGGGTGCCGACAAGATATTCATCAACCCCGAGGGAGCTTTCGATTGGCGAGGTTTGGCCAGCCAGAACATCTTCTTCAAGGGTTTGCTCGACAAGCTGGGCGTAGATGTGCAGATTGTTCGTCACGGAACATTCAAGTCGGCCGTTGAGCCCTACATCGCTACCCGAATGAGTGAGGCCAACAGGCTCCAAAGCGAAACGATGATAAAATCGATGTGGGATGTTATGTTGAGCGACGTGGCTCTGGGCCGTAACCTTTCGCCCACCTATCTCGACGCCCACGCAAGCAATCTGGCTATCGACTCGCCCGCCAAGGCGGTGGAGTTGGGCTTTGTAGACGCTACCGCATACGAGGATGAGGTTATGGACTACCTGGCCGAGCAGAGTGGCACCGAGGAGCCTAAGCTCGTGTCGCTAGGCGACTACTGTTCAACCCTCACAGAGACCAAAATATCGCCCAACAAGGTAGCTATCATCTATGCCGACGGTCAGATTATCGACGGTGTGGGTGGTGAAGGTGTGATTGGTGGTGCTACCACTGCCGACCAGATTCGTCGTGCCCGCGAGGACAAAAATGTCAAGGCCGTAGTTTTGAGGGTCAATTCGCCCGGTGGTAGTGCTCTGGCTTCGGAGGTTATGTGGCGCGAGTTGCAGCTGCTCAAAAACGAGAAACCCATTGTGGTGTCGATGAGCAACTATGCCGCTTCGGGTGGTTACTACATCTCGACTCCTGCCGACTGCGTGGTGTCGAACCGCACAACCCTCACAGGCTCGATTGGTGTTTTCGGACTTATCATTTCGGGTCGCGATGCGCTCAAAGATAAGCTGGGCGTGACGGTCGATGTGGCCAAGAGCAACCCCCACGCCGATATGGGCTCGATGTTCCGCCCCCTCACTTGGAGCGAGTTGCAGTTTATGCAGCGTTCGGTTGAGGATGTTTATGCAACCTTCATAGGCCACGTTGCCGAGGGTCGCGATATGACTACCGAGGAGGTAGACAAGATTGGTCAGGGCCGTGTGTGGTCGGGTGTTGACGCTATGCAGATTGGTCTGGTAGACGAGTTTGGAGGTCTGAAAGAGGCCCTTGTGATTGCTGCCGAGAAGGCCGAGCTGGGCACCAACTACCGCGTGGTGGAGATTCTCGAAGAGGGCGACGAGCTTACTCAGCTGATGAATACTCTGCTTTCGGCCAAAGCCTCGGTGAAGAACAACGAGTTGGGTGAGGCTCTGCGCCACTACAACGCCATCAGGCTGATGGTCGAGGAGGGTGGTGTTCAGGCCCGTATCCCCTACGACATCACCATCTACTAACAACAGACACTCGACGTGGAGAAACTATTTCTGATAGACGCCTACGCACAGATTTTCCGTGCCTACTACGCCTTTGCGGGCCGACCTATGCGTAATCGTGAGGGTTTGAACACCTCGCCGATCTTTGGCTTTACCAAGTTTTTGAGGGACATCATCATCAACGAGCGTCCCCACTACCTCGGTGTGGCCTTTGACCCCAAGGGTGGCAACTTTCGTAACCAACTATTCCCTGAATACAAGGCCAATCGCAGCGAGACTCCCGAAGATATCATTGCGGCTGTGCCCCACATCAAGGAGATTTTGAGGGCTATGCGCATCCCCATCTTGGAGGTTGCAGGCTACGAGGCCGACGACGTTATCGGCACCCTGGCCCACAAGGCTGCGGCCGAGGGTTATGACGTCTATATGGTTACGCCCGACAAAGACTTTGGTCAGCTCGTAACCCCCTCGGTGAGAATATACAAGCAGCGCAAGGGTGGCGAGGGTGTAGAGATTGTGGGCCCCAAGGAGATTGAGGAGCACTACGGCTTTTCGGACCCCCGCAAGGTTATCGACATTCTGGCCCTCTGGGGCGATGCTGCCGACAATATCCCCGGTGTGAAGGGGGTTGGCGAGAAGGGTGCCATAAAGCTCGTAAACGAGATTGGTACGGTGGAGGAGATTTTGGCCGACACCAGCCGTCTGAAAGGCAAGCAGCGCGAGAATGTTGAGGCCGGTGCCGAGCAGTTGAGGCTCTCGAAGGTGTTGGCAACCATTTCGCTCGATGCGCCTATCGACTTTGTTCCCTCGGAGCTGGCTATGTGTGCCCCCGATTGCGACGCACTCCGCGACATATACCGCAAGCTGGACTTCAATATGTTCATCCGAGAGATGGACGCAGGTGGACACTCTCCCTTCAACGGGCAGGTGTGTCCCGAGGCTGTGGCCTACAAAAACTGCCCCCAACAGGAGTCCCCACAAAGCGTACAGACCGACTTGTTCGGTAATCCCATAGCTGCTGCACCACAGAAGAGCACACCTGCTCCCGCAGAGGCCGCCCCTATGGACCTCTTTACGGCCGCAGCACCACTCTACAAAACCATCGAAACTACCGACCACAACTACACCCTTTGCAACACCCCCCAGAAGGTGGCCGAGGCTGTGGCCGAGTTGAGCAGTGCCAAGCGACTCTCGTTCGACACCGAGACCACAGGTTTCGATTACTTTGCCGACCGAGTGGTTGGTGTGGGACTCTGTGCCACCCCCCACAAGGCTTACTACATACCCCTCTCGGTTGAGGGTGCCAAGGAGGCTATTGCGCCCCTGCTCTCCAATCCCGACATTGAAAAGGTGGCCCACAATATCAAGTTCGACCTGCAAATGTTGCGACACGAAGGTGTGGTCGTGGAGGGAATGTTTTGGGACACGATCATTATGCACTACCTCTTGGAGCCCGACGGCCGACATTCGATGAACCACTTGGCTCAAACCCTGCTCGGCTATCAACCCATCGAGATAGAGAGCCTTATTGGTCGTGGTAGCAAGCAACTCACGATGGATAGGGTGGCGGTGGAGCTTGTGGCTCCCTACTGTGCCGAGGATGCTGACGTGACTCTACAACTCTTCGAGGTCCTCTACCCGCGTTTGGCCGAGGTGGGAGGTTTGGAGTTGTACAAAACCATAGAATACCCCCTCATCGCAACCCTTATGGATATGGAGCGAGAGGGTGTGAGGGTCGATTGCGACCACTTGGGCCGCTATGCCGAGCAGTTGAACACCCGTATGGCTCAGCTCGAAGAGCAGATTCGCTCACTGGCCGAGGAGCCTGCCCTGAACGTGAACTCTTCGCGACAGTTGGGTGTTGTTCTGTTCGAGAAGTTGAAGGTAGACCCCAAACCCAAAAAGACCAAAACCAAACAATATAGCACCGAGGAGGAGTATCTCACATTCCTGGCCGACCGACACCCCATTGTGCCGATGATTTTGGAGTACCGAGGTATCAAAAAGTTGCTCTCGACCTATGTGGAGGCTCTGCCTGCGTTGGTCAATCCCGCCACAGGGCACATCCACACCTCCTACAATCAGGCTGTGGCAGCTACGGGCAGGCTCTCGTCGACCAACCCCAATCTGCAAAACATCCCCATACGCGACTCGTTGGGCAAACCCATCCGTGAGGCCTTTGTGGCGTCGGACGCCGACCACACGCTCATCGCCGCCGACTACTCGCAGGTGGAGCTCCGACTTATGGCCCACATGAGTGGCGACGAGGCTATGATTGAGGCCTTTGCCAAGGGTGAGGATATTCACCGCGATACCGCATCGAGGCTCTTCCACGTTCAGCCCGAGGAGGTAACCTCCGACCAGCGTCGCAAGGCCAAGACGGCCAACTTCGGTATCATCTACGGCATCTCGGCCTTCGGTCTGCGTCAGCGAATGGGCAACGAGATTTCGATGGGCGAAGCCAAGGAGATTATAGAGGGCTACTTCCGTTCCTACCCAGGTGTGAAGGAGTATATCGACAAGACCATTGCCGAGGCCAAGAACAACGGCTATGTGCAGACCATATTTGGCCGTCGTCGCTACCTTCCCGACATCAACTCGGCCAATGCCACGGTGCGCTCACTGGCCGAACGAAACGCCATAAATGCACCCCTGCAAGGCTCGGCAGCCGACATTGTGAAGATTGCTATGGCCCGTGTGGCCCAGAGGCTCCGCAAGGAGGGCTTGGAGGCCAAGATGATATTGCAGGTGCACGACGAGCTGATTGTCGATTGCCCCAAGAGCGAGAGCCAGAGGGTGAAGGCTCTGTTGAAGGAGGAGATGGAGAGTGTGGCAAGGCTTGCAGGCCTGCGTGTGCCCCTGACCGTAGATGTGGGCGAGGGCGAAAATTGGCTCAAAGCACACTAAAAAATTCAAAATTCAAAATTCAAAATTGACGGTCGACGGTCGACAAAAGAAATATGAGAGCATTAGTACAGAGGGTGGCACACTCAAACGTGGTAATCGAAGGCGAAAAGGTGGCCGAGATTGGCAAGGGTTTGCTGGTCTTTGTGGGTGTGGCCACCGACGACACCGAGGAGGATGTGGACTACCTTGTGAAGAAGGTGAGTCAGCTACGCATCTTCGACGACCAAAACGGGGTGATGAACCTCGATGTGCGACAAGTGGATGGCGAGGTGTTGGTGGTGAGCCAATTTACGCTCCAAGCCGCCACCCGCAAAGGTAACCGACCAAGCTACATCCACGCTGCGGGCGAGGCTGTGGCCGTACCACTCTACGAGTCGTTCAAGGCCAAGATGGCTGTGGCGGTGGGCAAACCCATTCCCTGCGGTCGCTTTGGGGCCGATATGAAGGTAAGTCTGCTGAACGACGGACCCGTGACCATCTGGATTGACAGCAAGGAGAAATAGAAGTCAACCGTCGACCGACGAATTGAAAATGGAAAATTGAAAATTGAAAATTGTGGGGTGCCAGGGGCATGATGTTAAATTTTGTCTTTCCCCCTCTAAGTTAGATGGGGTGCCCGTTAGGGCGGGGGCGTGTGTTTCCAACGACAAACGACAAATGGCCAACTTTTAGGAGATTAGGGAGGTTTGGGAATTCTTAACTTTCAACTTTCAATTTTCAATTTTCAATTTTCAATTCAAATAGTTACTTTTGTGGGCTTAAATAGAGAACAATTAGTTAAACATTATAAATAGGTTAATGCTATGCAGACAATCGACACTTACAAATTTGAGGGCAAACGCGCCATTATCCGCGTAGACTTCAATGTGCCCCTGGACAAAGAGTTCAACGTAACCGACGACACCCGTATCCGTGCCGCAATCCCCACCATCAAGAAAGTTTTGGCAGGTGGCGGTAGCGTAATCCTTATGTCGCACCTGGGTCGTCCCAAGAAAAATAACGACGAGAAATACTCGCTCGCACACATCATCAAAGCCGTAGAGGCTCGCCTCGGTGTTGAGGTGCTCTTCGCAGGCGACTGCATGGGTGAGAAGGCTGCCGAGATGGCTGCCGCTCTGAAACCCGGTCAGGTACTCTTGCTCGAAAACCTCCGTTTCTACGCAGAGGAGGAGGGCAAACCCCGCGGTCTGGCAGAGGATGCTACCGACGAGGAGAAAAAAGAGGCTAAAAAAGCTGTTAAAGAGAGCCAGAAAGAGTTCGTTAAGAAGCTCGCTTCGTATGCCGACTGCTACATCAACGACGCATTCGGTACCGCACACCGCGCTCACGCTTCGACCGCTCTGATTGCCGACTACTTCCCCAACGACAAAATGTTTGGCTACGTTATGGAGGGCGAGTTGAAGGCTATCGAGGCCGTAATGGAGAACCCCCAGCGCCCCTTCGTGGCTATCGTGGGTGGCTCGAAAGTTTCGACCAAAATCTCGATCATCGAGACCCTGATGGAGAAGTGCGACAAAATCATCATCGGTGGCGGTATGACCTACACCTTCTCGGCTGCTCTGGGTGGCAAAGTTGGTAAGTCGATCTGCGAGCCCGATATGTTCGAGACCGCACTCGGTATCCTCAAAAAAGCCGAGGAGAAAGGTATCAAATTCGTTATGTCGCCCGACGCTCTGACCGCCGACGATTTCAGCAACGAGGCTAACACCAAAGAGGCTTCGGTGAAAGATATCGACGACGCTTGGGAGGGTATCGACATCGGTGCCGAGGGTAAAAAACTCTTCCACGACGAGATTATGGATTGCAAAACCATCCTCTGGAACGGCCCCGTAGGCGTGTTCGAGATCGAGAAGTTCTCGACCGGCTCGAAGGCTGTTGCTGAGGCTATCGCCGAGGCTACCCAGACCAAGGGTGCTTACTCGCTCATCGGTGGTGGCGACAGCGTTGCTTGTATCAACAAATTTGGCTTGGCCGACAAGGTGAGCTACGTTTCGACCGGTGGTGGTGCTCTGTTGGAGTTCATCGAGGGCAAAGAGCTCCCCGGTGTTGCAGCTATCCGCAAATAAGCCTACCGCACATACAATAAAGAGAGCGGAATCCCACAATAGGGGTTCTGCTCTTTTGTTTTGTCTAATGTCTAACGTCAAACGGCCTAAGGATATGGTGTGTGTTGACAAGAGGTGTTGACAGGTGTTGACACTCACGAATGACAACTTTGTCAACTTTGTCAACACTTGTCAACATTTGTGTCCTAACAACCATACCAAACACTGCGTAATAGTATAGTACGGAGGGTATAATACCGTAGTAAGATACGGTGTTGTATAATACCGTAATGAGATACGGTGTAGTATAATACTCCCACCTCTGGGGGGGGAGTGACTCACCCGAGTAGATACAGACCTGTATATGCGAAGGGTATATACCTCACTATTAGTGTCATAGCGAGGTTTTTTCTGAGGATAGTATAATACTATTGTAATATATAATACAAAAAAACACCCCCTCTAATGTTACTTAGCAGGGGGTATTAGACCACACACATATCGCGTATGTGTATCGGACTATTATTTGTGGTATCTGTCCCATAAG
>JAZQZS010000009.1:0-57379 GCA_045634145.1 Tidjanibacter sp. | reverse complement strand
CTTGTGACGGGGTGGAGGGGGGCGGTAAGCGACGAGAGGACAGGTATTAAAAAAGATACCCGCGACGTGGTGGTGGGGGGGGATAGAAAATGGGCGGGGAGCCACTGCAACCCGCCCATTTTTCTCTGTTACCTTTGAGGCCTTTGGGTCCTTAAAGTTTTTAATGACCTTAAAGCCCCTAATGCACTCTGCTAAAAGTCGTAGCCCACTATGGCGCTGCTATAATCGCTCCACCACTCGGCAGCTTTGTATGCATCTACGCTTTCGGTAGGAACGTAGATTTTTCGTCCATTGGCGTTTCTGTCAAACATATCGCCGTCTCCTGTGGGAGGAGTTGTTGGCTTGCAGTAAACCTTTGCAAGGCTCAAACAGTAGTAGAATGCAGATTGATAAATCTCAGTTACGCTATGGGGAATGGTGATGCTTGTAAGGCTCGAACATTCACGGAATGCTTCGCTACCAATCGAAGTTACGCTATCGGGAATGGTAATGCCTGCAAGGCTCGAACATTTATAGAATGCACCATTTACAATCGAAGTTACGCTATCGGGGATGGTGATGCTTGTAAGGCCCTTACAGTCGTAGAATGCATACTCACCAATCGAAGTTACGCTATCGGGAATGGTGATGCTTGCAAGGGTCGAACAGTATAGGAATGCCATATTTCCAATCGAAGTAATAGCATCGTCGAATGTGAGTACGCCCACGCCGTTCTCGTAGATATTGGATTGAAGAATGGCGCCAAAAACCGAAGGTTCGGTACTATTGGGGAAGAGTTTTTGGCCATCGGTGGTGGTGTAGTAGATTTTGTTGTTCTCTGCCACAGTGTCGTCGTAAGAACAGCCAACCATAAAGCCCAAAAGGGCTGTGGTCAAAAGTAAAAATAGTTTCTTCATTGTTTATGTGTTGATTTGATGTTCAAATACGGTCTTTTCTCGTTAGGCAAATATAGCATTTTTTGTCTGCTTTCGGCAACTTTTTGGGGCCAAAACAAGAAAAAATTTATTTTTTCTCGCGCGGGCGATATAAACTGTGCCAAAAAGTGTATCTTTGCGCCAAATATCCAAAAAAACATCGCGCTGATGAAAATTGCAATAGCACAGATAAACGTTTCGCTCGGCGATTTCGAGCTCAACAAATTCAAAATAATCGAGGCCATAGCACAAGCCAAAAAAGGCGGTGCCGACCTGGTGGTCTTCTCCGAAGCAGCCGTATGCGGCAGCCCCGCACGCTCGCTACTGGCCCGTTGCGGTTTCCTCGACAAGGCCGAAGAGACTCTCGTCGAAATTGCCGCCTTCTGCGACGACATCGCAGTCATCTTGGGTATGCCCATCCGTCAGCAGGGCACAACCCTCTCGGCAGCCGCCTATATCAAAAACCGTCAGGTGATGCGTTTTGTTACCAAGCACAACCTCGCCTCGGACGTAGACGCAGCCTACCTCTCGAAGGGTGGCGGTAGCGTCTACGTCACCATCGCAGGCGAAAGGGTGGCTATCGTGGTGGGTGCCGACATCTTCCACGAGGCAGCCTATCGCAAGGCCGACACCGTAATCGCCCTCGGCAACGACCGCTATTCGCAGGGGCGCATCGAGCGTCGCTACTCGCTCCTGGCCGAAAAAGCCTATATGGCCGACGCCAACGTGGTATTCGTAAACCAGCTGGGCGGCACCAACGAGGTGGTATTCGACGGTTCGTCGGCAGTGTTCAACTCGAAAGGCAAGCCCATCGCTCTGCTGAGCAGCTTTGCCGAGGAGATTGCCTTCATCGACACCGCAGCCGAGAACGAGGAGTTGGAAATTCCCTATCAGGACAAAATAGCAAACGTCTACGGAGCCCTCACGCTGGCCATCCGCGACTACTTCGACAAGAACAACCACGGCAAGGCTTGCGTGGTTATGACCGGAGGTGTCGATTCGTCGTTGGCAGCCGTGTTGCTCACCGACGCCCTCGGAGCAGAGAGGGTGGTGGCTTTGCAGATGCCCTCGCGTTACTCCAAAGACCACTCGGCAAGCGCAGCCGAGGAGTTGGCCGACTCGTTGGGCATCGAGTTGATGACCATTCCTCTGTCGGACATCTATCGCAGCAGCCTTGGCGCCATTGTAGCAGCCATCGGTGCTCCCGACTCGGACAAGTTGGAGGGAGAGTTCCAGATGCGTCTGCGCACAGCGCTCTTTATGGCCGTGTGCGACAAAAACGGATATGTGCCCATCAACTGCTCGAACAAAACCGAGCTCGCCATTGGTGCCCTGACGCTCTATGGCGACACCAGCGGCGTAATCAGCATCTTGGGCGACCTCTACAAGAGCGATATCTTCGCCCTGGCGCGCCACATCAACAACACTCGCAACATCATCCCCGAGGCCATTTTGCTCAATTCGCCCTCGTCGGAGAAGATTCAGGGCGAGAAGTATGGCGATCTGCCCACCTACGACGTGATCGACGCCATTCTGTACCGTCTGTTGGAGCGTTGGCAGGACAGGGACGAGATTATCGACGCAGGCTTCGAGGAGAGCGATGTCGATGCAGTGCGCGGTATGATCTACGGCTCGTTGGAGATGATTAACCAATTCTGCCCCATCATTGCCGTGTCGCCAATGCCTCTGGATAGGAGCTATGTCGATCTGCCCAAGTAGGCACCAAAACGAAAAAAGAAAAACTATGGCAAAAATAATGGAACACAAGGCCCGCATCGTAGAGATTGTGGCCGAGGAAAAGAGGGTAGAGGCCGAAATGGTGGTCGATAGCGCCTGTGGTAGCTGCAAGGCTAAGGAGGTGTGTGGTCAGGGCGAGAGCCAGAGCCGCAAGGTGACCGTCTATGTGGACCACCCCGAAATTTATAGCGTGGGTCAGGAGGTAACGATCTACATCGAGCAGATTATGGGCATTCAGGCCGTGGTCTACTCCTACATTGTCCCCTTCTTCCTGATGTTGGCAGCTCTGTTTGTTACCAACTCGATGGCCTTGGGCGATCTGATTGCGGGAGTGTCGGCCCTGGGAGTGTGTGCGCTCTACTATGTGGTGCTCTATTTCTTCCGCAAGAGGCTCGAAAGGGTTATCGTGTTCCGCATCAAGAACGAATACTTTTAGTGCAACCCAACCACATCGGGGGGTGGCGATAAGAAACAGTATAAAAACAAACTATGGAAACTCTGATTTATACCATCTTGGTTGTAAGCTTGCTGGGCGCTTTGTTGGCCCTGCTGCTCTTTGTTGTGGCCAAGAAATTCCACGTTGAGGAGGACCCTCGTATCGACGAGGTGGAGAAGAGTCTGCCGGGTGCAAACTGTGGCGGATGTGGCTTTGCCGGATGTAGGGGATTGGCCGAGGCGTTGGTTAAGAGCGACGACATATCGGCACTCTACTGCCCTGTGGGTGGTGGCGAGTGTATGAAACGTATTGCGGCCTACTTGGGCAAGGCTGCTGCCGAGCGAGAGCCTCAGGTTGCAGTGGTGCGTTGCGCGGGCTCGTGCGAGAATCGCCCCAGGTTGAACACCTACGACGGAGCACCCTCGTGTGCGGTGGCTGCGGCGCTCTATGCGGGTCAGACGGGTTGCTCGTTTGGCTGTATCGGTTTGGGCGACTGTACGCTCAAATGCGACTTTGGAGCAATCAAGATGAATCCCGAAACGGGTCTGCCCGAGGTGGACGACGAGAAGTGTACCGCTTGTGGCGCTTGTGTGAAGGCTTGTCCCAAGATGATTATCGAGTTGAGGAAGAAGGCTCCCAAGGGGCGTA
The DNA here is from genome assembly GCA_045634145.1 of Tidjanibacter sp. Lineage (GTDB taxonomy): Bacteria > Bacteroidota > Bacteroidia > Bacteroidales > Rikenellaceae > Tidjanibacter. The sequence goes on along the minus strand of JAZQZS010000009.1, from coordinate 53,644 downwards.
AAGTATATGTTTCGTGCGTCAATAAGGAGAAGGGCGCTGTGGCTCGCAAGGCTTGCAAGGTGGCTTGTATTGGTTGTAGCAAGTGTGCCAAGGCGTGTCCGTTCGACGCAATCAGGGTGGAGAGTAATCTGGCCTACATCGATTCGACCAAGTGTAAGATGTGTCGCAAGTGTGTGGTCGAGTGTCCCACGGGCGCTATTGTAGAGGTGGGCTTCCCCGCTCGCAAACCCGTAGTGACCGAGGAGGTTCCCAAGGTGGTTGCTCCCAAAGCGGAGGCTCCTGTCACCGAGGCTCCCCAAACCGCTAAAACCGAGTAGAGAGTATGAAGACATTCCCAATAGGCGGTATTCATCCGTCGGACAATAAGCAGTATAGCAAAGATGCAGCCATTGAGGCTATGCCACTGCCCTCGGTGGTGGTAATTCCTCTGGCTCAGCATATCGGTGCGCCCGCGGTGGCTTGTGTGGCCAAGGGCGACAAGGTGTTGGCAGGTCAAGTGATTGCCACAGCCGGAGGTTTTGTGTCGAGTGCCATTCACTCGTCGGTGTCGGGTACGGTTACGGCCGTAGACGCCAAGCCCGACGCTCAGGGCAATATGAAACCCTGTGTGACCATTGCAGTCGAGGGTGACCAGTGGGTCGAGGGCGTGGAACTTGACGGAGCAGTCGTGAAGAACGTAGAGCTCACCCCCGAAGAGATTGTAGCCAAGGTGGCCCAGATGGGTATCGTGGGTATGGGTGGTGCAACCTTCCCCACGCACGTTAAACTCTCGATTCCTGCCGGCAAGAAGGCCGAGTGCCTTATTATCAACGCAGTGGAGTGTGAGCCCTATCTGACTGCCGACTACCGAGTGATGCTAGAAAAGGGCGAGGAACTGCTCGTTGGAGCCCAAATTTTGGCTAAGGCAATCGGCGTCGAGAATATATACATAGGTGTTGAGAACAATAAACCCGATGCAATTAAGGCCCTTCGTGGGTTGGCCGAGGGTTGTGTGGGCGTTGAGATTGTCCCCTTGAAGATGCGCTATCCCCAGGGTGGCGAGAAGCAACTCATTGCAGCCGTGACGGGTCGTCAGGTGCCCAGCGGTGCTCTGCCTATCGAGGTGGGTGCCGTGGTGCAGAATGTGGGTACTGCCTTGGCGGTCTATGAGGCCGTGGTGAAGAACAAACCTCTGGTCGAGAGGGTTGTGACAGTTACGGGTCCCAAGTTGGCTCACCCCAAAAACCTGCTCGTGAGGGTAGGTACTCCGATGAGCGCTCTGATTGAGTACTGCGGAGGAATGGAGGGCGTAGGTAAAGTTGTGGCGGGCGGCCCAATGATGGGACGTGCCGTGAGCAACATCGACGCACCCGTGACCAAGGGTACCTCGGGCGTGTTGTTGATTCCTGCTGAGGAGGCTTTGAGGGAGCAGCCCTCGTCGTGTATCCGTTGCGCCAAGTGTGTGGAGGCTTGCCCTATGGGATTGGAGCCCTATCTGCTGGCCAAACTCTCCAAGAAAGAGATGTATGACGAGGCCGAGAGCCACTATATTGCCGATTGTATCGAGTGTGGCTGCTGTACATATAGTTGTCCTTCGTACCTGCCACTGCTCGACTGGCTCAGGATGGGCAAAGGCGAGGTGATGAGGCGAATGAGGGCTCGTGCCGCAAAGAAGTAGTATAGACAAACAAAAGAGAAACAAACAGAGATTGTTATATATGAGTGTTCAGAAATTGGTAATTTCGCCTGCACCGCACGTTCACGGTAGCAACGATACCCGCCGAATGATGGGCGATGTGCTTATTGCACTGCTGCCCGCATTGGTAATGTCGGTTGTGGCCTATGGCTGGCAGGCGTTTATCGTAACGGCCTTTTCGGTTGCCTGCTGCGTATTGGTGGAGTGGGCAATTCAGAAATTTCTGCTCAAAGGCCCCTCGACCATCGGCAACCTTTCGGCTGTGGTGACGGGTGTGCTGTTGGCCTTCAACCTTCCCGTCAATATTCCTCTGGGTTTGGTGGCCATTGGTGCAGTTGTGGCCATTGGCGTGGCTAAGATGACCTACGGCGGTTTGGGCAAAAACCTCTTTAACCCCGCATTGGTGGGCCGAGTATTCCTGCTGATTGCCTTCCCCGTGGCTATGACCTCGTTCCCCGAGGCTGTGGGAGCGGTGTCGGGCGCAACCCCTCTGGCTATGGCCAAAGAGGCTCTCAAATCGGGTGCCCCCGTGGGAGAGATTATGCAGAATGTCAATCTGGGCGCAATGTCGCTGGGTGCAAAGAGCGGCTCGCTGGGCGAGTTGTCGGTTGTGGCTCTGCTGGCAGGCTTTGTGTGGCTGCTGGTGCGTAGGGTAATTACTTGGCACATCCCCGTGGTGGTGTTGGCCACTATGGCACTCTTCTCGGGCGTGATGTGGGGCATCAGTCCCAATGAGTATATGAGCCCTCTGTTCCACCTGCTGAGCGGTGGTGCAGTGTTGGGTGCGGTCTTTATGGCTACCGACTATGTCACTTCGCCTATGACCACCAAGGGTATGGTTATCTATGCCGTGGGCATTGGTCTGATTACTATGTTTATACGTCTGTGGGGACCTTATCCCGAGGGTATGTCGTTTGCCATACTCATTATGAACTCGGTGGTGCCTCTGATCGACAAATATGTGCGCCCCAAGAGGTTCGGCACAACCAAAAGAGCTAAATAACAACTACGATAAAAACTAAAATAAGAAGAGATATGAAAAGTTCGTTGAAGAATATGGTATTTGTGTTGCTGGGCATCTGCCTTGTAACATCGGCCACCGTGGCAATCGTTCACAAAGTAACCGAGGACCCAATCGAGAAGGCCAAACAGCAGAAGACCGCTGCTGCACTGAAAGCAGTTCTGCCCGCCTTTGACAACAAACCCGAGGCTGTGGATGGCGTTTATAAGGCCACCTTGGGCGACAAGGTTGTGGGTTACGCTGTGGAGAGCACCTCGCCCAACGGCTTTAATGGCAACGTGAAACTTATGGTGGGCTTTGATGCCGAGGGCAAAATCGTGAATATCGACGTGCTCGAACAGGCCGAGACTCCCGGATTGGGTACTCTGATGACCGAGCCCGACAACAGTCTACTGAAAAGCTTCAAGGGTAAGAAGGCTTCGAGCGTGAAAATGACCGTAAATAAGGATGGTGGCGATGTGGAGGCACTCACCGCAGCAACCATCTCGTCGAGGGCCTACACCGAGGCTGTGGCTTTGGCTTACGAGGCCTACAAGAAGGCAAGCGCAGGCGACAAACCTCAGCCAACCATCGACTATGTAGCTCTGTTGCCCGTCTACAACCAGCTCTTCGACAGCAAGGTGGATGGCGTGAGGGTACGCACCGCAATTCAGGGCGCTTCGGCAGTGGGCTTTGCTATTGAGGGAACCTCGGCCAATGGCTACAACGGCAATATCCGCTTGGTTGTGGGCTTCGATATGGAGGGCACAATCTTGGGTATCGCAGTTGCCGAGCAGGATGAGACTCCCGGCTTGGGCGGTCTGATGACCGAGCAGGAGAATGCTCTGGCTGCAAGCCTGGTGGGCAAAAAGGCCGACAAGATTAAATGGGGCTTGAAGAAAGAGGGTGGCAGTGTGGATGCACTCACCTCGGCAACCATCTCGTCGAGGGCCTATGTAGAGGCTGTGGAGGCTGCCTACGAGACCTTCAAGAAAGTATCAACCGAGTGGGAGTAAACTTACCAAAAATATGGGTAAAAAACTGAATATATTAACCTCGGGCCTTATTAAGAACAACCCTACGTTTGTGTTGTTCCTGGGTATGTGCCCCACGTTGGCGACCACAACCTCGGCCCTGAACGGTATGGGTATGGGTGCAGCAACGCTCTTTGTGTTGGTGCTCTCGAATGTGGTGATTTCGCTGATTAAGAACATCATTCCCGACAAGATTCGCATCCCATCCTATATCGTTGTGATTGCATCGGTCGTTACGGTGTTGCAGCTCTTGATGCAGGCCTATCTGCCCGATCTGTACAACACTCTGGGTGTGTTCATTCCGCTGATTGTGGTGAACTGTATCATCCTTGGTCGTGCCGAGGCTTTTGCATCGAAGAATGGTGTGTTGGAGTCGGCTCTCGATGGTCTGGGCGTAGGCTTGGGCTTTACCATTGCGCTCACGCTGATTGGCGTGGTGCGTGAGGTGTTGGGCAATGGCGAAATTTTTGGCTACGAGTTGTGGCAGGGCGGTGGTGCTCTGGTCTTCGTACTCGCCCCCGGTGCCTTTATGGTGTTGGGCTACCTGATGATGTTGTTCCGTAAACTGACCACTAAAACAAAGTAGAGCGCTATGGAGATTTTTGCAATTATTATCGGTGCTATTTTTGTGAACAACGTGGTGTTGTCGCAATTTTTGGGTATCTGCCCATTCTTGGGCGTGAGCAACAAGGTCGATACCGCTATGGGTATGGGCGCTGCGGTGACTTTTGTTATGGCAATCAGCTCGGTGGTGGCCTACTTGTTGCAGTACTATGTGCTTGTGCCTCTGGGTATTGAGTATATGCAGACCTTGGTGTTTATCTTGGTTATTGCGGCTCTGGTGCAGATGGTCGAGATTATCTTGAAGAAGATTTCGCCCTCGCTCTATCAGGCTCTGGGTATCTTCCTGCCCCTGATTACCACCAACTGTGCGGTGCTGGGTGTGGCTATTCTGTTGGTGCAGAAACAGTTCAACCTTGTGGAGTCGGTGGTTTATGCTACTTCTACAGCTGTGGGCTTTGCGCTTGCTTTGGTGATTTTTGCGGGCCTGCGCGAGAGGTTGGAGCTGAACGATGTGCCCAAGGGCGTTAGGGGTGTGCCCATTGCTCTGATTACGGCAAGTATGCTTGCTATGGCATTTATGGGCTTTGCCGGCCTGGTGTAAACATACGAGCGATTTTATAAAAGAAAGAGTGTGTTCATTGCGGACACACTCTTTTTTGTTATCTGTTCTTGGAGAGAATCTGCTCTTGCTGTGCGGCAGAGAGCTTGTGGAGGGTGGTGTCGATGTAGTAGCGCTGACCTCGACGCTCCACAAGGGCTACACCTCCGCAAAAGGCGTGTGCCTGGTCGTAGGCAAAGTCGGTGAGCAGTCGTCCGTCGGTGGAGTAGAAGGCATATTTGAGCCCTCGTCGGCCTATGACAAAACCCTCGGATGCGTCGCCCAACCACTCGGCTGCAATGGTAGAGAGCTGTCGGCCCGAACGGTCGTAGATGTACCACACTCCGTCGGAGGCCGCCACGGCAATGTTCTCGGGGCCAAACCAAGCCATATCATCCCACCTATCGCGCATAGCCCAGCCGCCCGAGCGGTTGATGAGTCCGTAGCCGCGTGCGGTACGAACCACGGCACGTCCCTCGTAGAAATCGAAGGCCGCAAGGAGTGGTTGCTCGGTGGGAATGAGGGTGTTGTCGCCATTTATGAAGTACCAATAACCGCCCTTGAAGGCTCGGCGGATAAACTCGCAAGGAGGGCATACCTCCTCGAAGGTTGTGGGGTCCACCTTGGCAGGCTCGAAGGGTTTGTGGTCGTGGGGTGCGGTGGTAACTTGGGCGCTCCAACGTGCTGACAGAAGTTGTGTCAGTAGCGGCATTGGTCGGAAGGGTTCCAATCCGAGGGCCGCAACAGCCTCGGCAAAGGCGTGGGGAGAGCCTTTGTGGAGAATGAGCTGTGCGAGGGTGGCCAGCGGAGCGATGTTGTAGTGCTCGGCTGCGGCTGTGAGATTGCGCAGACGCAGAGCTATCTCCTTGGGCGTGTCGGGTATGGCGGAGAGCAACTTGTAGGCCTCGATGTCGGAGGCACCAACGAAGAGCTGTATGGCTGCCGATGCAAGGGTCTGGAACTCTGTGAAATAGTGTCCGTGGGTGGCCAGAGGATGATGGGTTATGAATAGCTCTCCCTTAGGGCCGAATTGCAACTCGCTGTGCGAGAGTGGAATGTTGTCGAGCTCCTGGGTGTAGAACTCCTCGATGGCCTGAGCAATGTGTTCAATGGCGTTGCGCAAAAGTTGTCGGCGCTGGGTCGAGTGATTCTGCCTGACGAATTGGTGCAGAGGGGTGTGGAGCGGCTCTACAAGCGCGTGGCAGGGGTGAGCGGTGCCGTTCGGAGCGGTAATGTGGAGCGCATTGGTTACAAAACGCTTGGCCGACATTGCCGATATGTGCCCATACTTGTCGAGTAGGGCCTGAATCTCGGTCGGTGAAACATCCCTCAAAGGAGTGGTCAGCAGATGTGGCGTGCCATTCAACTCCACCTCGAAGCTGATATTTCCATTACCCACATAGAATGTGGGCTTGTGGCGCTGGTCGAGCGGAACGACCAACCCCTCCAAAGCCCCTTGGGGGTGTGCCGAAAGGAGCGCACGGATATAGGCATCGATGGTAAATCGCATAATCGTGGGGCTAAATCATTCGTTCTATACTAACGGAGCCGATGGTGAGTAGCGAGAAGAGCTGACCGGCCGAACTGTTGTAGCACATAGCGCGGCAGGGTGGTTTGGTGGCCGAATCCTTGATTTCGCCAATGGCGGCATCGAAGATCGAGGGGAAGGTGCTCGACATCTGCCACAGCAGTTGCGTCTGTCGGTTGGCGGGCAGAGGGTCGCACTCGGAGGGGAAGAAGAGGGTGGGGCCCACCACGTCGTACTCCGAGGCTATGTGTATGTTTATCAGCAGAGTATTGCCGTCGGCAGTGGCGGTGTTGCGAATCTGTTCGGACAGTAGTAATAGCTGCTCCTCGGTCGCGTCGGTGGCCTCGCCATCGGTGATGTTGATGACCAGCGGTGGGAAACTCAGCGGGTTGCGCTTGCACCACGCGGAGATGAGCTTACGGGCCATAGCGAGGGCCTCGCCCATGGGTGTACGACCCTTGGCTTGTGGTTCGATCCACACTCTGCGTTCGGCAACGCTCTCGACCACTCGGCCGTCGGGCAGGTGGAACGACAGAGGCTCCAAAAGTGTTGCGGTGGAGAAGTTGTTCACCTCGGTTATGCGCCTGAAACCTTTGCTCCCCAGCAGAGGTTCGGCACTCTCTCCTCCATAACCGATTGCGGCCAGGTCGAAGTAGTCGCCAATGGTGCGATGACGATGGCAGTGGTTGATGAGTTCGTCGATTAGTGAGTTGGCCACCGATGCCACGGCAGCTGCCTTGGTGGTGGTTTTGCCCGCGAAGACGACATCTTCACTCATTGAGCCGGACTGGTCGATAAGCAGTACGACAGCCCCTTTTTGAGTCCGTGTTATATCTGCGTTATACATAAGAGTAACTCTTTAAGCTTTTGTATGTTGTGGTTGTCTTGTTCGAGTGTGGATGCAAGGGCGTGGAGGGGTGTGCCCTCGCCAAAGAGAGCCTTAATCTCGGCCAGAGCAGGACTGCTACCCGCCACAGCCTCGGAGGGCGATATTAGCATCGGTGCCGAGGGGTATTTCTGTGCCAACTGAGGGCGGAGGGCCAAGGCGTGCAGAGCGGTGCAGATGAGTGCAATGGAGTAGTCGTCGATGTGGCTGTCATAGGAGCAACCTCGCTCGGGATGAACGAATCCCACGGTGCCCACCTCGCCACCATAGGAGAGGGTGGGATGGTAGAGCGCATCGATGTCGATGAGCTTCATCTGTCCGTTGCGGTCTACGATGATGTTGTCGGGTTTTAGGTCGCCGTGTCGCCACTCGGAGTCGAGCATTACGAGCGCCAGGCGGGTGAAGTTGTGGGCAAGGGTGCTGAGGGTATCGTTCTCGTTGTTGAATGCGGCTTTGCGCCAAAGAAAATCGAGCGAGTCGCCCTCGACCCAAGGGTAGAGCAGAGCATCGGTGTGGCTACAATAACTTCGGCCCGAAACGAAGAGCTCGTCGGGCAGAAATTGTGGGGTAATAATGATGTCGGAGGGGTTTTGGGCAAGCACACTACAAGCCCCTGCCACATTTGCGGGAGTCGAAATGTAGCATTTCAGAGCATAGCAATGGTCTTCAATAGAGATGTCAAACGTTGCACTCCTCCGTCCTGCAAAGAAGAGCAGATTGCCGTTGCGGTCGTGGTGCAACTTTGCCCTTTTTACACTGCGGAGAGTTATGTGCGAGATAGCCATTGCGTCAATTATATCTCCAATAAATGGACGCGCCATCTTTTTATGTGGTTATGTTTGTGGTTTTGTGGATGCAAAATTATAGAATTCCGAATAAAATTACTAATTTTGTAGGGTAAATTGGCGTTTTGTGTGTTTGATGCTCACGCGGGCGCGCGCAAAAGGCCCCAAAAAGGAGAAATAAATCATATAGAGTATGAAAACTGAATATATCTCTTTCGTAGACGAACTTATCGAGCTTGCCATTCGCGAAGATATTGGCGATGGCGACCACACAACACTCTCGACCATCCCAGCTGACGCGCGCGGACGTATGAAACTGCTGGTTAAGCAGGAGGGTATCATTGCCGGTATCGAGGTTGCCGTGAAGGTATTCCGCCGTTTGGATCCCACCATCGAGATAGAGCTTCTTAGGAACGATGGCGATAGGGTGAAGGTGGGTGATGTGGCTTTCTACGTCGAGGGCCGTATCCAGACTCTGTTGCAGGCCGAGCGCATTGTGCTCAACATTATGCAGCGTATGAGTGGCGTGGCTACCCAGACGGCAGTCTATGCCGACGTATTGAAGGGTACCTCGTGCAAGGTGCTCGACACTCGCAAGACCACTCCCGGTATGAGGGTGCTCGAAAAGATGGCCGTGAAGATTGGCGGCGGCGAGAACCACCGCATCGGTCTGTTCGATATGGTACTGCTGAAAGATAACCACATCGACTTTTCGGGTGGCATTGTCGAGGCAATCACCAACGTGAAGGCCTATCTGAAAGAGAAGGGCAAAAATATCCCCATCGAGTGCGAGGTGCGTTCGTTGGAGGATATAGACCTGGTATTCGAGGCTGGTGGCGTGGATCGCATTATGTTCGACAACTTCTCGCCCGAGCTTACCAAGGCGGCTGTCGATAAGGTGGCAGGCCGTTGTAGCACCGAGTCATCGGGCGGCATTACCCTCGACACAATGAGGGCCTATGCCGAGGCGGGTGTGGACTACATCTCGGTGGGCGCACTTACCCACCAGATCAAGAGTCTTGATATGAGCCTCAAAGCGTGTGAAAAATAAGAGAAAATAGTAATAAAAATTCCCAAACAGAGAGATGAAAAAAGTTTTAACAAGTATCGTAATGGTTGCAGCAACTATTATGTCCGTGGTGGCACAGCCACGTTTCACCTATGACGACATTATGGCCGGCAAATTTAGCGCGAAGAGTATCTATGGCCTTCGCTCGATGGCCGACGGAGAGCACTACACCACCTTGGAGAGGGGGGTGGTTTGCCGCTACTCGTATGAGAATCGTGATGTTCGCGAGGTGTTGTGCGACACCAAGGCTGCCGGTATCAACGGCGGTGTGAATGACTACACTTTCAGCGCCGACGAGAGCAAGATTATGTTCCGTCTGAATTCGCGCCCCCTGTATCGTCGTTCGCACTTCTCGAAATATGTGGTCTACGACATCAAGTCGGGCGAGATTAAAAACGTGGACGAGAGTGGCGACTTGCGCTTTGCGGTATTTGCACCCGCAGGCAATAAGGTGGCTTTCGTGAAAGAGAACAACATCTACGTTCGCGACTTGGAGCAGGAGTTTACCTACCAGATCACCTTCGATGGCGAGTGGAACAAAATTATCAACGGTATGCCCGACTGGGTTTACGAGGAGGAGTGGGCTATCGACAATCTGATTCGTTGGAGCCCCGATGGAGAGCAGATTGCCTACCTGCGTAGCGACGAGAGCCACGTTAAGGAGTTCTCGTTCACTCAGTTTGTGACCAAAACTCCCTATACCGAGCAGTTCTCGTACAAATATCCCAAGGCTGGCGAGCAGAACTCGTTTATCTCGTTGCACATCTACAACATTCCCGACGGCACTACCACCAATGTCGATTTGGGCGAGGATAAAGATATCTACGTTCCCTTCTTTGAGTGGACCCCCGACGGCAAACTCTACTACTACCACATCAACCGTTTGCAGAACCACCTGAGGGTGCAGTTGCTCGATGGTGAGGGTGGTCAGAAGACCATCTACGAGGAGATGAGCGACAAGTATGTAGACGGCATTTCGGGCAGTATGCTCACCTTCTTGGGCGACTCGGATAGGTTCTTGGTACAGAGCGAGCGTTCGGGTTGGTCGCACCTCTATCTCTCGTCGATCTCGAAGGGCGGTTTGAAGCCCGTGACCGAGGGCGAGTGGAACGTGACCGAGCTGGTTTGCGCCACCGACAAGAAGATTTGGTTCCTCTCGACCGAGAGCTCGCCCCTCAATAGGGACTTCTACTCGATGGAGCTCAATGGCAAGAACAAAAAACGCCTCTCGACCGAGGAGGGTATTTATAGCATTAGTCCAAGTGCTGGCTGCCGCTACTACATCAGCTACTTCTCCAACGCTCAGACCCCCAACACCGTAACTCTCCACAAGGGTAACGGCAAGCTGGTGGCAGTTTTGGAGGATAACGCTGCACTGAAAGAGTATATCGCCAAGATTGAACTTCCCGAGCGCGAGTTCTTCACCTTCACCACCGAGCGTGGCGATGTGTTGAACGCCTACATTAAGAAACCCAACGACTTCGATGCCTCGAAGAAATACCCCGTGCTGATTACTCAGTATAGCGGTCCCGGTTCGCAGGAGGTTAATAACCGTTGGGGTATCGGCTGGGAGGATGCTCTCGTTCAGCAGGGCTACTTGGTTGTTAGCTGCGATCCTCGCGGTACCGGCTTCCGTAGCGCCGACTTCAAGAAGAGCACCTACGGCATTATGGGTCGCTTGGAGACTCAGGACCAGATCTCGTTTGGTAAGTATCTGGCAACTCTGCCCTACGTTGATTCGGAGCGTATCGGTATCTACGGTTGGAGCTTTGGTGGCTTTATGTCGCTCAACTGTATCCTCAAAGGTGCCGATGTGTTCAAGATGGCAATCTCGGTTGCTCCCGTAACCTCGTGGAGGTACTACGACTCGGTTTATACCGAGCGTGTGAACGGCCTGCCCCAGAATAATGCCGAGGGTTACGACGAGCCTTCGCCCGTGGGTTATGCCAAGAACTTGAAAGGCAAACTGCTGCTGATGCACGGCTCGGCCGACGACAACGTACACGTTCAGAACGCATACGCAATGGCCCACGAGTTTGTGCTTGCAGGCAAACAGATTGATATGATGATCTTCCCCGACGACAACCACTCGATGTACCCCTACGGTGCAAGGTTGATTCGTCAGAAGATGATCGACTACTGCTTGAACAATCTTTAATCAATAAGTGGTATTTGCCCATCTCATTGGTGGGCGAAAAATCGCAAAATTTAGGTATTGTGGGGATTGGCCGTTTGAGATATTTTTGCGCCATAAACAACAATACCGAAGAGGTACCGTTACAATACCTTAGAACCCCAACTACTAAGGTGTTGATTGAGAAATAATAACAAGAAAGAAAGGATGTAGGATGAAGAAGATTGTAACATTATTGTTGGCGATTCTGGCGGTGGGGGGTGTTTCGGCCTCGGCGCAGAACGTCAGTGGTGTTGTGCGCGACCAGAAGGGTGAGCCACTCATCGGTGCAAGCCTCTATTGGGAGGGTACGCTGATTGGTACGGCAACCGATGTGGATGGAGCATACACCATATACCGAGTTAAGGGGCACGACCGACTCGTGGCAACCTATCTGGGCTATGTCGATCAGGTGATCGAGGTGGCCGAGGGTGTTACGGAGGTGAACTTCGCCCTGCTCGAAGGTCAAAGCATCGACGAGGTGCAGATCGAAGGACAGCTGAGTGGCAACTATATCAAACAGAGCGGCATTGGTAAGCAGGAGATGATTAGCTTTGCGGGCTTGTGTAAGATGGCGTGTTGTAACTTGGCCGAGAGCTTCGAAAACTCGGCATCGGTGACGGTAGGTTATAGCGACGCTGTGAGCGGAAGTCGTCAGATTAAGATGCTTGGCTTGGCGGGTACCTACACCCAGATTCTCGACGAAAATAGGCCCATTATGCGCGGTATCGGCTCGCCCTACGGATTGAACTACACCCCAGGTATGTGGCTCAACTCTATTCAGGTGTCGAAGGGTATTGCGTCGGTTACTGCGGGCCACGAGGCTATGACGGGACAGATTAACCTCGAATATCGCAAGCCTACCGACGAGGAGAAGTTCTTCCTTAACCTTTACTTTGACAACGAGCTCAAACCAGAGGTGAACATTGCAATGCCCTTTGCCTTCGACAAGGAGAAGAGGCTCACGACTAATGTGCTGCTCCACTACTCGGGCGACACTCAGGCTATGGACCACAATGGCGACGGTTTCCGCGACCTGCCTATGGCTCAGCAGTTTAATGTGGCCAACCGCTGGCTCTATCAGGCTACCGACGGCACCCAGTGGCGCTGGGGTTGGAGATTTGTGAACGAGAAACGTGTGGGTGGCCAGATGGGCTACACCCCCTATAAGTTCGACCAGATTAAGGGAGAATACATCTACGGCTCGGAGATTAAAAACGAGGGACTGAACGGCTACTTGAAGGTGGGCAAACCCATTGGTGCAGCCGTGTGGGACGAGGAGAACGAAGAGGAGAAGCGTTCGAGTTTGGCCCTGATGGTCGATTTGGACTACTTCGATATGGACACCTATTTTGGAAAAAATACCTACCATGGTAGGGAAGCTTCGGCGTGGGCCAACCTGACTTATCTGCACTATTTTAGTGGCCGCTCGTCGCTCAATGTGGGTGGCTCGGTGTGGATGCGCACTATGGGCGAAGAGGTAGGTGTAGAGTTTAAGAATTGCGATTTGGGCGGTGTGTTTGAAATGGTCGAGCCAGGTCTGTTTGCCGAGTACACCTACACCATTAAGGATAAATTCTCGCTCGTTGCAGGCGTCAGGGGCGACTACTCTATGGGTTATACCAATCCTCTTGTTGAAGGTAGCAGCAATGCTTTTCAGAATGACAACGACTTCTTGCTCACACCCCGTATGCACGTTCGCTACAATCTGACCGATGTGACCGTATTGAGGGCCTCGGCAGGTTTGGGCTCGCGCAGGGTGATGACCTTTACCGACAATATCTGGATGCTCGGTACAAATCGCACGATTGTGAGCGACCTCGACCGCGACGGTAGCGACAGCATCGAGAAGGCTGCAACGCTGGGCGGTAGTATTACCCACAGTGTGAGCGTGGTGGGCTACAACGATCTGACTCTTAGCTTTGATTACTTCCACACCCGCTTCTCGAATGCGGTGTTGGTAGACCAAGAGACTGCCGATGGCACTATACACATTTACAGCGTCGATGGCAAGAGTATGCCTTCGTATGCCCACAACTACCAGTTCGACGTGCAGTGGAATCCCGCCGAGGGCTTGGATATTTTCACCACCTTCCGCTATACCGACTCGAAGATTACCAAAGAGTGGGAGGGTGAGTTGCACACCATTGACCGTCCTCTGGTGGGCCTCTTTAAGGGTCTTGTGAATGTGCAGTATGCCACCAAGTTCCGCCGCTGGGTGTTCGACTTTACGGCCCAGCTGAATGGTCCTATGAGGTTGCCCGCGTTGGATGGCGACATCACCAAGTCGGAGTACTCGCCCGTCTACCCGATGTTCTACGGACAGGTGAGCCACCGAGTGGGTCAGTGGGATATCTATGTGGGCTGCGAGAATATGCTCAACTATATGCAGAAAAACCCCATTATCGGTGTAGATGCCCCCTTTGCGCCCGACTTTAACTCGTCGGTGGTGTGGGGTCCTCTGATGGGCAGGAAGTTCTATATTGGCGCACGATTTAATTTGTATTAACCTAATAAATAAACGACGATTGTTATGAAAAAGATTATCGGACTTCTCGCATTGGCAATTTTTGCCCTGTCGGTAGTGCCTGCCGAGGCTCAGAAAAAAGCAGCAAAGAGCGAAACTGTAACCTTTGTTACCAACCTCGACTGCGAAAACTGTGCAAAGAAAATTCTGAACGTAATCCCCTTCAAGAAGGGTGTGAAAGATATGAGCGTGGATGTTCCCACCAAGGTTGTGGAGGTTAAATTCGACCCCCGCAAAACCAGCATCGAGGTGCTCGTAGAGGAGCTCAAAAAGATTGACGTAGCGGTGGTTAGCATCAACGGCAAGGCTGTGGAGTGTAAAGAGGGTGAATGCGCCTGTGGCCACGATCACCACGACCACGAGGGCCACAACCACGAGGGCCACAATCACAATCACGAGGGCCACTCGCACAACCACGCAGGCCACAATCACGCAGGCCACAACCACGCACACTAGTAGAAGGCGTAAGTTATGAAGAAACTTGTTGCTATTGCACTGATGATTGGTGCTGTGGCTGCTATGAGTAGCTGCGCACCCAAGGAGGCTCCTCTGCCCAAGGTCTATATGACTACCGACATCTCGCCCGAGGGCCTGGTGAAGGTCTATGAGGCTCTGGGAGCAGATTTCGAGGGCAAGGTGGCTGTGAAGATTTCGACCGGCGAGCCCGGTGGCCACAACTTCCTCAAACCCGAGCTGATTAAGGATCTGGTGGCCAAGGTGGAAGGTACCATTGTGGAGTGTAATGTTGCCTACCCCGGTGGTCGCTACTCCAACGAGGCTCACTGGCAGACCATCAAAGATCACGGCTTCTATGCCATCGCTCCCTGCGATATTATGGACGAGTTTGGCGAGATCCGCATTCCCGTGCAGGATACAACCCACCTGAAATTCAACATCGTGGGCGAGCACGTTGCCAACTACGATTGGATGATCAACCTGGCGCACTTCAAGGGCCACACTATGGGCGGCTTTGGCGGTGTTCTGAAAAACCAATCTATCGGTGTGGCCTCGTCGAATGGCAAGGCCTATATCCACTCGGCAGGCAAGGTCGAGACCAAAGAGGAGCTGTGGGCAGGCATTGGCAAGACCGAGCAAGATCACTTCTTGGAGGCAATGGCTGCGGCTGCTCAGTCGGTGCACGACTATTACGAGGGTAGAATGGTCTATATCAACGTGATGAACAACTTGTCGGTCGATTGCGACTGTTCGGCTCACCCCGCCGATCCCGAGATGGGCGATGTGGGCATTTTGGTGTCGCTCGACCCCGTGGCTCTCGACCAGGCTTGCGTTGATTTGGTCTTTGAGTACCCCTCGACCGAGGGCGACGATGCCTCGGCACTTATCGAGCGTATCAACTCGCGCCACGGCATCCATATCATCGAGCACGCCGAAAAGATCGGCCTCGGCTCGCGCACCTACGAGCTGGTGAAGATCGACTAACGTGCTGCGGTTGGCACGAGGAAAAAGAGAGAGGGCTGAGGCTCTCTCTTTTTTTTGTGTTGTAAAAACGGCAAGTTATACATACACTTGCAATAGATAAACCAAAACTGCAATGAAATACGACGTTTTTATAAGCTACTCGCGCAAAGACAGTGCCGTTGCTGACAAGGTGTGTGCAGCCTTTGACAGGGCGGGTATAAGCTACTTTATCGACCGCCAGGGTATTGGCGGTGGTTTTGAATTTCCTCGCGTATTGGCCGAGAATATAATTGATTCTCAGCTTTTTCTGCTGCTTGCAAGCGAGAATGCCTACGCGTCGAAATTTACCACAAATGAGATTATCTTTGCCTTTAACAAAAAGCCAAAGCATTCGATTTTGCCCTATATTATCGATGGGTCGTCGTTGCCACTCGAACTCGAATTTACCTTTGCGGGTATCAACTGGCGCAACATTACCGATCATCCAATCGACTCGGTGTTGGTGACTGACATTTTGGCGTTGCTGGGTAAGCCTGCAAAGATAACTCAAAGTGCTCCTGCACCCGAGAAAAAACAGCCCAAAGAGTATGAAAAGCCACAACCTAAGCCCGGGTGTAAAACCTACAAGGTGGGCGACTACTACAACGAGAATGGCAAAGAGGGTGTTGTCTTCGATGTTTTGGATGGCGGTCTCCACGGCAAGATTCTAAGCCTCGACCAAAAGAAATTGCAGTGGCGTATCAAGGAGCAATTATATAACAAGCAAATCGTATTAGGGGTGAAGGATAATAGTGACGGCAAGGCAAATACTGATAAGGTGATGGCGAGGAGTGATGCTGATCAATATCCTGCGTTTGCTTGGTGTCGCAACAAGGGTAAAGATTGGTATCTGCCTGCTATTGATGAATTGAAACTGATACTGCTGAACGATTCTGTGTACGATGCAGTGAATAAAACCATTGCTCAAAAAGGTGGAACTAAATTATGTAACAAGGGAACATTTGAAAGATATTGGTCTTCAACCGAAATAGACGAGTTTCATGCGTGGCTTGTCGCCATGTACAATGGCGGCACCCACAAGATCGTTAAGGGGGTCGACGATAATGTGCGCGCCGTGTCCGAATTTTAAGATTTAGGCTTAGATTTTTTTAAGGTCCTTGGGGGGGCGTCTTGATGAAAATGAGAACATCAGCTCCACAAGAAAGGGGAACATCGAATGATGTTCCCCTTTCTTGTGGAGCTGGGGGGAGTCGAACCCCCGTCCAAACAGTCAGCCTGAAGGCTTTCTACACGCTTAGTCGATGCTTAATCCTCCTGCCAAAGCCCGGTGAACGACAACCAAACCTTGGCCCCAGTCCCTAAAATTTCGCCCTACGGTCGGAACACCCCGCGAGCTATCTCCTCATTGATGATACTCCGTGTGCAAGGCCAACAAGAAGCGGGTCGCCCCTGCGGAGTACTCGTCGTCGCACCAGCCTTGGGCGCAACGATTAAGCCAATTAACTCGGTTAATTAAGCAGCGAGTGCGTAGCTATTATTGCCATTTAGTTGTTTGAGCGTTGAGATTAACGAGCCCCCACACAAAGCTCGGCGTGCTTACCGACCTGCTTGTCCTGCTGTCAAAACCGGTCAACCCCAAGTCGTAAGTTGATGCAAATATAGTGTAAAGAATTCGTTTTGAGCAATAGGGTGGGCTACTTTTTTGGTGATATCCCCCTATGGGGGATATTTTTGGTAAAAAATATGACTCCGAGTCTTTGAATTTCCGATAAAAGTTGCTATTTTTGTTTGTTTTTAGAGGGTGCAAAAACCTATGGCAAAGAGCGCAGTAATAAGACTTAAAGATGTGGCAGTCTATCAGCCCGAAGATGAGGCAGGTCGATTGTCGTATGATAATGCCCAGCAGGTACTTACGGATGTCAATCTGGAAGTGGGTGAGGGTGAGATGGTCTACCTCATAGGCCGAGTGGGCAGCGGCAAGAGTTCGTTGCTCAAAACTCTCTATGCCGAGCTGCCTCTGTTGGAGGGTAAAGGCGAAATAGCGGGTGTGGACCTGAGGAGTCTGCGTCGTAGGGATGTGCATCTGTTGCGTCGCAAGATTGGCATTGTGTTTCAGGACTACCGCCTTCTGCACGATCGCAATGTTTACGAAAACCTCCGCTTTGTGATGAAAGCTACGGGTTGGAAGCGCGAGGCGGATATCGACGAGCGCATAGGTGATGTGCTCGATCTTGTGGGGTTGCACAACAAGGAGTACAAGATGCCCCACGAGCTTTCGGGCGGCGAGCAGCAACGATTGGTTATTGCCCGCGCTATGATCAACAGTCCAAAGATTATTCTGGCCGACGAGCCCACGGGTAACTTGGATCCCAAGGCTGCCGATCAGATTATGGCCCTCTTCCGTACGATTGTCGAGGGTGGTTGCTCGGTGGTAATGAGCACCCACAACATCGCCAACATTGAGCAGTTCCCCGGTCGCACCTACCGATTCCATAAGGGCAAGGTGGCTGAGGTTGATATCAACGCGGTGTTGGCGAGCTAACGAAGAAGAAAGAGAGAGAAAAATAAGAAATAAAGCAAAAAGAGAATTATGGAAAACATCGAACAGCAGAATGTAGCACCTCAGCAGGAGGGTTACTCGGCATCTAGTATTCAGGTGCTTGAAGGTCTGGAAGCAGTGCGCAAAAGGCCTGCAATGTATATCGGCGATATTGGCGAGAGGGGTTTGCACCACCTTGTTTACGAGGTTGTGGATAACTCGATTGACGAGGCTCTGGCCGGCTATTGTACCGACATCAAAGTGACCATCAACGAGGATAACTCGATTACCGTAGAGGATAATGGTCGTGGTATCCCCGTGGATATGCA
Source organism: Tidjanibacter sp. (assembly GCA_045634145.1). Lineage (GTDB taxonomy): Bacteria > Bacteroidota > Bacteroidia > Bacteroidales > Rikenellaceae > Tidjanibacter. Next base: position 35,518 of record JAZQZS010000009.1, on the reverse strand, counting down.
CGAGCAGGAGGGCAAATCGGCCTTGGAGGTTGTACTGACCGTACTCCACGCAGGTGGTAAGTTCAGCAAAGACTCCTACAAGGTGTCGGGTGGTCTGCACGGTGTGGGTGTGTCGTGTGTGAACGCGCTCTCGACCGAGTTGATTGCTACTGTATGCCGCGATGGTAAGGTGCACCAGATGACTTTCAGCCGTGGTGCTGCCACCTCGGAGCTGAAAGTGATTGGCGATACCGATCGCACCGGTACTACCGTACAGTTCAAACCCGATGGCGAGATTTTCACCGCCACCGTATATCGTTACGAGATTTTGGCTGCCCGTCTGAGGGAGTTGGCATTCCTGAACAAGGGTGTGCACCTGGATTTGACCGACCGCAGGGAGAAAGACGACAATGGCGAGTATCTGCACGAGCACTTCTACTCGGACAATGGTTTGAAAGGCTTTGTGGAGTATCTCGACGAGAGCCGTGGTCAGAAGATTATCGACGAGATTATCTATATCGACACCGAGCGCAATGGTACACCCGTGGAGGTGGCTATGCAGTACAACGATAGCTTCTCGGAGAACGTTCACTCGTATGTGAATAACATCAACACCATTGAGGGTGGTACCCACCTGACCGGTTTCCGTAGGGCGCTGACCCGTACCATGAAGAAGTATGCCGAGGAGAATGGTATGTTGTCGAAGATTAAGTTCGACATCTCGGGCGACGACTTCCGTGAGGGTTTGACCGCAGTTGTGTCGGTTAAGGTTGCCGAGCCTCAGTTCGAGGGTCAGACCAAGACCAAACTCGGTAACGACGAGGTTGCAGCTGCTGTGGATGGCGCAATTTCGCAGGCTCTGACCCACTACTTGGAGGAGCACCCCAAAGATGCAAAGGCTATCGTAGACAAGGTTATCTTGGCTGCAACTGCTCGCCACGCTGCTCGTCACGCAAGGGAGTTGGTTCAGCGTAAGACCGTATTGTCGGGTTCGGGTCTGCCAGGTAAGTTGGCCGACTGCGCTACCCGCGACCGCTCGAAGGCCGAGATCTTCTTCGTCGAGGGTGATTCGGCAGGTGGTACTGCAAAGATGGGCCGTAACAGGGAGTTTCAGGCTATTATGCCTCTGAGGGGTAAGATTCTTAATATCGAGAAAGTTCAGGAGCACCGTATGTGGGAGAACCAGGAGATTAAGAATATGTTTACTGCTTTGGGCGTGTCGATTGGTACCGAGGAGGATAGCAACGCTCTGAATATGGAGAAGTTGCGTTACAACAAGATTATCATTATGACCGATGCCGACGTGGATGGTAGCCACATTGCAACTCTGATGCTGACCTTCTTCTTCCGTAAGATGAAGGCTCTGATCGAGGACGGTCACGTCTATATCGCAATGCCCCCTCTCTACCTTGTGAAGAAGGGCAACGCCAAACACTACTGCTGGACCGACGAGGAGAGGGCACAGCTGACTGCCGAGTTGGGTACCAAGGGTGTTACCGTGCAGCGATACAAAGGTCTTGGTGAGATGAACGAGCACCAGTTGTGGGAGACCACTATGGACCCCGAAACCCGTATCCTCAAACAGGTTACCATCGAGAATGCTGCCGAGGCAGATAGGATTTTCTCGATGCTGATGGGTGACGAGGTTGGTCCTCGTAGGGAGTTCATCGAGAAGCACGCCAAGTATGCAAAAGTAGACGCTTAGTTTAGAACCATAATTAAAGTAAACAGAGATATGAAAGTTACCATTATTGGAGTCGCAGGCGGTACCGGCAGTGGCAAGAGTACCCTTGTGAAGAGATTGCAGGAGGCCTTTGCGGGCGATCAGGTGGCCACATTGTGCCACGACTACTACTACAAGTCGTTGCCCAATCTCTCCTACGAAGAGCGCACAAAACTCAACTACGACCACCCACAGGCTTTCGACACCGAGATGATGGTCGATCATATCAAGGCTTTGAAGAGCGGTGCGGCTATCGAGAGGCCCGTATACTCGTTTGTGGAGCACAATCGTACCGACGAGAAGGTGCCCGTGTTGCCCTCGAAGGTGATTATTGTAGACGGTATTCTGATTTTCGAGAACAAAGAGCTGCGCGACCTGATGGATATAAAGGTATTTGTGGATACCGATGCCGATTTGAGGTTGGCTCGTCGCATTGTGCGCGACGTGAGGGAGCGTGGTCGTTCGATGGAGTCGGTTATTGACCAGTACACCACCACCGTTAAGCCTATGCACGAGGAGTTTGTGGAGCCCTCGAAGAAGTTTGCCGATGTGATTATTCCCGAGGGTGGTTTCAACTCGGTGGCCGTCGGTATGCTGATTGAGAACATTAAATCGCTGATTTCTGAAAAATAGACAATTAGGTTATGTTAGTAATTAAAGAAGTACAGAGCAAAAGGGACAAAAGGAAATTCTTCGGTTTTCCCACAAAGCTCTATAAAGATTGCCCCAACTACTGCCCTTCGCTCTATGTAGACGAGGAGAGCGAATTTGACCCCAACCAGAACGGTGCTTTTGCCTATGCCGAGTGCCGTATGTGGATTGCCGAGAGAGATGGCAAGATGGTGGGTAGGGCCGCGGGTGTGCTCAATAAGGCCTATAACGAGAAGATTGGTGCCAAGCAGCTGCGTTTCACAAGGTTCGACTTTGTAGATGACGCAGAGGTTGTGGATGCACTCTTCGAGAAGGTTGTGGAGTATGCCAAAGAGCTGGGTATGAACGAAATTATCGGCCCCATCGGCTTCTCGGACCTCGACAAACAGGGCCTTCTGATTGAGGGCTTCGAGGAGGAGGATATGTATCTGACTCCCTACAACTACGAGTACTATGTGAAACACATCGAGCGCCTCGGAATGACCAAGAAGGTCGATTGGGTGGAGTATCAGATTACCATCCCCGAGAAGATGAACGAGAGGCTTGACAGGATTGCCGAGATGGCTATCGAGAGGTATGGCTACAAGGTGCTGAGGTTTAAGAAGATAGGCGACATTAAGCCCTACATTACCGAGGCATTGCAGATTCTCAACGAGGCCTTCGAGAAACTCTTTGGCGTGGTTTGGCTGAGCGACAAACAGCTGTTGGACTTCTCGAAACTGATTATGCTGGTTGGTAACCCCGACTATGTTTCGGTGGTGCAGAACAAAGAGGGCAAGATTATCGGTTACAGCTTTATGGCTCCTTCGATTACCAAGGCTGTGAGGGAGTCGAAAGGCAAACTGTTCCCCTTCGGTATCTTGCGTATTATGAGGGACTTGAAACAGAGCAAGGTGCTCGATTTTTATAGCATTGGTGTTAAGCCCGAGTACCAGAACAAGGGTGTTAATGCAATCTTGTTGCGCGAGGGTCTGGCCGGTGCGATTAAGAATGGTATGAAGTATGCCGAGACCGGTCCCGAGCTTGAAGATAATATCGAGGTGCAGAGCCAGTGGAAGGCTTTTGAGCACCGTAATCACCGTCGTCGCAGATGTTATACCTACTCCTTGCAATAATTTGCGCATCGAGTTATTCGATAATCTTCAAACTGTTCGCTTGTAAAGGGATTGACTCTTTACAAGCGATTGGTTTTAACTACGTTACGGCCACCTTTCTGGGGGTTGTGATGAATTTCGGTGCGGGCGAAATGGTGCCACTTGGCGGTGGCGCTTGGGGTGCTGCGGCTCTGTTGGGAGCGATGTTTACCTCGGCATTTGTGCTTATGGCCCGCTCGACAGAGAGGTCGGGCATTGCTCTGACGACCATTGCTGCAAGGGTGGCCCTTGTGATTCCCGTGGTGTTGAGCTACCTCTTTATCCCCGGTCAGCCCAAACCTCGCTGGGCCATTATTGGTATTATTGTGGCCTCGCTGTTGTTACTTTTTTGGCCCTCGAAGGGTGAGCGAAAGGGTGGTAACGGTAGCGGCTTTTCGGCAGCGTCGGTGCTCTATCCGCTCTTTGTTTTTCTGCTCTATGGTACCAATAACTTCATTCTCGATTGGAGCAGGAGCAATCTGATTACACCTCCGCAGACGGCGCAGTTGTCGGCCACGATTTTTATGTTTGGCTCGCTGGCCAGCTGGGGCTACTATTTTGCCGTCAGCCGTAAGCCTCGATTTGAGTGGAAGGCGCTGGTGGGAGGTGTGGCTTTGGGCTTTACAAACTACTTTACAACCTACTGTATGATTCTCGGACTCAACTACTTGCCCGGCACGGTATTTTTCCCCATCTACCACGTTAGTGCGGTGTCGATTGTGGTGTTGGTGAGCTCGTTGGTCTTTGGCGAGAGGATGCGAAAGTTGCAGTGGTTGGGCCTGGCTGTGGCTATTGTGGGCATTGTGCTCTTTTTCGTGTAGCAAATTCACTCTAAAATTTGTATCTTTGTAGTGTGGGTGCGCCATTGGGAGCGCTCCACGGATGTGCTATGCCAAAATGTGCCGATATTGTCGATAGGTTAAGGGCCGAGGGTAGGCTTTCGAGAGAGGATTATGCTCGCTTGCTTAGGGAGTATGATAGCTCGACGCTGGACTATATTGGCAGGGTGGCGCGCGAGGTTAAGGAGCAGACCTTCGGAAACGGAGTCTACCTGAGAGGCCTCGTGGAGATATCGAACCGCTGCTCGTGTGGATGCTACTACTGCGGACTTAGGGCTGAAAATCAGAGCGTTGTGCGCTACTCAATGAGTGCTGACGAGATTTTGGCAAGTTGCGCTACGGGCTACCGAGCCGGACTGCGCACGTTTGTGTTGCAGGGCGGAGAGGTGAAGGGCCGCGAGGATTTTGTGGCCGAGGTGGTGCGACAGATTAAGGCACAGTTCGAGGGCGTGGCCGTAACCCTCTCGTTGGGCGAACAGCCTACGGAGGTCTATGAACTGTGGCGTCGGGCGGGAGCCGACCGCTATCTGCTGCGCCACGAGAGCGCCGTGAAGGAGCACTACGAGCAGATTCACCCCCCAAGGATGAGCTTCGAGGGGCGACACAAATGCTTGGCCGAACTGCGCAGGCTGGGCTATCAGATAGGTGCAGGATTTATGGTGGGCGTTGCGGGACAGACCGTGGATGTGTTGGTCGAGGAGATGAAACTGCTCGAAGAGTTGCGCCCCGAAATGGTTGGTATTGGGCCATTTATGCCTCAGGCCGATACTCCTTTGGGAGGTCAACCAAGGGGTGGCGTGGAGCTCACTCTGCTGCTGTTGTCGATGGCGAGGTTGGTGCTTCCCGAATCGCTCATTCCCGCCACTACGGCACTCGCCACGGCCGAGGGTAGTGGCACTATCAAGGGCGTGTTGGCAGGTGCCAACGTGGTTATGCCCAACATTACCCCCGCCTGCTACCGCGAGCAGTATGCCATTTATGACGGCAAAAAGAGTAGCGGTACGGAGTGTGTGGAGGGTATCGAAAAGCTCGACCGCGAATTGGCCGAGGTGGGGTGTAGGGTAGACCTCTCGCGTGGCGACCACCCCAAGTTTAGAAGTATAGAAGAGAAAAAATAGAGATAGCGTTATGAGTAATTATAACCCCAAATCGCTCAAAGCCGAGGAGTTTATCTCGCACGACGAGATTTTGGCCACAATGGCTTGGGCGCAGGAGAACAAAAATAACCGCCCGCTGATAGAGAGCATTATCGACAAGGCGGCCGAGTGTGGCGGACTTTCGCACCGCGAGGCAGCAGTGCTGTTGGAGTGTGAGGAGGCCGATCTGGTGGAGCGAATCTATGCGCTCGCCAAGGAGATTAAGCAGAAATTCTATGGCAATAGGATTGTGATGTTTGCCCCCTTGTACTTGTCGAATTATTGCGTAAACAGCTGTACCTACTGCCCATATCACATTGCCAATAAGACCATTCCTCGCAAGAAACTCACTCAGCAGGAGATTGAGCAAGAGGTTGTGGCTCTGCAAGATATGGGCCACAAGCGCCTTGCACTCGAAGCTGGCGAGCACCCCCTCTATAACCCCATCGAGTATATTCTCGAAAGCATCAAGACCATCTACTCCATTAAGCACAAAAACGGAGCAATCCGTCGTGTGAATGTCAACATCGCAGCCACCACGGTGGAGAACTACCGCAAGCTGAAAGATGCAGGTATCGGCACCTATATCCTCTTTCAGGAAACATATAACAAGGAGAACTACCAGAGGCTCCACCCACGAGGTCCCAAGAGCGACTATGCCTACCACACCGAGGCTATGGACAGAGCTATGGAGGGCGGAATTGACGATGTGGGCATTGGAGTGTTGTTCGGTTTGGAGACCTACCACTACGACTTTGTGGGTCTGCTGATGCACGCCGAGCACTTGGAGGCGGCCTTTGGCGTTGGTCCTCACACAATTAGCGTTCCGAGGATTTGCCCTGCCGACGATATCGACGTGGCCGACTTCAAGGACGCAGTGCCCGACGAGGTATTCTTCAAGATGGTGGCCATCATACGCATTGCCGTGCCCTACACGGGTATGATTGTATCGACCCGAGAGACTCCCGCATCGCGAGCCAGGGTGTTGGAGCTGGGCGTGTCGCAACTCAGTGGCGGCTCACATACAGGCGTGGGCGGCTACGGCGAGGGTAACGAGGAGCAGAACAAGAGTACCGCTCAGTTCGATGTGAGCGACGAACGTACCCTCGACGAGGTGGTGCGTTGGCTGTTGGAGTTGGGCTATGTGCCGAGCTTCTGTACAGCCTGCTACCGCGAGGGACGCACGGGCGACCGCTTTATGAAACTTGTCAAGAGCGGACAGATTGCCAACTGTTGTCAGCCCAACGCTCTGATGACCCTGAAAGAGTACTTGGTGGACTACGCCTCGCCCGAAACACTCAGGGCAGGATTGAAGGTCATTGCCGACGAACTTGGCCGTGTTCCTCACCCCAATGTGCGCCGAATTGCAGTCGAAAACCTTGCGAAAATAGAGCAGGGCGAGAGGGATTTCAGATTTTAAGCACGGGTTGAACAGCGTGGCCGTAAATTATTGAATAACAAAATAGTGCACACTATGAATAATACACCTCAATCACTCCGCACAAATATAGGATTTTTTGGTCGCTGCAATGCGGGCAAATCGTCGCTCATAAATATGCTTAGTGGCCAGAGTCTTTCGATTGTCAGCGAGGTAGCGGGCACCACGACCGACTCGGTGATAAAGAGTATGGAACTTCGTGGCGTTGGTGCTGTGGTGTTGATCGACACGGCAGGTTACGACGACGTGAGCACCCTTGGCGAGGCTCGCAGGGAGCAGACAATGAGGGCTGCGCGCAGGAGCGATGTGGCGGTGTTGGTGTGTGGAGCTGCCGACGACTATTCGGCCGAGGCCGAGTGGCTCGAACTCTTCAAGCAGCAGGGTGTGCCCGTGGTGGTGGTACTCAACAAGGTGGATGTGCTCATCTCGCCCCAGAGTACAGCCGAGGCGATAGAGCATAAGTTGGGCATCAAGCCCATCGAGATAAGTGCAACGGGCGGAGTGGGGCGCGAGAGGGTGCTCGACGCTCTGGCGGAGGCCGTGGGGCGCATCAAGGATGCGGCTGTGACAATTACGGGCTCGCTCGTTGGGGCGGGTGATACTGTGGTGTTGGTTATGCCACAAGATTCGCAGGCTCCCGCAGGCAGGCTTATTATGCCCCAGGTGCAGACCATTCGCGAACTTCTCGACAAAAGGGCGGTGGCTATATGCTGCGTGCCCGAGGATTTGGAACATACGTTGGCGGGATTGAAGAGTGCACCACGACTGATAATTACTGATTCACAAGTGTTTGGCTATGTGGCCGAGCGAGTGCCCGAGGGTAGTATGCTCACCTCGTTCTCGGTACTAATGGCGGGATTTAAGGGCGATATCGGCGCATTTGTGGATGGAGCAAAGGCTATCGACACCCTTACGGAGAGGTCGCGCGTGTTGATTGCCGAGGCTTGTACCCACGCACCCGCCACGGAGGATATTGGCCGAGTGAAACTGCCCGCAATGTTGCGTCGCAAGGTGGGGCAGGGGCTGAGCATAGATGTGGTGGGTGGAAGTGATTTCCCTGCCGACCTCGGTGGCTACGATCTGGTAATCCACTGCGGAGCGTGTATGTTCAACCGTCGTCACGTTCTGGCAAGGCTCAGTATGGCCGCAAGGCAGGGTGTGGCAATGACCAACTACGGCATTGCGATAGCCCATCTGCAAGGCATTCTACCTAAGGTGGTTTGGCCCGAGTAAAAAAACTATTGCCCACCATCGAATTTCCATTTTCAATTTGTATCTTTGTGCCGTTATTGGGATGGTGTGTCATCGCAGTTGATGCGTTGGCATCCGCCACAGAGTTTTTAACCCAAATTTTTACACATCACACACAGAGCGACTATGATCAAAAAAATGTCCCTCGCAGTGCTGCTCCTGTTGGCTTCGATGAGCCTCAATGCACAGGTTGTGAGCACTTTGGCAGTAGAAACCCGCGTAGATGAGCAGGGCGAATTTATGGATGGCGAATATCTGGATTCGGCATCGGGTTTTGTTGGCAAATTCTTCAATTTTAGAATGGCGGGCAATCTGACCGACGAGTTGAGCTACTCGATTCGTCATCGTATCAACCGTCCCCAAACCGATGGAAGCCTCTTTCAGGCAACCGATTGGGCCTACCTGACCTACTCGAAAGATAATTGGAACCTCTCGGCAGGTAAACAGGTGGTGGCTATCGGTGGCTATGAGTACGACCGCGCACCTATCAACATCTACTTCGGCTCGGAGTATTGGAACAATATCGCTTGCTACCAATTTGGCCTTAGCGCTGGCTATGCACTTGGCGAGAAGGACAATCTGACCTTCCAGGTGTGCCAGAGTCCTCTGGGCAGCAGGGCCGACAACTTGAAGGCTCTGAACCTTATGTGGTGTGGCTCGCACGGTAGCTGGAACACCATCTATTCGCTGAACTTTATGCAGAGCACCCCCGACCGTATGGTAAACTACATCGTTCTGGGCAACCGCTTTGGCTTGGGTGATGTGGCCGTAGAGTTTGACTTTATGAACCGCGCATCGCTCGACGAGTTTAGCGTGTTGGAGAACTTCTCGGTTATGGCCGACGTGAAGTGGAGCGTAAACGAGAAACTCGACCTCTTTGGTAAAGTTACCTACGACCAGAATACCACCAACGATATTGCCGACGGATGTGTGCTGCCCGGTAGCAAACTCACTCGCGTGGGTGGTGGCGTGGAGTACTTCCCCTTTGGTGGTCGCGACGTGCGCCTCCACGCGGCTGCAAGCTATGTGATGGGCGAGAGTGTGGCAAGTGTGCTTGCCCCCAAGAGCCTGATGTTCAATGTGGGCTTGACTTGGAGGATTAACCTGCTGGCCATCAACTAAATCTATCCGCAATAAACAATAACGAAGAAATATAACAACAGATGAAAAAACTTTTCAAAAAACTATTTGGCTGGATTCCTGGTGGAATCTGGTGCTTGGCTATTGTGGGTTTGCTGTTTGGCTACTTGGGTAGCCGAATGGGTACCGCCAATATGCTCAATACCATTATGAACACAGCCCACGACTTGCTGCTCAACACCGTCTTCTACCTGATGGCAATCTGCGTTATCACGGGTGCTCTGGGCCGTATTTTGGTCGATTTTGGTGTGGTTAAGTTGCTCGAGAAGCTGCTCCGCCCTCTGATGAAACCCATCTTCAACCTCCCTGGCGTGGCTTCGCTGGGTGCAGTGATGACCTTCTTGTCGGACAACCCCGCAATCATCTCGCTGGCTCAGGATGCTCGCTTTGCATCGTATTTCAAGAAGTACCAGTACATCTCGCTGACCAACTTCGGTACCGCCTTTGGTATGGGTCTGTTGGTTATCGTGTTTATGGTGGGTCAGGGTTTCTATTGGGAGCCTTTTGTGGGTCTGTTTGGTGCTATGGTGGGTTGTGTTGTTTCGACTCGCCTGATGCAGCGCTCGGTACTGAAATACTATCCTGAGTATCGTGATCAGGTGGCTTCGGTGTCGGCCGATGAGTTCCCCGAGATGGAGGAGAATGCCGAGAAGAAACCTATGTTCCAGCGCATCCTCGACGCACTGCTCGACGGTGGTCGTACGGGTGTAGATGTGGGCTTGGCTATCATCCCCGGTGTGTTGATTATCTCGACTCTGGTTATGATGCTTACCTTTGGTCCTTCGGCTGCGGGCGAGTACACCGGTGCTGCATATCAGGGTACCGAGTTGTTGCCCACTTTGGCAGGCAAGTGCAACTTCATCTTTGAGTGGTTGTTCGGTTTCCAGGATCCCCACTTGGTGGCATTCCCCATCACCGCTCTGGGTGCTGTGGGTGCAGCTCTGAGCCTTGTCCCCAACTTCCTCGAAGCTGGTTGGATCGACGGCAACGCCATTGCAGTATTCACCGCTATCGGTATGTGTTGGAGTGGTTACCTGAGTACCCACACCGCTATGCTCGACACTCTGGGCTACCGTGGTCTGACCCCCAAAGCTATTGGTGCTCACACCATTGGTGGTTTGGTTGCAGCAATCGTGGCTCACTGGCTGTTTGTACTTATCTCGATGTTGTAATAAGCTAAAAACGACTACTATGAAATACGCATATATCTCGACCGAGAAGGGCGATATGAAGGCCGAACTCTATGAGAACGAGACCCCCATTGCGGTTGCAAACTTTGTGAAGTTGGCCCAGAGCCGCTTCTACGACGGTTTGACCTTCCACCGTGTTATTCCCGACTTTGTGATTCAGGGCGGTTGCCCCATCGGTAACGGTGCGGGTGGCCCCGGCTATACCATCAAGTGTGAGACTTCGGCTCCTCGTCAGTATCACGACCGAGGTGTGATGTCGATGGCCCACAGGGGTAAAGATACCGGTGGCTCGCAGTTTTTCATCTGCCACAATAGGATGAACACTCAGCACTTGGACGGTGTTCATACCTGCTTTGGTAGGGTGATTGAGGGCTTGGATGTGATCGACGACATCCGTCCCGGCGACCTTATTTTGTCGGTAACCATTGCCGACGAGTAGTGGGATGCGGGATGAGCCGCGAAATTTGGGGTGGAACGCTGGTCGTTTCACCCCTTGTTTTTGTCGTTTCACCCTGTTGTGAGGCGCTTTTGGGCCCGATACCAACTATATTTGCATCGTGGAAATGTATATAATAATAAATAAGTATAAACCTTTTTAATAAAAAAACAGAGTTATGAAAAAGATGATCATGTTGGCGCTTGTAGTAGCAGCCGTATGTATGACCAGTTGCTGTGCTCAGAACGAGCCTAAGTTCGACGCTAAGGAGTATGCCAAGTTCAAGACCGAGAAGTTGGACAAGTTGGTAGAGCTCACCGATGCTCAGGAGAAAGATGTTTATGCTCTCTACCTCGAGCAGGGCAAACAGATTAAGAAGGGTATCAAAGAGATGAAGAAAGAGGGTTGCGGCCAGAAGAAACCCGCCTGCACCAAACCTGCTTGCGACAAGAAGGCAGAGTGCACCAAGGGCGAGTGTGGCAAACCCGCTTGCGATAAGAAAGCCGAGTGCAAGAAAAAGTGTGCTAAAAAGGCAGAGTGTGGCAAGGCTGAGTGCAAAAAAGAGTGCACCAAGAAAGCTGAGTGCGCTAAGGAGTGCAAAAAAGGCGCTTGCGAGAAGGTAAATTGCGAGAAGAAGGCCGAGTGCACCAAAGAGTGCAAAAAGGCTGAGTGCAATAAAGCAAACTGCGACAAAAAAGCCGAGTGCACCAAGGCAGAGTGCAGCAAACCCGCTTGCGACAAGAAAGCTGAGTGCAAGAAAGATTGCGCCAAGAAGGCTGAGTGCCACAAGGCTAAATGCGACAAACCTGCTAAACCCCGTCACCCCCGTATGGTGAACCCCGCAGAGCACAAAGCATTCTTCGAGAAGATGAACGCAATTCTGACCCCCGAGCAGGTGGAGACCCTCAAAACCAAAATGATGGAGCGTCGCGCTCGTCGCGGTGTCCCCAGCCAGGCTCCCCAGTGCGCACCTTCGTGCCCCTCGCAGCAGGCTAAATAATCAAAACAACTAAAAACGCAATGGTCGGTAGGGTGGAGGTGTCGGTCATCTCCGCCCCAACCGATACGGAACAAATTTTTTGGGAGATAAATAGAGATTTCTATCAGTGATGAAGAGAGCCTTTTTTGCAATCTGTCTACTCATCTTTTCGGTAACCATGGCAGTAGCCCAGACCAAGGGCGGCAGCATTGTCGGAACACTCAAAGATGCCAACACCGGCGAGGGTGTCAATGGTGCCGTGATTGAGTTGATGGACAAAGCAACAGAGAAAAGCAACTATTACACAACGGGTTATCAGGGCGCCTTTGAGATTAAGGGCGTGGAGCCTGCAACCTATATCGTTAAGATCAACTTCCTCGGTTACAAAGAGCACAAAACCGAGATTAAAGTGTCGAACAAGCAGGTCAATCTGGGAGTTATCAAGTTCAACCAGGATGCTCTGTTGGTAGACAAAATCGATGTTCAGGGATATATGGGCACCTCGCAGAAGGGTGACACGGTTAGCTACAACGCTTCGGCCTTCAAGACTGCACGCGACGCTTCGGCCGAGGGTCTGCTGGCCAAAATGCCCGGTATCAACGTCAATGGTGACGGTACCGTGGAGGCTCAGGGCGAGAGTGTTCAGCGAATCTTTGTCGATGGCAAAGAGTTCTTTGGCGAAGACGTGGCTACCACCATCAAGACCATCCCCGCCGAGATGATTGCCAAGGTGGAGGTCTACGACAAACTTAGCGATAAGGCCGAGTTTACGGGCCTCGACGATGGCGAGGGCTACAAAGCCATCAACCTCGTGACCAAAGTGGGCAAGCGCAAAGGCGTATTTGGCAAGGTCTACGGCAGCTACGGCATCCCCGACAAGTACTCGGTGGGCGGTAATGCCAACATCTTCAATGGCGACCAGAAAGTGTCGGTCATCGCTATGGCCAACAACATCAACCAGCTCAACTTCTCGTTCGAGGACATCGTTGGTGCAACCTCGTCGGGCGCTGTTGCCCAGTCGGGTGGCGGTGGCGGTATGCGCGGTATGGGTATGGCCCGCAACTTTATGGTTAGGCCTATGGGTGGTATCTCGACCGTTCAGTCGGTGGGTGTGAACTACTCGAACCAGTGGGACAAGTTGGAGTTGCAGAGCAGCTACTTCTTCAACCACTCGGGCAACGTAAATGAGAGTTCCTACGACCGTACAACCTACGCAAGTGACGACTACACCGAGTTCTCGACCCACGAGAACCAGAGCGAGAGTACCAACTGGAACCACCGACTCAATGTGCGTGCCGACTACAAGTTTAGCAAATTTCAGTCGCTGATGTTGCGTGCAAGCGTGAGCTTGCAGGACTACGAGAGCCAGAGCATTAGCAACCAGATGACCGCCAACGGCCTTACCGGCGAGGAGATCAAAAAGTTACAGCAGACGGGGGACGATGAGCGTATGGGTACCTATGGTAACATTTTCCTGCTCTACCGTAGCCGCTTGGGCAAACCCGGCCGTACCATCACCATCAACGGTGGCGGTAACTGGAACACCAGCAAGTCGTTCAACACACCTCTCTATACCTTCACCATCCCCAGCGACTCGACCTATTACAGGGAGATTGACCGTGTGGCTGGTAGCAATCGTATGCGTGCAGAGGTGACCTACACCGAGCCTATCAACGAGATCTCGCAGGCCAACTTGGAGTATGAGTTCTCGCACTCGTTTACCGATCAGAACAAACTCACTTCGGTATGGGTGAACGATGTGTTGGACGAGGCTCAGGGTCTGTTGTTGAGCAACATTTCGGAGAGTGGCTACACCATCCACAAGATTGGTCCCGGCTACAACCTCTCGAACGACAAGGTGAAACTCTCGCTGAAACTCAACTACGAGTACTCGACCCTCTCGTCGAAGCAGATTTTGCCCGAGGGTGCCGAGCCAAGCTACAAATTCAGCAACGTCACCTACAACGGTAATGCCACTATCAACTTCAACAAGCAGAACACCCTGAGGGTGCGCTTCCGCTCGAATACCTCGAATCCCTCGATTCGCCAGTTGCAGGACGCTATCGACGTGAGTGGCAACAGCTTCACTGCGGGTAATCCCGACTTGAAGCCAAGCTATACCCACAACCTCAACCTGAACTACAACCTTTCGGACATTATGAATGGTCGTTCGTTTATGGTTTATCTGGGTGGTAGGTTGAATACCCGCTCGATTATCTCGGCTATGCAGATGAATAGGCCCGACTTTGTGATTCCCGACTACAACGGCCAGCTTCTGGGCGTGGGTAACACTTATAGCGTCTATGAGAACCACTCGGGCTGGGATAACTGGAATATCTACACGGGCTTCAACTTCGGCTTCCCCTTGAAGGCCATCAAGAGTAACCTCAACTTTGGTCTTAATGCGGGCTTGTCGCAGTCGCCTAGCAAGATTAACGACTACCTGAACGTGATGAACGGTCAGTACTACTCGGGTAATATGATGGTGAGCAGTAACATCAGCGAGAACTTGGATTTCTCGTTCAGTTACAACCTCTCGTACAACATCAACGACAATGTGTCGGAGCTCAACACCCAGCTGAACAAGTATTTCAGCCAGATGGCCAGGGGCGACATCAAATGGATCTTCTGGAAGGGCTTTACCCTCACTGCCAACGCATCGTATAACCAGTATCGCGGTCTGACTGACGACTACAATCAGAAGTACCTGCTCTGCAATGCCTATGTTGGCAAGAAGGTCTTCAAGGATCAGAGGGGCGAGCTGAGCGTTGGTGTGAACGACATTTTCGACCAGAATAAGGATTTCAGCCGCTCGGTGGGTGCCAACTACATCCAGAACAGCACCAACCTGACCATCGGCCGCTATGTGGCTGTGCAGTTTGTCTACAACATCAGGGCCTTTGGTAAGGGCTCGTCGGGTAAAGATTTCGACAACCTGATGGGTGGTCCCGGTGGTGGTCCTGGCGGAGGTCGTCCACCTATGGGTGGCGGTCGTCCTCCTATGGGTGGCGGTCGTCCTCCTATGGGAGGTGGTTTTCACCGCTAAGAGGCCTTTATGAGATTAAAAGGTTAGTTTAATAATAAGGCTAAAAGTCCGATGCTTCTCGTCCGTGAGGTGTCGGATGTGGGCAGAGAGATTTTTGTGGTTGCTCTCTGCCCTTTTTTTGTGCAAAAAAGGGCAGAAACAAAAGCCTTTACATTCCCCCTAAATCCCCCTTTGATAAAGGGGGACTTGTCGCTACGCTCCGTTGGGTGGTGCTGTGTAGGATGTGTGGCTTGGGAAAAGGGCAGAGAACAACAGCCCTTATATTCCCCCTAAATCCCCTTTTGAGAAAGGGGGACTTGTCGCTCTGCACCTTGGGTGGGGCGGTGCGTGGTGATGGGAAAAAAGCAGAGAACAACAGCCTTCTAATCCCTTGCAGAGCTGGTGTTTTGGTCGAAATATGAGGTATAAATCAAAACAAATTTCCAAATCCAATAAAAATTACTATTTTTGTGGCGCCTAAGGGTGTGCCCGAATGGTGGAATAGGTAGACACGCCGGACTTAAAATCCTGTGGACCGAAAGGTCCGTACCGGTTCGACCCCGGTTTCGGGTACAAAAAAGAGAGGTCTAAAAACCTCTCTTTTTTATGCCTTTATCCATAGCTGCGACTCCATTGGGGCGGGGCTATGGGGAAATGTGTTGCCTTTGCGTTAAGGGCCCAAAACCGGGCACTGCTTGCTCTACCTGAGCCACCCTTTGAACTCCGAGGTGCGGGCCTTGCTGACAATGATGCGCTCGGGAGTCTCGACATTCAGATTAACAGCCAAGCGGCTGCCAAACCACACCGACATATCCTTAATGGCTCGGCGCGCAATGATAAACTGCCTATTGGCGCGGAAGAACTGCTCCTCCGAAAGGGTGGAGAAGATGCCCTCCAAGGTGCCGTCTACGGGGTAGTTACGCCCGTCGGTGGTGGTTACGCTCACCCTCTCGTTGCTCGTATAGAAGAAGGCGATATCGTCGGTCGAAATGGGAATAATCTTATCCTTCACCTGCACCAGCAGTGTGGAGTTTTTGGCTCGCTCGACCATCTCGTGGGTGCGACCCACATACTCCTTTGTGGCTGCCGAAGTGAGTGTTGCGAGTTTGCCCACTGCGCGTTCCAAGTCGCTCTGTTTAATGGGTTTGAGCAGATAGTCGATGCTATTTACCCTGAAAGCGTCGAGTGCATATTGGTCGTAGGCCGTGGTGAAGATTATCGGGCACTCAATCTTTACGTTGTCGAAGATGCGGAACGAGTTGCCGTCGGCCAGGTGGATATCCATAAACACCAGGTCGGGCGTAGCGTTGCTGCCAAACCACGCCACAGCCTCGGCAATACTCTCGATGGTGCCGATAACGTCGATCTCGGGGTAGCTTGCCGCCAGCAACATTTTTAGGTTGCGTGCCGCAGCGGTCTCGTCTTCTATGATGAGTGCTTTCATACTCTCTCTGTTTCGTTCGGTTTACTTGGGCTGCTGAATGGGCAGTTTTACCACAAAGTTGCCACCCGCCTCGTCGACCACCATCTCGCGGTTGCTGATGAGTGCATAGCGGTTGGCCAAGTTTTTCAGACCAATGCCGGTACTCTTCTCGGGCTCGATTTTGGGCACAATGGGGTTGCTCACCACAATGTAATCGTCGGTTGCCGAGATGGTTATGTGCATAGGCTGAGCCGAGGTTATGGTGTTGTGTTTCACGGCATTCTCGATGAGTGGCTGGATCGACAGCGCGGGAATCTTGTAGCCCGTATATTTGGGCTCCACATCAATCTCGATGTGTAGCTTGCCTGCGTAGCGTACTTCGAGCAGATAGCGGTAGGCCTCTACGAACTTCAACTCCTCGGCCACGATGGTCATCTCGTTGTTACCCTCGCTGATGATGTAGCGATAGGTTTCGCTCATACGGTCGATGTAGGTCTGTGCGGCCTCGGTCTGCCCCTCGCGCACCAACATCGAGAGCGAGTTGAGCGAGTTGAACAAAAAGTGGGGATTGACCTGATTTACGAGCGTGTTGTACTGCCAACTGAGGCTTTCGTTTTTGAGCTGTTCGTTTTCGATCTCCATCTCCTGCTTTTTGTAGAGCAGCTCGTATATTTTGCCGTAGAGGATTGCCACCACAAACGTTGCAGCGAGTTTGAGCATCGACATCGGGTTGAAGAAAATCCTTCCCGAGTTGAACGTAGTGACAACGTCGCCTCGCCAAGTCAGCTGTGGAGCCACCATAAAAAAGAGCACCAACAGCACTGCACACACCAACATTCGCCACATATAGTTGCTCCTGCGTGTGTCGGTCATAATGGTGAGCATTACCATTGCCACAACAAAGATGTAGAGCAGGTCGATGACCATAAACGAACTCCACGCCTGCCTATTCATTTGCTCCTGCGAACGGTGGCGACTCATCTGTTTGAGGCTCTCTTCGCGAATGATAATCGAGCCTTTGAGCGAGTCGGTGTCGATGGCTGCAACCTCCTCTTGGGGTGCCGCAAATTTATCCGCAGCCACCTCATCCGAAGTGTCTGCATTGGGGGGAGCCACCTCGGCCACTTGTTCGGTGCGTGGAGGTATGGGCTCACCTGCCTGGGGCGAATCGGTGCGGCTCATCATCAGAAACACCAGATACGAAAAGTTTACCAATACGGATAGCAGAATGGCAATGAGCGTATTGGCCACTATTTTGCGATATTTGCCTCTCTTCAACATTGTGTGTGTCGGGTTAGGGTTGCTATTTTGTGGTGCTTGTGTGTGGTCGTTTCCGATGTGGTGTGGGGTTGTTTACTCAGCGTCGATGTACTCTGGGAACCAGCCTGCGTAGGTCATATAATCCCTGGTGGTACGCTCCAAGGTGTTTACCCTCTGCTCGGGGGTTACCTCTTTGAGTCTCTTGGCGGGCACGCCTGCGTAGAGGCCACCGGGTTCGAGCACTGCGCCCGAGAGAACCAGAGCGTTGGCAGCGATGATGCAACCTTCGCCCACCTTGGCGTTGTCGAGCACCGTTGCTCCCATACCGATAAGGCAGTTGTCGCCAATCTGTGCGCCGTGAATAATGGCGTTGTGGCCCACCGACACACCGTCACCGAGGATGGTTACCGAGGGGTGGGGTGAGAGATCATAGGTGGCGTGGAGAACTGCGCCATCTTGGATGTTGCACCTCTTGCCGATGCGGATGGCGTTCACGTCGCCACGGATTACTGCACCAAACCAGATGCTGCTCTCTTCGCCAATCTCTACGTTACCTACAATGGTGGCATTTTCGGCAACCATTGTGCCTTTGCCAATCTTGGGGCTAAAACCCCTGCAACTCTTAATTACTGCCATATTTTTTTCTTTTTTTGTTGATTCTATTTTACGACTTTTTGTAAAAAGGTGGCGTAACGCCACTTTTGTCATTTGGTCGTGGTCCTTCCCAATATTGTAAGCAAAAACTTTTGGGAGATACTCGCCTACGGCTCATATCTCTTATCTCTTACTGCCTTTGCTCAGCCAATTATGCATTTTGAATTTTCTTAGCCTCTTGCCAGAGTGCCTCCATCTGGTCGAGGGTCATTTCGCCCAGCGAGGTGTTCATCTCGGCTGCGCGCTTCTCGATGTGCGAAAAGCGGGCCATAAACTTCTTGTTGGTGCGTTCGAGGGCGTTTTCGGGGTCGATGCCGTAGAGCCTCGATGCGTTGATGATCGAGAAGAGCAGGTCGCCAATCTCGCCTTCGAGGGCCTCTTTGTTGGCGGCCTTCACTTCGGCCTCCACCTCTGCCACCTCTTCGTGTACTTTGTTCCACACGTCCTCTTTCTGCTCCCAATCGAAGCCTGCCGAGGCGGCTTTCTGACCGATGCGGAAGGCCTTGACCATTGCGGGCAACGAGCGAGGAACGCCCGAGAGAACTCCGCCGGCCTCTTTGCGTGCCTTCTTGGCTTTCTCTTTGAGTTTGAGCATCTCCCAGTTGTGGATTACCTCCTCGGGGTTGTCGGCGTGAACGTCGCCATAGACGTGGGGGTGGCGGTATACTAGCTTGTCGCACAGATAGTTGCACACGTCGGCAAAGTCAAATTTGCCCATCTCTTCGCCCATCTTGGAGTAGAAGACAATGTGGAGCAACACGTCGCCCACCTCTTCGCGGATACCATCCATATTGCCGTCGGTAATGGCGTCTACCAGCTCGAAACACTCTTCGATGGTGTTGTTGCGCAGCGATTCAAAGGTCTGTTCTTTATCCCAGGGGCACTTCTCGCGGAGGGTGTCCATCACTTCGAGCAGTCGGGCGGTGGCTTCAAGTTTCTTTTCGTACATAGGGGTTGTATCTATCGTTTTGTTACTAAATTCCTGCAATCGGGTTGCTATATCCCTACAAAGATACTCTTTTCTGCCAAAAATTATTAAATTTGTGATGATATTTATTTCACTCAAATCCGTAGAACGATATGAAAAGGCGCTTGGTGCTTGTTTTTGCCCTGCTGGTGTCGGTCTTTGTTCCTAATGTGAGGGGCGCAGAGCCTGCCGAGGGAATCGTGGTGGCCGACTGCCGCTTGGCCGACTATCTGCCTCTGTTGGAGGGCAAAAGGGTGGGGGTGCTCACCAATCACACGGCTGTGGTGGAGGGTACTCACCTGGTGGATACACTGCTTCGCCGAGGGGTAAAGATCGAGCTGATTTTTGCACCCGAACACGGATTTAGGGGTACAGCTGCTGCGGGCGAAATGGTGCGCTCGGGTCACGACCAGCATACGGGCATCGAGATCGTGTCGCTCTACGGAGCGGGCAAAGCGCCCAAGGCCAACGATGTATTTCGTTGCGATGTGGTGTTGGTCGATATTCAGGATGTGGGGCTGAGGTACTACACATATCTCTCGACCCTCTACCTGATGATGCAGACTTGTGCCGAGGTGGGTGTGCCCGTGGTGGTGCTCGACCGACCCAACCCCAACGGAATGTATGTCGATGGGCCCGTGTTGGAGCAGGAGTACCGCTCGTTTGTGGGCATTGTTCCCGTGCCCGTGGTGCACGGAATGACGCTGGGAGAGCTGGCCCGAATGATAAATGGCGAGGGGTGGCTCGAAGGGGGCGTGAGGTGTCCGCTGACGGTTGTTCCCTGCGAGGGCTACCGTCGCTCGATGCGCTACGAACCACCCATTGCTCCGTCGCCTAATCTGCCTAATACCAAGAGCATATACCTCTATCCGTCGCTCTGCTACTTCGAGGCTACGGAGGTGAGCATTGGTCGTGGTACCGACAAACCTTTTCAGGTTGTGGGCCACCCCAAAATGGCGCGACGCGGTGCGAAGTTTACCCCCGAGGCGTGCTCGGCGGCCAAACACCCCACGCAGGAGGGTAATACCTGCTATGGCACCGACCTCTCGACCCTCGCGGACGACAAAATCATAGCCGAGGGTATTGACCTGCGATATATCATCGACGCCTACCGTCAGCTTGGCTCGCGTGGCGACTTCTTCTCGCCCTTCTTCGAGAAACTTATCGGTGTGGGCTATGTGAGGGAGATGATAACTTCGGGCTACACGGCTGCCGAGATTGAGGCCGTTTGGCGCGACGACGTGGAACGATTCTGCCAGCAACGTCAAAAATACCTTATCTATGAGGAGTAGAGCTCTTATAATCACTCTGTTGGCTCTGTTGGTCGGAACTGTGGGGCTAAGGGCCGAGGGCAGCTCCTTGGGGCTTGTGCCTATGCCCCGACAGGTGGAGCTGACCGATGGGGAGTTCTTCTTTCGCCCCACATCGACACTCTACACCAACGACTCCACTCTGGGTGAATATCTGGCAGACTACTTCTCCACGGGGCGCACTATCGACTTTTCGACGGCCTTGATGGTGGGTATAAACCCACGCCTCGACCTTCCTGCCGAGGGTTATATCTTGGAGGTTAGGCCCGAGGGAATTGTGGTGAGCGGTGTGGACTATGCCGGAGCCTTCAATGGTGTGCAGACGCTGTTGCAACTCTTTCCGTCGGAGGTTTATAGGGGCGATTTCCGTGCCGAGTGCCGTATTCCCTGCCTGAGGATAACCGATTGGCCCGAATACTCCTACCGAGGTATGCACTTCGATGTGGCGCGCTCGTTCAGCCCCTTTGAGGAGCTGCTGCGCTATGTCGACAATCTCAGCCGACACAAAATCAACACCCTCCACCTGCACCTTGTCGATGATGAGGGGTGGCGTGTGGAGATAAAGTCGCACCCCGAACTGACCGAGGTGGGGGCGTGGCGCGGTGGCGATAGCCCTCTGCATAGTGTCTATGGCCGTTGGGGAGAGCGCTATGGTGGCTACTACACCCAGGAACAACTGCGCAGTCTGGTGGAGTATGCCGCGGTGAGAAACATAACGGTGGTGCCCGAAATCGACCTTCCGGGCCACAGCCTTGCAATAGCCAAATCACACCCCGAAATACTCTGCCCCGTGGAGCGCAACCTCGCAGCAACAGCGGGATATGATACGAGTAATGTGTGGTGTGTGGCGCGCGAAGAGAACTACGCACTGCTCGACGATATCTTTGGCGAGTTGGTCGAGATTTTCCCGTCGGAATATATCCACATTGGTGGCGATGAGGTGCAGATGGGCTCGTGGCGCAAGTGTCCCCACTGCTCGGCTCTCTACGAGCGCGAGGGTTTTACGGACTACCACCAAGTCGAGGCCGTTTTCCTTAACCGAGTGGTCGAAATTTTGGCTCGCTATGGTCGCAAACCCGCAGTTTGGAACGAGGCTATCGTGGGCGGAAACCTCACGCCCAAGGCGCGAGTGCACGGCTGGGAGGCGGGAAACAAGGCTGCCCGCAGTGCAGAACAAGGCTACTCGACCGTGGTGATGAGCGGTCCCTATTTCTACTTCGATATGCGCCAGAGTGCCGACGAGGTGGGCCATAATTGGGCAGGGGTGGTTACTGCCCGCAAGTGTTACTCCTACCGACTCTCGGAGCAGGGATTTTCGGCCGAGGCGAGGCGTAATGTCGAGGGATTTTCGGGCGCCTTTTGGACCGAACTGCTTGCTTGGCATAGCGAGGCGATGCCCCACTATATCGACTACCAACTCTATCCTCGCGTGTGTGCTCTGGCCGAGGTGTGCTGGCTGCCCGAGGAGCGTAGGGTGTGGGCCGACTTCGAGGGCCGACTCGACCACCACAAAGGCCGTATGGAGGCTATGGGAATTCGCTACCGACAGGGCGAGCCTGCTAAACCAGAGGGTAAAGTAGTGAACCACAAAATGGTGTGTACCACCTCATTACCTATGCGTGCCGAGGGCGACTTGGGACGCATTTCGAACTACACCAACGACTATGGCGTGCGTAGCAAGCGTACTTGCCGAGAGGGCGACTGGATTCTCTATGAGTTTGCCGAACGAGTGCCCCAGGGGGCGGTTGTGGAACTCACTACGGGCTATCGTCACGTCACCCGAGGGCTCTTCCCAAGTGGGGTGGTGGAGATTTCGACCGACGGAGTGGAGTTTACCACCGCCTGCGACCTTCGCAATGGTCGCGCTGTTGTGACCGCCACCGAGCCCCTACGAGCCATCCGCATCCGTTGTACCACTACGGGCAACAACGACCCCTATGTCTATATCCAACACCCCGTAATAAGGGTGGTGAAATAGCACTCCAAATTTGTACGACAAACAAAAAAACGCACCCCTTGCGAGGAGTGCGTTTTTTTGCGTTTGGGATTGTATGAATGTTACCTGATGGTGGCACCTGCCTTCTTGGCAAATGCGTCGATCAGTTTGTTCATAGTGTTGTCGATGGTCTTGTCGTCGAGGGTGCGGCTCTCGTCTTGGAGGATGAAGGCCAGCGCATACGACTTCTTGCCTGCCTCCAACTTGTCGCCGGTGTAGACGTCGAACAACGACACATCTTTGAGCAGTTTCTTCTCGGTCTGGAAGGCAATCTGGCGCAACTCGGCGTAGGTGGTGGCGCTATCAACAAGCAGAGCTAAATCCCTCTTTACAGCAGGGAATTTGGGCAACTCCACAACCGACACTTTGTGCTTGCGGGTATATTTGAGCAGGGTGTCGAAGTCGATATCGAGGAAGTAAACGTCGCCTTTCAGGTCGAAAGTCTTACGCACCTTGGGCGAAACGGTACCAATCTGTGCCAACTCCTTGTTGCCTGCTTTCAGCACCAAGCCCTCCGAGAAAATCTCGTTCGAGAGGGGCTCGCTGCGGAGAGTGTAGATGTCCATACCAAAGCGACGCAAAATCTTCTCGGCCACGGCTTTCAGGCGGAAGAAGTCGGTAGCCTCGCCCTTGCTGTTCCACGACTGCGAGGTGTGGTTGCCGGCTACTGCCACCGACAAGCGGAACGACTCGTTGTAAGGAGCCAAACCGCCATCCTCTTTGCGCTCGGCATTGTAGGTGTAGGTGTTGCCAAACTCGTAGATCTTCAAGTTCTGAACTTTGCGGTTTACGTTCAGCTCAATTACCTCCAACAAGCCGTAGAGCAGAGTCTGACGCATAACGCCCAAGTCGGCACTCAGGGGGTTCATAATCTTCACGCACGACGATGCGGGGTAAACCTCCGACTGTTCGTAGTAGCTGCTCTTGCTGAGCGAGTTGTTCATCACCTCGGCAAAGCCCTGTGCGCTGAGCATATCGCTCACCATATTGCGGAGCTTGTCTTTGTTGGGCTTGGGCTCATACGAGAGGGTGGAATTAACGTGGGTAGGAATCTCCACGTTGTTGTAGCCGTAGATGCGGAGAATCTCCTCCACCAGGTCGGCAGGACGCTGAACATCCACACGGTAGGCGGGAACCTCCACGCTCAGACCCTCCTCGCTCTCGGCGGTAATGGTAATCTCCAAGTCGCGCAGAATCTCTTTAATGGCCTCGTTACCAATCTCCTTACCGATCAGGTTGTTGATATAGTTGTAGGTGATGTCGATTTTGAAGGGTGCTACGGGTGCGGGATAGATGTCGGTAATCTCCGAGGTAATCTCGCCACCGGCCAACTCTTTGATGAGCAGTGCGGCACGTTTGAGTGCATAGATGGTGATGTTGGGATCGATACCTCGCTCGAAACGGAACGAAGCGTCGGTCGACAGAGCGTGACGCTTGGCAGTTTTGCGTACCCACACGGGGTTGAAGTATGCGCTTTCGAGGAATACGTTGGTGGTGCTGTCGCTCACGCCCGAGTGCTCGCCACCAAATACGCCTGCGATACACATAGGCTTCTCGGCATCGCAAATCATCAAGTCGCCTGCCGAGAGGGTGCGCTCAACACCGTCGAGGGTACGGAATTTGGTGCCCTCCTCGCAGGTGCGAACAACCACCTCGTTACCCTCAATCTTGTCGGCATCGAACGAGTGCAGAGGCTGGCAGAGCTCGTGGAGAACGTAGTTGGTTACGTCTACCACGTTGTTTTTGGGGTTGATACCGATTGCGCGCAGAGCGTTCTGCAACCACTGGGGCGAGGGGGCAATCTTCACGCCCGAGATATTTACACCTGCATAGCGGGGTGCGCCCTCGGTGCACTCAACGGTCACTTTGGTGGCCTTCGAGGTGTTGTCTACCTTCCACTCGTCCACGCTGGGCAGGTGGAGATCGGCTTTGCGGCCCTGCGAACGCAGGTAGGCTGCCAAGTCGCGAGCCACGCCATAGTGCGAAGCTGCGTCAATACGGTTGGGGGTAAGGCCGATGGCCAAACGGTAGTCGTCAGTAAGGCTGAGGTACTCCATTGCGGGGGTACCGGGGATGGCGTTCTCGTCCAACTCCATAATACCCTCGTGGCTGTGTCCGATACCGAGCTCGTCTTCGGCACAGAGCATACCGAGCGACTCTACGCCACGGATTTTGCTGCGTTTAATCTTGAAGACCTCGTCGGAGTCGATGGGGTAGAGCTCTGCGCCCACGGTGGCCACCATAACTTTGAGTCCTGCGCGGCAGTTAGCAGCGCCGCAAACGATACCGAGGGGCTCGGCAGCGCCCACATCTACGGTGGTGATGTGGAGGTGGTCCGAGTCGGGGTGGTCGATGCAGGTGAGCACCTGGCCCACCACTACGCCTTTGAGGCCGCCACGCACAGCCTCTATCTTCTCAAACTCCTCGATTTCCAGACCGATGTCGGTCAGAATTACCGATGCCTCTTGGGGTGTAAGGTCGCTGTCGAGATAGTTTTTGAGCCAATTGAATGAGATGTTCATAGTTCTATATTTTTGTTATTGTTTTTGCGCTTTGTTTCTAACCTACAAAGGTACTACTTTGAATCGAGAATTGAAAATTGAGAATTGAGATTTTTTCCGAAAAAGTAGGGGCGTGGTGTTTGAGGGGGTGTGGTATTTCTAATTTCAACTTTTTTCGTTATCTTTGCACGATAAATTGCGCAATAGATGAAAACGATTCGTAACTTTTGTATTATAGCACACATCGACCACGGTAAGAGTACCCTGGCAGACCGACTGCTCGAAGAGACCAAAACACTCTCCGAGCGCGAACTCCAAAACCAGGTGCTCGACGATATGGACCTCGAACGTGAGAAGGGTATCACCATCAAGTCCCACGCCATCCAGATGCAGTACACCACCGGTGGAGTGGACTACACGTTGAACCTTATCGACACCCCCGGACACGTCGACTTCTCCTACGAGGTGTCGCGTGCAATCGCTTCGTGCGAGGGTGCACTGCTGGTGGTAGATGCCTCGCAAGGTATTCAGGCTCAGACCATCTCGAACCTCTACCTTGCAATGGAGCACGACCTCGAAATTATCCCCGTAATTAACAAAATCGATATGGAGTCGGCAATGGTCGATGAGGTTAAAGACCAGATTGTCGAACTGCTTGGCTGCGACCACGACGAGATTCTCTGTGCCTCGGCCCGCACGGGTGTGGGTATTACCGAGATTTTGGAGGCTATTGTGGCTCGTATTCCTGCTCCTAAGGGCGACGAGAATGCCCCCTTGCAGGCTCTGATTTTCGACTCGGTGTTTAACTCCTACCGCGGTATTATCGGCTACTTCCGTGTGATGAACGGTACTATCCGCAAGGGCGACCACGTTAAGTTCTTCAACACCGGCTCGGAGTACGATGCCGACGAAATTGGCGTGCTGAAACTCAAATTTGTTCAGCAAGACGAGATTAAGGCCGGCAACGTGGGCTACATTATGTCGGGCATTAAGGCCTCGAAGGATGTGAAGGTGGGCGATACCATTACCCACGTCGAAAATCCTTGTACCGAGGCAGTTGAGGGCTTTGAGGATGTTAAGCCTATGGTGTTTGCGGGTGTGTATCCCGTGGATGCAAGCGAGTATGAGGACCTGCGCGCCTCGCTCGAAAAATTGCAGCTCAACGACGCTTCGCTGACCTTCGAGCCCGAGAGTTCACTTGCGCTCGGCTTTGGTTTCCGCTGCGGCTTCCTCGGATTGCTCCATATGGAGATTGTGCAGGAGAGGCTCTACCGCGAGTTCGATATGGATGTGATTACCACTGTGCCCAACGTTTCGTTCAAGGTGACTACCAAGAAGGGCGAGGTGGTGGATGTTCACAACCCCTCGGGACTGCCCGATTTGACCCTCGTAGACAAAATCGAGGAGCCCTATATCCGTGCTCAGATTATTACCAAGACCGACTACCTGGGTGCAGTAATCAAACTCTGCATCGACAAACGTGGTACGCTTGTAAATCAGGTGTTCTTGGGCCCCGAGCGTGTGGAGATTAACTTCGATATGCCTCTGTCGGAGATTGTGTTCGACTTCTACGACAAGTTGAAGAGTATGTCGCGCGGTTATGCTTCGTTCGACTACCACCAGATTGGTTACCGCGAGAGTAAACTCTCGAAGTTGGATATTCTGCTCAATGGCGAGCCCGTGGATGCACTCTCGTCGCTTATCTTTACCGACCACGCCTACGATTTCGGTCGCAAGATGTGCGAGAAGCTCAAAGAGCTCATCCCTCGTCAGCAGTTCGATATTGCAATTCAGGCGGCCATTGGTGCCAAGATTATTGCCCGCGAGACCGTGCGTCAGGTGCGTAAAGATGTTACGGCCAAGTGTTATGGTGGCGATATCAGCCGTAAGCGTAAGCTGCTCGAAAAGCAGAAGAAGGGTAAGTAACGTATGCGCCAGATTGGTAACGTTCAGGTGCCCCAATCGGCCTTCCTTGCAGTCTTGAAGATGGACTAAATAAAAAAGGAGTCAGCGAAAAACTGACTCCTTTTTTTGTCTAACGTCTAAGATCTAACGTCGAAACGACCTAAGTCTTAATCAAGGGGTTATGGTACTAATACTTTGAGCCTCTTGGACGAGATGTCGAAACGCACAGGGGTGGTGCCGAGAGCCTCGCCATCGACCTCCACTTCGCGCACCTCCGAGGAGGTGATTTCGATACACTTGCCCGTGTGGTGGTGCACCTTGCCTACCGAGTAGATTTTGCCGTCGTAGAGCTTGCCCACAACGGTGGCAATCTTCAAGGCCGACATTGTGTCGATGATTGTGCAGTCGAGCAATCCGTCATCGGCCTTCGAGAGGGGCAGCTGCAACATTCCGCTACCATTGTACTGGCCGATACCCACCGAAATACTCATAATCATTCCGCTGGCCACCTGCTCGCCGTCTACCTTCACGGCCATAGGGCAGGAACGATAGCCAAAGACCGACCTGGCAAGCTGCATCGTATACGACGACTTGCCGTTTTTGCCTTTGTCTTTCATCTGGCATACTTTTAGGTTCACGGCAGCGTCCATACCGGCACCGCTCACATTTACGCAGTAGCGGCTCTCCTCTTCGCCTTTGCGGTTGATGTAGGTAGCCTTGCCCACGTCTTGCAGAAACTCTTTGCCTGCTGCAATCACTTCGGCGGCACCTTCGTAGCTTCGAGGTATGCCGTAGGTGCGAATCCAATCGTTACCCGTACCCACAGCAATAACACCCATACGCACCTCGGCAGGATCGACCTCGGTTTGTGTGAGGATACCGTTTGCCACCTCGTGAATGGTACCGTCGCCACCGATGGCGATGATGTTGCGGTAGCCATCTTCGATGATGCCACGCTTGGCTAGCTCGATGGCGTGTTGACGACGGCCCGTAAATACGGTGTCGAAGTCGATGCCTTTCGAGTAGAGAATTCGGGCTATGTGTTCCCAATCACGCCCGCACTTGCCGCTGCCCGAGAGCAGATTGACAATGGCGAGCCATCTGTTGTTTTTACCCATTATAACCTTCTGTAACCTTGTTTCTTAATCTATTCCTCTCTGCCCTCTGAATTGGTTGTAACTCAGGGGCTTCACCTTGTGGTGTGGGCTGCTTGGGTTGGTCTGATTCCTTCAGATATAAGTAGCAGGGGCCCTTGTGTGTCGAGCCCCTGCCCGTGTTGTCAAAAAAACGTGACTACTTCTCGGGAGCGTGCTCGAGAGTGTAGCAGAGGTAGTCGTAGAATTTGCCTACCGACTCGATGTTTACCTTCTCGTCGGGCGAGTGGGGGTAGCAAATGGTGGGACCAAACGAAATCATATCCATTTTGGGATATACACCACCGATGATACCGCACTCCAAACCTGCGTGAATAGCCATCACTGCGGGCTCGGTGCCGTAGAGAGCCTTGTAACCCTCCTTCATGGTAGCCAAGATGGGCGAGTCGGGATTGGGGTTCCAACCGTCGTAGCCACCGCTCAGTTTTACGCTTGCGCCGGCCATCTCACACACGGTCTTCATTTGCAGTGCGAGGTCCTCTTTCTCGCTGCGTACCGAGCTGCGCAACAGACACATAATGGTAAATTTGCCGTTCTGGCTTACCACCCTTGCAAGGTTGGTCGAAGTCTGCACCAAGCCGGGCATTGCGGTGCTCATACGAGCGATGCCATTGGGCAGAGCCACAACTGCGTCGATCAAATCCTGAGAGTCGAAGATGTCGATGCACTTGGTGGGACACTTAACGGGGATGGCCTTGAACGAGATGCTATCCTCTACGCCCTTAAACTCCTCCTGATAGAGTTTCTCAAACTTCTTGACCGAAGCGAGGAATTTCTTCTCATACTGTTTCAGCACAGCTACGGTTGCGAAAGCCTCGCGGGGAATGGCGTTCCTCAGACCGCCACCGTCTATGTCGCACAGCAGGATGCCGTATTTGTCCATAAAGTTCTTCAAGAACCTTGCGAGGAGCTTGTTGGAGTTGGCCCTCTGGAGGATAATCTCCATACCCGAGTGACCACCTTTCAGACCCTTAACCTCCAAGCGGTAGCCGCTGAAATCTTTGGTCATAATGCGACCTTTGCCATATTTGATGGTGGCGTTGAAGTCCAAACCACCTGCACAACCAACATAGAGCTCGCCGTGAGTTTCCGAGTCGAGGTTGAGCAGAATCTCGCCCTTCAACATACCGGGTTTCAGGCCGAAAGCACCATCCATACCGGTCTCCTCGGTTGCGGTGAAGAGAGCCTCGATGGGGCCGTGTTTAACCTCTTTCGACTCCAAAACGGCCATAATGGCTGCCACACCGATACCGTTGTCGGCACCGAGGGTGGTTCCGTCGGCAGTTACCCAGTCGCCGTCGATATAAGCCTCAATGGCGTCGGTGTCGAAGTTGAACTCTTTGTCGGAGTTCTTCTGGGGTACCATATCGACGTGGGCCTGCAAAACGATGGTTTTGCGGTTCTCCATACCGGGGGTTGCGGGTTTGCGGATGAGGATGTTGAGTGCCTCGTCTACCGAGTACTCCAAGCCTTGTGCTTTGGCAAACTCGATGACGTAGTTGCGGGCTGCCTCTTCGTTGTGCGAGGGGCGAGGACACTTGTTGAGTCCTGCAAAGTGTTTCCAAACTGCCACGGGGGCGAGTTGTGCGATATTCTTGTCCATAATAGTTTTAGAAAGAGTGTTTATATTTTTAGGTTTAATTATTTTCGGTTTTGTGTGGCTCGTGGGTGGGCTGGCTCTCTTCGTGCGAGTCGAAGGCCTTGACAATCTGCGACACGAGCGCGTGGCGGATAATATCTTTTTTGCCAAACTCAACGATTCCGATGCCCTCGATATTGTGTAACATATCAATTGCACGTTTCAGGCCAGAGTCGCTCTTGCGTGGGAGGTCTATCTGGGTCAGGTCGCCCGTGACGATAAACTTGGCATTGCGGCCCATACGGGTCAGAAACATCTTAATCTGGGGCAGGGTAGTGTTCTGCGCCTCGTCGAGAATCACGAAGGCGTTGTCGAGCGTGCGACCCCTCATATATGCCAGCGGAGCAATCTGCACCACGCCCTCTTCGAGAAACCTCTGCAACTTGGCCGGAGGAATCATATCGTTCAGCGCATCGTAGAGGGGTTGCAGATAGGGGTCCAATTTCTCCTTCATATCGCCGGGCAGAAAGCCGAGCCTCTCGCCGGCCTCCACCGCAGGGCGGGTGAGGATTATACGTTTCACCTCGCGGTTTTTAAGTGCGCCCACAGCCAGAGCAATGGCCGTGTAGGTCTTACCACTACCCGCGGGTCCGACCGCAAAGAGCAGGTCGTTTTGGCTGTAAAGTTCGACGAGTTTTTGTTGATTCTCGGTGCGAGCCTTTACGATGAGTCCGTTGTTGCCATAGACGATTACGTCGGAGGGCATAATGCCCCCTTCGGGTTGGGGAAGTCCACCCTGAAAGATTTGGTTTATAACACTTGGCGAAATGTGTCCGTATTTGTTGTAATACTCGCCAAGCGCCTCGACTCTCTTTTCCAACCTCTCAATCTCCTCGTCGGTGCCGATGGCCTTGATGACCTCGCCGCGAGCAACAATTTTTAGTTTAGGAAAGAGGTCGCAAATCCTGTTGAAATTAGAATTTGCGACCCCATAAAAGTCGAGAAGGTCAATATCGTTGATAGATATGCTCTTCTCTGCCATATAGTTAGTTAAAAGTATCTCTTGCGCTATGCATTAGAACATAACACCGATCGAAAGAGTCCAAGTGTTGGTCTCTTTGTCTACGTTGTCGAAGTTGAAGATATCGCCAAAGTTGGTGGGCTCCATACCATCTTTCCAACCGCCAATCATACGAGCGTCGATCATAATGAAGTTGAACAAGTCGATACCAACGCCTGCTGCCCAAGTGTAGGTAACATCTTTCCAATCAACCTTACCGGTGTTCTCGATAGTCTCGCTCGAATTGAACTTAACAACGGGACCAGCCTGAACGCGAGCGTTGAACAAACCGAGGTCCATACCAACACCTGCCAATACGGGGATGTCGAAGTTGTTTACGGTAAAGTCTTTAACTGCAACGTTCTCGCCATTGGCATCTTTGAGCGAACCTTTGGTCCAGCCATACATCAGCTCGGGCTGCAAGTGGAGCGAGAAGAGAGACAGGGGCAGGTTGAAACGGGTCATAATACCTGCGCTGTAGCTCTGTGCGCCCTCGAAAGTGCTCAAAGCACCGTCTGCATCTTTGATGTTAGAAACATCAACATTCGAGGTCATACCGGCTTTGGGACCAAACCAAAACCAACCGTGGCTCTGTGCGTTGATTGTAGTCACTGCCAAGAGAGCAACTGCAAGTGTCAAGATAATTTTTTTCATAACATTCCAATAATTAAAATTTGTTAAACAATTTCTTCATTTTTAGTGGGGTGGGTGCGTCGGTTGGGAGGCGCACTCGGGGCGTGATTACTTATTTATAATAAGTCAAACACTCAACAAAGGTATATATTTTTTTAATAAAAAACAATTTTGCCACTCTTTTTATGATTTATACACAAAAAAAGCCCCTTACAAGGCTCATTTGAACTCCTTGCAAGGGGCTTTTGCAAATCATCTGTGGAATTTAGAACATCACGCCAAGGCTCAGGTTCCAACTTGTGCGGTTGGGGTTGATGCTGTTTTTGATATCTTTTGCATCAACTTTACCCTCTTTGAAGTTGCCATTGTAGCGCACCTCGGCAATCAGGCTCAGCACCTTCACACCCACACCTGCGGTCCAAGAGATGGTGGGATCTTTTTTGAGCGAGTCCCAAGCATCGAGGAAATCGTTCTCGGTCAGATCTCTAAAGCCCTTGTTCTGAGCGATTGCCACCACGGGACCTGCGTTTACACGAACGCTTGCCAAGCTACCCAAGCCAATCTCTGCGCCAATCAGTACGGGCAGGTCAATGTAGGTGTTGGTCACGGACTCCTCTTTTTCGGTAGTGCCGCCAAGGAGGTCTTCTACCGAGGGGAGGGAGGGGACTTTAATCTGCGAATTGGTGTACTGCAACTCGGGCTGAATGTAGAGGGGCAGTTTGGGGATGTTGATGCGGGCAAAAACGGTACCTGTCCAACCGGTGCCCTCGGCGGTGATAGCCTCTGTGATTGCAGAGGTGGTGTCGGGAATCTGCTCGCTCGACGAAACGATACCGATGCGGCCACCCACGTTGAGGATGCCCAAAATGTTGTTACCGGCCATCATTGCGCTGCACGAGAGCAAGGCGGCCACGATAGATAGTATAACCTTTTTCATACTTTTGGTGTTTTTTATCGTTGTGGTTATTAGAAAAGTTCTCTATTACAGCCCCAAATATAGCACTTATTATGCAAAAATGTCATCGGAGTGCAAAAATTTTCTCAAAGTTGGTTATCTTTGCACCGCATAATAAGTTAGACAAAAGAATTATTGAACATACAGATATGAGTTTAGTAGCAATTGTTGGCCGCCCTAATGTGGGCAAAAGTACCTTCTTCAACCGCCTTGTGGGTATGCGTCAGGCTATTGTCGATTCGACCGCCGGCACTACCCGCGACCGACACTACGGCAAAACCGATTGGAACGGTAAGGAGTTCTCGCTCATCGACACCGGTGGTTACTCGGTGGGTAGCGACGACGAGTTCGAGGAGGAGATCCGCAAACAGGTCCACCTGGCAATCGACGAGGCCGACCTGATTCTCTTTATGGTGGAGGTTTCGACCGGTATTACCGACCTCGACCAGATGGTGGCCGACGTGTTGCGTCGCAGCAAAAAGAAAACTCTGCTGGTGGTGAACAAGGTTGATAACTACGACCTTATCTACGGCTCGAACGAGTTCTATGCACTCGGTCTGGGCGACCCCTTCTGCATCTCGTCGATGAGCGGTAGCGGTACCGGCGACCTGATGGACAAGATTGTGGAGATGTTGCCCGAGGATAAACCCGAGGTGGTAGAGGAGTTGCCCCGCATCACTATCGTGGGCCGTCCTAACGTGGGTAAATCGTCGCTCACCAACGCTCTGCTGGGCACCGAGCGCAACATTGTGACCAACATTGCAGGCACAACTCGCGATAGTATCAACACCCGATATAACAAATTCGGCCTCGACTTCTACTTGGTCGATACCGCAGGTCTGCGCAAGAAGGGCAAAGTTACCGAGGATTTGGAGTTCTACTCGGTAATGCGTTCGATTCGCGCCATCGAGAATAGCGATGTGTGTGTGCTGATGCTCGACGCTCGTCAGGGTATCGAGTCGCAGGATATGAACATCTTCTCGCTCATCGTGCGTAACAAGAAGGGTTGTGTGGTTGTGGTAAACAAATGGGACCTTATCGAGAAGGGCAACAACACTATGAAAGAGTGGAGGGAGGCTTTGCAGTCCAAACTCGCACCCTTTAACGATGTCCCCATCATCTTTACTTCGGTAATCAACAAACAGCGCATCATGGAGGTGTTGCAGACCGCTATTCAGGTCTACGAGAACCGCAATCGTCGCATCTCGACCTCGGAGCTCAACGACTTCCTGCTGCCCATTATCGAGGAGACCCCTCCTCCAATGACCAAGGGCAAATATATCCGTATTAAGTACGTTACTCAGCTGCCCACCGTGTCGCCCTCGTTTGCATTCTTTGTAAACCTGCCCCAGTATATCCGCGACCACTACCGTCGTTTCTTGGAGAACAAGATCCGAGAGCATTGGGATTTCAGCGGTGTGCCTATGCAGATATACTTCCGCCAGAAGTAGTGGGTTGTTGGGTCTGAATTTTCCCGCAGATGAATCCGAAAGTTAAAACATACGCAATGCCCGTAGCAATCGCTGCGGGTATTGTTTTTCACAACTTTTTTGGCCGCTTCGGATGGCTCTCGCCCTACATTATTTTTGCTATGCTCTTTGTCACTTTTACGAGGGTCAAAGCAAGGGAGTTGAAGGTGCAGCGCATACACGTCGGAGAACTTGTGGTTCAACTCGTTGTAAGCGTGTTGCTCTACCTATTATTGAGGTGGTGCGGAGTGGGCGAAATTGTGTGTCAGGGGGCGATGATTTGCGTCTTTGTGCCGACCGCTATGGCCTCGGTTGTGGTGGGCGGAATGTTGGGTGCCAATGTGGCCCAGATGACCACTTTTACACTGCTCAGCCACCTAGCTATGGCACTGCTCGGACCTGTGGTTTTCTCCTTTGTGGGAGTGCAGAACGATATGCCTTTTTTGACCTCGTTTTGGCTTGTTTTCCGACGCTTGTTGCTGCTTGTGGTGCTGCCCTTTGTAGTGGCCCAACTGCTCGACAAGGTGTGGCATAAGGGGTATGAATATGTGCGCGTACACCAGCAGTGGTCGTTCTATTTGTGGGTGATTTCGCTGGTTATTGTGATGGGCGAAACGACTAACTTTATACTCTCTCAGCCACGCGAAATGATACCCACCGAGATTGTGTTGGGCGTGGCGGCAGGAGTGTTGTGTATTGCTCAGTTTAGCCTTGGGCGCTGGTGGGGTAGGCGAAATGGCGACGAGATTGGCGGAAGTCAGTCTATGGGCCAGAAGAATACGTTGCTAGCGATAATTTTGTCGCAGAGCTACCTCAATCCGCTGGCTTCGGTAGCCCCCGTGGCCTACATCGTTTGGCAAAACCTGATGAACAGCTGGCAACTGTCGCAAAAGAGATAAAAAAGAGAGGTTAGCGCCTCTCTCTATACGTTTCCTCCAACTTCTTGATGCGCGAAGTGATGACGCTCGGTTTGCGCTGAAAGTGGGCTGCAATCTCTTTGGTCGTTGCACCATCATACCACATTTGGGTTAGCTCTGGATCATCTTTCTCGCTCCTGTGTACTCATAGAATCCTTATTTTAATTATTGCATCTCCAATGATCAAATGTTAAATAAAACATTGGATGAGTTTCTGGTGGAGTTCAATATGTTATTCGTGAATGAAGATTGTGTATTAAAACAAATACAAAAGGAATACACAGAATAATCTTAAACCATTGTCAAAACTAACCGTCTAAGATTATGCACTTTATCGAGTGCGCATTTCGAGGCTGAAATATAGACGTTTTGATTTCGGGTTGGGTATAAAACAAAAAAGAGAGGCGTTAACCTCTCTTCTTCGTGGTGCCACCAGGAAACATTTCCAAGTGTGTAACCTATTGTGTGTTAGCGTAATTGGCGATTAGCCTAATTCAGTGCTCACGAATTGCACACGGCCATAATTCACCATTTTTCACTACTCTTTATATGCTGCTTTCTACACTCACAAAGGTAGTAAATTTCCTCTATTTTCGTGCACGAAAGCGGGAATATAATTTTGTTGCAGCAGAGCCAAAATATCCGACTCTTTGTAGAGCATCTTACCGGGAAGCGCGACAAACGACACAAGCCCGTCATCGCGATATTGCTGCAATGTACGTTTAGTGATTCGCAAAGCTTTGCATACCTCCTCGCCTGATAGGTAGTGCTCTCCATTCAGCACGGGACGGCAGAGCCCTCGAATCTGCTCGATG
>JAZQZS010000008.1:0-3713 GCA_045634145.1 Tidjanibacter sp. | reverse complement strand
AGCTCCTCAACAGAGCCGATGCACTTGAGCTCCGCGCGGTCCTCCGTAGCCCAGATAGGCAGAGGAGTACCCCAGAAGCGTGAACGCGAGAGGTTCCAGTCGTTCAAGTTCTCCAACCACTTACCGAAGCGGCCCGTTCCTGTTGACTCGGGCTTCCACAAAATTGTAGAGTTAAGCTCCATCATACGCTCCTTGAGAGCCGTAGTGCGGATGAACCACGAATCCAAGGGGTAGTACAACACGGGCTTGTCGGTACGCCAGCAGTGGGGGTAGTTGTGGGTGTGCTTCTCAATCTTGAAGGCCTTGTTTACTCCCTTGAGGTTGATAGCGATATATACGTCGAGTGACTCGGCAGCCTGCGCAGCAGCCTCGTCGTAGCGACCATCAACAGTAAACTGAGGATCGTAGGCGTTCTTCACCCAGCGGCCCTCGTAATCCTTGTATGCCTCTACGTTTACGCACTCCTCGACAAACTTCTCGTCCAACTCCTCCATCAGGTAGAACTTACCAGTAAGGTCAACCATAGGACGTGTCTCGCCGCGCTTGTTAATCATAAACAGCGAGGGGATACCTGCCTGACGTGCAACAAATGCGTCATCAGCACCAAATGTGGGCGCGATGTGAACGATACCCGTACCGTCCTCAACGGTTACATAGTCACCGGGAATCACACGGAACGCCTTGTCGGCTGCCGACTTCCAATTACCGGCCTCGTCCATCTCTACGGGCTTCACCCACTGGATAAGCTGCTCGTAGTGCATACCTACCAACTCGGGGCCCTTCCAGCGACCTACAACCTCGAAGGGAATGAGCTTGTCACCGGGCTTGTAATCCTCCAAAGCGATACCCTCGGCTTTCTTGTTGAAGTGAGAGTAGAGCAATGGCTCGGCCAATACGGCTGTAATCTTCTCGCCTGTGTAGCCGTTGTATGTGCGTACTGCTACGTAGTCAATCTTCGGACCAACGCAGAGTGCAGTATTTGAAGGCAATGTCCAAGGTGTTGTTGTCCACGCGAGGAATACGGGAGTACCCCAACCCTCCATCTCGGCCTTGGGCTCGAGGATACGGAACTGTGCCACCATTGTTGTGTCCTTCACGTCGCGGTAGCAACCGGGCTGGTTGAGCTCGTGAGTCGAAAGACCTGTACCCGCTGCGGGCGAGTAGGGCTGAATGGTGTAACCCTTGTAGAGAAGGCCCTTGTCGAAGAGCTGCTTCAAAAGCCACCACAAAGACTCGATGTACTTGTTGTCGTAGGTGATGTAAGGGTCGTCCATATTCACCCAGTAACCCATCTGCTTAGTGAGGTTCTCCCACATATCGGTGAACTCCATCACCGCCTCGCGGCAGGTGCGGTTGTACTCCTCGATGGTGATTGTCTTGCCAATATCCTCCTTTGTGATGCCGAGCTTCTTCTCAACACCCAACTCTACGGGCAAGCCGTGTGTATCCCAGCCCGCCTTGCGGTGCACGAGATAACCCTGCTGTGTCTTGTAACGGCAGATAACGTCCTTGATGGTACGCGCCATCACGTGGTGAATACCCGGCATACCGTTTGCCGAGGGGGGACCCTCATAAAAGACGAACGTGGGGTGGCCCTCACGTGTGGTGATACTCTTATGGAAAGTGTCGTCAGCATCCCACTTCTTCAATACCTCGCTGGCGATGTTTGCCAAGTCGAGGCCTTTGTACTCGTTAAACTTCATAATGGTCTATATTTTTATCTCTTTTTGTTTCGTTTTCTGCCCTCGCGTTGGTGGTGTTTTGCCGCTACGCGGGGTGCTTTGCCTATTATTTAGGGTATAAATCGTGCAAATATACGAATTTTTCTCGTCGTAAATCAATTTATGGCAAAAAATAAGGGTTGCCCGAATAATTTAGGCAACCCATCTATTTCAAAACCAGCGTAAGTGTTCGCTACAAATGCACAATCGACTTCACTGGGGCAATCTTCTCCAAGCGCTCCGCGCCCTTCAAAAAGTCGAGCTCAACGAGGAAAATAAACTCGTCAATCACCACCTTGTACTCCTTGCCATCTTTAACGATTTTCTGCGCCATCATCGACTTGGCAACACCCTCGGCTGTACCTCCCGTTGCGAGCAAATCATCGAGTATCGAGATGTGTATTTCGTCGCCCTCGGCCTTGGCTGCTGCGATGTCGCTCAGGCGGTAGAAAAGGTGGTCCGAGCCGTACTCCTTCTCAATCTCCACGTCACACAAATCTCCCTCATTATAAGGCAGTTTGCCGCTCTTGCGAATGGGGATAATCGACTGCACCTCCTGCTTTGCAACCATCAGCGGCGCCGAGAATAAAAAGCCTCGCGCCTCGGGTGCTGCGATGTTTGGAGCCGAGAGGCGTGCGCCTATCTCGTCAATGATTTGAGTAAAGATTTTCTTGTCCTGCAACCACGGAATAATATCCACGAAAACGATACCCTCCTTGGGGAAATCTTTATAAAATTTTAGAGCCTCTTTCATCTTGAAAATATCTTTTTGTGCCATTGTGTGGCGGTGTTAGAGCAAATGTAATAAATTTTTCAGTGCCACGCGTCATTTTTTAAGAAAAAATAGCGGAGCTTTTGTTTTTTTTGCTATCTTTGCATCAATTGGAAAATAATGAACTTAAAATGCCGAAGTTTTATGACAAGGTAAATGTGCTAAGAAAGCCCCAGTGGTTGAAAATCCGCCTGCAAAGTAACGAGGAGTCGGCCGAGGTCGAGCGTATCGTTCGGGAGCACTCGTTGCACACCATATGCAGTAGCGGACTCTGCCCCAATAAGGCGGAGTGTTGGCGTCGTAGGACAGCCACATTTATGATTCTGGGCGATATTTGTACGCGCGGCTGTCGTTTCTGCGCTACAAAAACAGGCATACCCCTTGCCCCCGATGCCTCCGAGCCGGAGAAAGTGGCCGAAAGTGTGAGGCTTATGGGACTTCGACACGTTGTCGTGACTTCTGTTACGCGCGATGACCTACCCGACGGCGGCGCCCAGCATTGGGCCGCAGTGGTGGAGGCTATCCGCCGTGAAAATCCCGACGCAACAATTGAGCTCCTTATTCCCGATTTGGATGCAAGGGCCGATTTAATAGAGATTGTGGCTGCATCCAAGCCCGATATTATCGGGCATAACATCGAAACCGTCGAGCGACTCACCCCGCTGGTGCGAGCGCGTGCGAAGTACCGCACAAGCCTCAGCACGCTGGAGAAAATCTCCTCTTTGGGTGCAGTCTCGAAGAGTGGACTGATGGTCGGACTTGGCGAGAGCGATGATGAAGTATTGCAAACCCTGCGAGACCTGCGCGATGCAGGTGTCGAGATTGTGACGCTTGGTCAGTACCTGCGACCATCTCTGGAGCACTATCCCGTTGCGGCGTATATCACTCCCGAGAAATTTGAATGGTACCGTACCCAGGCTCTCGAAATGGGCTTCAGCTACTGCGCCAGCGCCCCTATGGTGCGCTCGTCATACTTGGCTGATGCAGCATTGGAGAGCGTCCGCACACGCAGGGGGTAGAGGGTTTAGAGAACACTCGAAATGAGGTTCCCGGAATAGGCACTCGGCAACGGGTGCTGTTCAAGAAAAATCCCTACTTTAAGTTTGCGTACTTCGGCCGATGGCACACACTTGTAGCTTTTGACCGAAATGAAGGAGATATTGTACAAAGACTTAGGCCGCGTAGGCTACTCCGAGTGCTGGGACTTGCAGCGCTCGCTC